>CAYOYQ010000137.1:0-7900 GCA_964408215.1 uncultured Eubacteriales bacterium
GTTCCCGGGGGGACCGGGGGGCAAGGGGGATGCCCGGAACAAAGCCGAGAAGACGACTTCCCCGGGCGGCGACAGCCCCCCTCATCCGTGTTATAATGGGAGATTCGAGTGACCCCATGACGACGACAGACGGCATCCTCCTCCGCGGCGTCCGGGTCCACAACCTGAAGGGCGTCGACCTCGACGTCCCCCTGAACAAGCTCATCGTCGTCACCGGCGTCAGCGGCTCGGGCAAATCGTCCCTGGCCTTCGACACGCTCTACGCCGAGGGCCAGCGCCGCTACATCGAGTCGCTGTCCTCCTACGCCCGCCAGTTCCTCGAGCGCATGGACAAGCCCGACGCCGACCTCATCGAGGGCATCCCCCCGGCCATCGCCATCCAGCAGAAGGGCGCGGCCAAGAACCCCCGCTCGACGGTGGCCACGGTCACCGAGATCTTCGATTTCCTCCGCGTCCTCTACGCCCGCATCGGCACGGTCCACTGCCTGCAGTGCGGCCGGCCCGTCGTCCGCGACACCGTCGACGCCATGATCGACCAGCTCGGCCGGGAGCCGCGGGAGACCCGCGCCTTCGTGACCTTCGCCTGGCCCCGCGAGAGGGGCGTCGCTTCGCTCAAGAAGGACGGCTTCAACCGCGCCCTGGCCGGAGGCGAGGTCGTCGACCTCGGCGCCCGGCCCAAGGACGGCGGCGCCGTCGACGTCCTCGTCGACCGCCTCACCCTCGGCGTCGACGAGCGGGAGCGCCTGGCCGATTCGCTCGAAATGGGCCTGAAGAAAGGCGACGGCCGCGTCCGGGTCCGGACCGAGGCCGGCCACGAGTACGTCTTTTCCGAGAAGCTCGAGTGCAAGGCCTGCCGCCTGCCGGTCGAGGACCCCTACCCGAACCTCTTCTCCTTCAACAGCCCCCACGGAGCCTGCCCCGAATGCCACGGCTTCGGCGACCTGGCCGTCGTCGACGAGGACAAGGTCATCCCCGACCGGACGAAGTCGCTCGAGCAGGGCGCCGTCGAGCCCTGGACCAAGCCCCTGTCGAAGGGCATGCAGAAGGAGCTCCTGGCCGAGGCCAAGCGGCGCAAGATCCCGACGAACGTCGCTTTCCGCGATCTCCGGCCGGACGACCAGCGGTTCGTCCTCGAGGGCGGCGACGGCTATTACGGCGTCAAGGGCTTCTTCGACTGGCTCCAATCGAAGAAATACAAGGTCCAGGTCCGGGTCCTGCTCAGCCGCTACCGGAAATACATCGCCTGCCCGGCCTGCGCCAAGACCCGCCTCAACCGCCGGGCCCTAAGCGTCAGGATCAAGGGGCTCAACATCGGCGAGGTCGTGGCCATGACCGTGGCCGAGGCTGCCGCCTTCTTCGAGACCCTCGACCTCGCGCCCTTCGAACGCCAGGTCGCCGAGAAGCTCGTTCAAGAGATCCGCGGCCGCCTGCGCTTCCTCCACGAGGTCGGCCTCGACTACATCGCCCTCGACCGCATGACCTTCACCCTGAGCGGCGGCGAGGCCCAGCGGATCTCGCTGGCCGCGGCCCTGAGCGCCTCGCTCGTGGGGACGCTCTTCGTCCTCGACGAGCCCTCGATCGGCCTCCATCCGCGCGACAACCACCGGCTCGTCCAGATCCTCCGGTCCCTCAAGGAGATCGGCAACACCGTCGTCGTCGTCGAGCACGACCCCGATATCGTCCGGGCCGCCGAGCACATCGTCGACATGGGGCCCCGGGCCGGGGAGGCGGGCGGCGAGGTCGTTTTCGAGGGGCCCTGGGAGGACTTCCTCCGCAGCCCCGAATCCCTGACCTCCCAGTACATCCGCGGCGAGAAGGAGATCGCCGTGCCGCCGACCCGCCGGGCCTCGCGGACCTTCCTCGAGGTCCGCGATGCGCACAAGCACAACCTCAAGAACATCAACGTGCGCTTCCCCCTCGGCGTCTTCACCTGCGTCACGGGCGTCTCGGGCTCGGGCAAGAGCACGCTCATCGCGGACGTCCTCTTCCGCGGCCTCGAGGGCGTCTCCGACGACGGTTTCGGCGAGATCCGCGGCGCCGACAAGATCGACAAGGTCATCATGGTCGACCAGTCGCCGCTCAGCGCCTCGCCCCGGTCGATCCCGGCCACCTACACGAAGGCCATGGACGGGATCCGCGAGCTCTTCAGCGCCACCCGCGAGGCCAAGCTCATGGGCTTCCGTCCGGGTTACTTCTCCTTCAACACCGCGGGCGGGCGGTGCGAGGAATGCAAGGGCGCCGGGGTCCAGGTCGTCGAGATGCAGTTCCTGTCCGACGTCAGCCTCGTCTGCGACGCGTGCAAGGGCAGGCGCTTCAAGAAGGAGATCCTGGAGGTCCGCTGGAACGGCAAGACGATCGACGACGTCCTGGGGATGAGCGTCACCGAGGCCTGCCTCTTCTTCGCCGGCCGGCCCGAGATCACCCGGAAGCTCTATCCCCTCGTCGAGGTCGGCCTCGGCTACCTCAAGCTGGGCCAGCCGACCACGACGCTCTCCGGCGGCGAGCTCCAGCGCATCAAGCTCGCCTACCATCTCGTCCACGAGAGAGACCAGCGCGTCCTCTACCTGTTCGATGAGCCGACCATCGGCCTCCACCCGAACGACGTCGCCGTGCTCCTGCGCTCGCTCCAGAAGCTCGTCGCCGACGGCCATACGATCGTCGTCATCGAGCACAACCTCGACGTCATCAAGAGCGCCGACCACGTCATCGATCTCGGACCCGAAGGCGGCGACGCGGGCGGCCATATCGTCGCCCAGGGCACGCCCGAAAAGGTGGCCCAGAGCCGCGAGTCCATCACCGCGGCCTACCTCCGAAAGGTCCTGGGCCGGCCGAATGGGAACGGTCCGGCCGCTTTAAAAACGAACAGCAAGGCCAAATAGCCGTACCTTTATTGGACCTTTTCTTGATTTCATCCATGTATCAAATGGCCAAATAGAGTACATATTATTAAATCTATTAGTATATTATTGCTAATAAATATATTACACAGACCCAGAGCATCGTAATTGCCCTATTATAGAACATTCGATTAGGCTTGTGTCAGGCCGTCGCATTCCACTTTATTCATTTGTATTCATAGACATACGAATATTCGGCGCGATTGGCACCGTTCTTGCCAATATATAGGCCGTTCCACAGGAAAAAGGAGCGGAGCCAATGAAAACCAAGCTGGTCATCGCGACCATCTTCCTGACCGTGTTTTCCATCGGGTCCCTGGCGGCTTCCGAAGCCGTCTGGGAGGTCCACGTCGCCGCCGGTCTCCCGGCGTCGGATTTCGTCTTCCCCGATCCTCTGCCGCTCCCCGCGCCCCTGCCGCTCGCGGCCGAGGAAGCGGCCCTCGCGGCCCCGGCCGCGCTCTATACCCCGTCGGTCCGGATCCAGGCCTACAAGCCGAGCGTGCGCGCCGGCAAGGCCCTCTTCGACGCCAATCTCGCGCTCATGATCGGCCTCAATGTCGCCGATTACGTCTCGACGCGCCAGGCCCTCAAGGTCCCCGGCCTCGAAGAGACCAACCCGCTCATGAAGCCTTTCGTCAAGAGCCCGGCGGCTTTCGCCGCCGTCAAGGCCGGCACCACGGCCCTGTCCTACTGGAGCATGAAGGCCCTGTTCAAGAAGAACAAGACCGTGGCCTGGATCATGACCACCGCCTCCAACGCCCTGCTCTCCTACGTCGTGGCCAACAACTACCGCCTCATCCAGGGGGCCCGGGTGCGCTGACGCCGGGGACCGCGATGAACGTCTATCTGCAACGCTACCTCGGGCTCGAGGAGGGCCGCGAGTTCGTCAAGCCGGCCGGGTTCCCGACCCTCCGGGCCCTCGAGAAGGATTATATCGGCTTCCTCCTCGAGGTCACCGGGCAGAACCGGGCCGAGGTCAGCCGGATCCTGGCCATCTCGCGCTCGACGCTCTATCACAAGATCCGCCGCTACCGCCTGGGCGAGGACCCGGGCGATCGCTTGCTTGCCTAGAGCCAGCGCTTGCGGCGGAAGAAGGCGAACATCCCGCCGACCGCGGCCAGGACGATCCCCCAGAAAAGGGCGTAGCCCAAAGGCCACCCGATCTCGGGAAAATACCTGAAGTTCATGCCGTAGACGCCGGCCAGGAACGTGATCGGGATGAAGATCGTCGAGATGATCGTCAGGACCTTCATGACCTCGTTCATCCGGTTTGAGACGCTCGAGAGATAGGTCTCGACCATGCTCGTCAGCATCTCCCGGAACGATTCGACGGTGTCGATGACCTGGATGGTGTGGTCGTAGAGGTCGCGCAGATAGACGTCCGTCGAGCTCTTGATGAGGGGCGTCTCCAGCCGCTCCAGCCCGTTGACGACCTCGCGGAGGGGCCAGACGGACTTGCGCAGGTCGATCATCTCCCGCTTCAGGCCGTGGATCTCGTGCAGGAGCTCGCGGCGCGGCTCGTCGACCAGCGTCTCCTCGAGGGCGTCGATCCGCCCGCCGAGGGTCTCCAGGACGAAGAAATAGTTGTCGACGACCGCGTCGACGATCGCGTAGGCCAGATAATCGGGCCCCAGCCCGCGGATGCGGCCTTTGCCGCCCCGGATCCTCTCTCTCACCGGATCGAGGCAGTCGCCGGGCGTTTCCTGGAACGACAGGACGAAGTTGGGGCCCACGATGAGGCTGAGCTGGTCGGCGGCGATGTTCGTCCCGTCCTTCTCGCACTCGATCATCCGCAGGACGACGAACACGGCGTTCCCCAGGTCCTCGACCTTCGGCCGCTGGGTCGTCGTCATGATGTCCTCGAGGACGAGAGGGTGGATGTCGAACTTGGCCCCGAGCGAAGCGACAACGTTGGCGTCCGAGACGCCGTCGACGTTGATCCAGGTCACCGTGGCCGTGTCCTTGAAGGGGAAGCACTCCTCGACCGAGGCCGCCTCTTTCTCGAGGAAGCTCCCTTCGTCGTAGTCGATGACCGTGATCCGCGGCTTCCCGGCCTTCTTCTCCCCGATGTACATCAGCGTCCCGGGCGACAGCCCGGCCTTGTCCGAGCGTCTGATCTCCTCAGAAGTCATGGCGGCCTCCTCGCGGGCGTTTCCGTCAGGATAGCGCGGAACGGCGGCGAATGCCAGGCGCGCCGGCGATATCAGGCGCCGGGCAGGTTTCCGATCTTCCGGACGTAAGCGTCGGCGTCGAATTTCCGGCCCAGGCCCGCGGCGGTCATCGACCGGACGGTCCCGTACACGGGCCGCCGGCCCCAGGGCCGGTCATGCTTGCCGAACGTCCAAGCGACGCCGGCGAAAGCGTTGGGGCCCCGGCCGTCGAGCTCGTAGGCATTGTTGAGGGCAAGGGCCGTCCGGAACGCCTGGCGCGGCGAGGCCGACCACTCCAGGATCTTCTTCCCCCAATACATCCGCATGTAGCCGTGCATCTTGCCGGTCAGGATCATTTCCTTTTGGGCCGCGTTCCAATAGGGGTCGTGTGTGGCCGCCCGCTCCAGCTCGGCCCGGGAATAGGCGTAGGCCTTCCTGTCGCCGGCGTGCTCGAGGAGGGTGGCCCGGCTCCACTCGGGCAGCCCCTCGAACCGGTCGTAGGCCCGGTTGTAGCGGACGAAATTGAAGCTGAGCTCGCGGCGGACGATGAGCTCCTCGAGGAAGGCGGCCTGGCCGTAGGCGGGCCCCTTCTTCACGGCCAGGGCCACGGCGAGGGGCGAGATCTGGCCGAAGTGGAGATAGGGGCTCAGGCCGGACTGCCCGTCGAGCGCCGGGTCGTTCCGGCCCTCGGCGTAGGCGGCGAGCTTGCGCCCGACGAAGGCGCGGAGCTTCTTCTCGGCCTCGGCGGCCCCGCCGCGCCAGGCGCTCACCCGCCCGACCGCGCGGCCGAGGTCGAGCCGGGCCAGGGCCGCGTCGGTATCGTCGATGTCGAAGGATTCGAGGCCGGGCTCGGGGGAGCGGACGCGCAGGGGCGTCGCTTTCAGGGGCCGCAGGAAATCGCCGAGCCGGCGATAGATCTTGGGCCGCAGGGTCGCCGCGGAGTACTCCTCCTTGGGCGAAGCCGCCTCGACGGGGACGATGACGTTCGTCGCCACCTCGACGAGCGGGCAGTCCAGGGCCCGGGCGGCCGCGGCCCGCCAGCGCCGCTCCCGCCGGACATAGCCGTCGTCGACGACGACGAAGGCGGCGTCCCGGCCGAAGGCCGCGACGACCTCGTCCGGCTCGCCCCGGCGGACGACGAGCGGCAGGCCCCGTTCGCGAAGCCTCCGGCGTGTTTCCTTCAGTCCCTCGAGCATGAAGGCGTAGGAACGCTCGTTCGCCTCGGGATAGCGATCGGTCAGGGCGAAGAGGACGACGAGGGGGCGGCGGAGCTCGTTCGAGACGCCGACGGCGTATTCGAGGGCGTGATTGGCCTCGGCCCGCTGGGCCGCCTGCATCCAGTAGACGACGAAGGGCCGGGGCGCCGCCGGCCCGGGTCTGAGGACGCGGACGCGCTCGGCGTCGATCGCCGCGGGGCCGCTTATTTGAGCCTCGCGCCGACGGCCGCCCAGTCGACGGCCTTGAAGAAGGCCTCGATGTAGTCGGCCCGCTTGAGCCCGTAGTCGAGCATGAAGGCGTGCTCGAAGACGTCCATGACCAGCAGGGGCGCGCATCCGGCGGGATGGCTGACGTCGTGCTCGTTGATCCAGAAGTTGATCAGGCGGCCGTTGGTCAGGTCCTCGTAGAGGACGACCCAGCCGATGCCGCGCATGGCGCCCGTCGCCCGGAAGTCCTTCTCCCAGGACTCAAGGTCGCCGTATTGCTCGACGAGACGGCGGCCGAGCTTGCCCGCCGGATCGAGAGCGGCCTTGCCGCCGAGATTCTCGAAGTAGAGCTCGTGGAGCCTCATGCCGTTGAACTCCCAGCCGAGGCGGCGCTTGAGCTCGGCGTACTCGGGGGTCGCCGTCTTGCCGTCCTTGGCCATGAGCCCGAGGATGTCGAGGACCTTGTTGGTGTTGGTCACGTAGCCCTGGTAGAGCGTGAAGTGATTCTTCAGGAGCGTGTCGCTGAACCCGGGGAGCCCGATGAGCCGGGAATAGTCCTTAGCGGTATAATTCATCTGCCGTCCCTCCTTGAGAGTCGCTGATGGGGCGGAGCCGTAGAGGCCGGCCGGAAGCCGCCGGGCGGCCGCCCAGAGGGCGCCTCCCGTTCCCGCGGCCCTGAGAAAATCCCGGCGCTTGAGCACGTGCGGTTCCTTTCGCCCACCCCAAATCCTATCAAAAAAGTAGGATATTGGCAAGCCATTCCGGCCGGCCCGCGGCCGGCGCTACTTCGCGGCCGCTTTCTCGGCCGAGCCCTCGTCCCCTTCGAGCCCGACCTTGGCCCGGATCTCGGCCTCGATCTCTGCGGCCAGCTTCGTGTTCTCCTTGAACAGCTTCTTGACGTTCTCGCGGCCCTGGCCGAGCCGCTCCCCCTTGTAGGAGTACCAGGTCCCGGCCTTCTCCAGGAGGCCGGTGTCGAAGCCGACGTCGACGAGGTCGCCTTCCTTGGAGATGCCCTCGCCGAAGATGATGTCGAACTGGGCCTCGCGGAACGGCGGGGCCATCTTGTTCTTGACGATCTTGACCTTGGCCCGGGTGCCAACGACGCTATCGCCCTCCTTGAGCACGGAGATCTTCCGGACGTCGATCCGCAGGGAGGCGTAGAACTTCAGGGCCCGGCCGCCCGTCGTCGTCTCGGGGTTGCCGATGAAGACGCCGATCTTCTCCCGGATCTGGTTGATGAAGATAAAGCAGGTCTTCGACCGGGCGACGATGGCTGTGAGCTTGCGCAGAGCCTGGGACATCAGCCGGGCCTGGAGGCCCATGTGGGCGTCGCCCATCTCGCCCTCGAGCTCGGCCTTGGGGACCAGCGCGGCCACCGAGTCGACGACGATGACGTCGACGGCGCCGCTGCGGACGAGGACCTCGGCGA
>CAYOYQ010000138.1:0-7807 GCA_964408215.1 uncultured Eubacteriales bacterium
AGGCCACGGTGACCCCGGTCGACCTCAACGGCGACGGGCTCATGGAATACCGGCTCGAGAACGACAAGGTCCGGGTGACCCTCCTCGCCGTCGGCGCCCGGGTCATCGAGTACATCGTCAAGGAGAAGGACGACAATGTCTTCTTCAAGCTCTGGCCGGAGAAGGAGTATTCGGACCGGCGGCCGTTCCGCGAGAGAGGCTTCTATCCCTACGGCGGCTTCGAGGACTTCCTCGGCCAGGCCTCGATCGAGACGCACAAGGTCTACGACGCCGAGATCGTCAAGACCGGCGGGACGTCGGCGACGGTCCGGATGTGGGCCGACTACTACGGCAACCGCCTGGAGAAGATCTTCACCCTCGACGGCGCGTCTCCCCTGCTCGAGGTCCGCTTCGCCCTGGAGTTCCGCAATCCCGAGCTCAACATGCTCGGCCCCCAGCCCATCCTGGCCCTCGGCGAGAAGCACTGGACCGAGGACGTCTTCATCATCCCGGCCAAGACCGGCCGGCGCGAGGTCCGGATGCGGCCGGAGCAATATTTCGGCGAGGTCTTCTTCCTGAAGGAAGGCTGGAACGCCGGGCGGGACACCGTCGAGGACGTCTCGTTCGTCGGGGCCTACCCGGTGAGCGAGCCCGAGTTCCTGCACATGTGGATGAACCACCCGTCCAACGGGGAGTCGGCCCACTATTACGCCGAGCTCCAGCCGTGGGTGCCCATCTTCCAGAAGACGGTCCGGTACTTCTCCTACTACATGTGGGCCGCGGCGGGCCCGTGGGAGAACGGGCTCGAGGAGCTGCGCCGGCGGAACCTCATCACCGTCGCGAAATGACGGCCGGACGGCCGGGGGTCAGCCTCTCGCCGTCCTGATCTTTTTCGACGCGGCTTTGAGCTGCTTCAATCTGGCGTACTGCCCCGGCTTGAGGGGATTCCAGACGGTGCAGAGGTGGCCGAGGACCTTGTCGGAGCCGACGGCCAGCGACTGGTCGATGAACCGGTTGACGGCCTCGACGTTCCGGAAGCTCGTCGGCAGCACCCGGAAGCCCTTGTCGACGAAGATCTTGGGCGAGGGGAAGACCGATCTCGGCGTCGTCTGGAGCGGGTACTTCGGCTCATAGTGCCAATCACACATGATGATGTCCTTGGGGACCAGGTCGATGGCCTTGTCCGTCCCGTTCATGGACGCTTCCCAGAGGCCGTAGCCGGTGGCCCGGCCGTCGAGGAGGCGGTCGGCCCACATCATCATCTCTTTCCCCCTCGTCCGGACGATGTGGTCGTAGGCGTCGTTGACGGCCCGGGCGAAGATCTCGGCCGTGGACTTGCCGGCGCAGCGGGGGCAGTCCTTGTCGGCGATGATGAAGACCTCGTCCATGCCGACGTGGAGCGCGTCGGCCTCGAAGACGTCGAGGAGCTCGTCGTAGAGGTCGTTGACGATCGGCAGGAGGTCGGGGTGGAGCGGGCACCAGCTCCGGCAGTAGAACTCGGTGCCCCAGGGGTCCGTGCCCTTGTTGCCGGCATATTTGCCAGGCGTCTCGTCGAGCTGGGGGTATTTGGTGAGGAGCGGGAAAGTCTTTTCGTCCCAGGATTGATGGCCGAGGCTCTGGAACTCGGGCACGAGCCGGATGCCTCGGGCGCGGCAGGCGGCGACGAGGGCCTTGATCGTCTCCTCCCGGATCGCGTTCTCCATCCGCAGTTCCGGATGGGAGTCGTAGGCGTACCAGTAATCGACCTCGCAGATAAGGAGGTTGACGCCCCGCTTGGCCAGGGCCGGGACCTCGCCGATGAGCGTTCGGGCGTCGGCGTCGGTCTCGGTGATGGCGTGCATGCCGAGGACGAGCGGTCGTTTGACGGAGGGGACGGTCGCGGCCGGCTTGGGGGCGCAGGCGGCCAGGATGACGGCCAGGGCGACAAGGACGGGGATCGCTCCGCGCAGGCGTCGTCTCATATCGGGACCTCCTCGAAGTAACCAGGAAATAGAGGATAGCCCAGGAATGAGCCGCTGGCAAGCGCCGTTGGGGAAGCGAACCCGGTCCATATCCCCCGTTTCGGAGGACGCATCCTTGTCCCGCTGTTCCACTGGCCCGCGAAAATTGATAAAGTAAGAGTGGATCCGAGCGGGGACATGTGCTCGGTACGCGTCCCCGGCTTCGCTTCACGAAAGGAGCCCGGACGATGCGCAAGATAACCCTGATCATCCTCCTCTCGGCCCTCAGCCTTGGAATAATCGTCGCCTGTAAAAAGGCCGAAGAGCCTAAGACGCCGGCGGCCACAGCGCCCCCAGCGCCTCAATGGACCGATCTCTTCGCCGCGGACCTCTCGGACGCCGAGGTCCCGGCCGGGATCTGGACGGTCGCCGACGGCATCATGACCGCCTCGGAGGACCAGGCCATCTGGACCAAGTCAGACTATGAGAATTTCGTCCTCGACCTCGAGTTCATGACCGCCCCGGGGACGAACAGCGGCGTCATCGTCTACTGCACCGACGTCGCCGATTGGATCCCCAACTCGGTCGAGATCCAGATCGCCGACGATTTCGCCGAAGAGTGGGCCAAGGAGCCGGCCACTTGGCATTGCGGCGCGATCTTCGGCCACCTGGCCCCGACGAAGAGCGTCGTCAAGAAGCCGGGCGAGTGGAACCACTTCACGATCACCTGCGCCGGGCAACGGATCGCGGTCGAGCTCAACGGCGAGAAGGTCACGGACATGGACATGAGCCTGTGGACCTCGGCCAAGACCAACCCCGACGGCTCCGAGATCCCGGCTTGGCTTAGCCGGCCCTATGCCGAGCTCGCGACCAAGGGCCGGATCGGCTTCCAGGGCAAGCACGCCGGCGCCCCGATCTTCTTCCGGAACATCCGGATCAGGCCGGTCGGCTGAGCAGGTTTTTCAGGAACTTCCGGGCGGCGGGAGAGCGGCCGGCGGCGCCGGACGACGGCTCCCACCGGTAGCGCCTGAGATCGATACGGCCGCCCGGGCCAACGGCGACCCCTTCGGCAAGAAGTCGCATCTTCTGCTCCTCGAAGCCTCCTTGGGGACACATCCCCGAGGGGCATATCCCCCGGCGGCGCCCCCGGGGCAGCGATATCCGCCCGGCGGCGCCGATGACCCGGTGCCAGGGCAGCCGCGCCGCCTCGGAGGACGAATGGAGGATCCAGGCGACACCGCGGGCGCCATGCTCTCGGCCGGCGAGCGCCGCGATCTGGCCGTAGGTGGCCACGCGGCCGCGGGGGATGGACCGGATCGTTCTCTTGACCTCGCGGGTAAAGGGCGTGTCAGCGCGCTGAGGCATGTCTAGTGACGCTATTCTAGACCAAGCCCCTTCGAATGAAAACAAGGAGGCCACTGGGGCCGCTATAGGAAAAGAGGGACACCCCCTCCGGGGGACAGTCCCTAAGGGCTATTTCGTGATCCGGATCGAGCCGTTGGTTGTCCCGAGCTCGATCAGCGGGCCGCCCTGGCCGATCCTGGCCTCGACCCGGCGCCTCGACTGGGTCAGGTTCTTGACGGTCACGGGAAAATCGACGGTGACGTGGCCGTTGGTCGTGTGGGCGCGAAGGTCGGCATTGAGGCCGTCGGCATTGGCGAGGGCGATGGTGATCGAGCCGTTGGTCGTGTCGGCCGCGAGGCCGCCCTTGAAGGTCAGGTTCTCGAGGCGGATGCTGCCGTTGGTCGTGCCCGCATCGACCCGGCCGTCGAAGTCCCGGATGCGGACATGGCCGTTCGTCGTCGAGGCCTCGAGCTCACCGGATCCGCCCTCGACCGTCACGTTGCCGTTCGTCGTGCCCACGTCCGCCCGGGCGAACGGGCCCGAGACGTCGACCCCGCCGTTGACCGTCCCGACGCCGTCGAGAACGACGCCCTCGGGGACCCTGACCTCGAATTCGACGCTGACGCTGGCCCGCCGCGGGAACCTGGGCCAGATGGCCTTGACGGCGAGCCCCCCGGCGACCTCTTCGACGCGGATCTCGACCTTGGCCAGCTCCTCCGCGCTCCGGCGCGTGGTCTTGACGGCCTTGATCTCAACCTGGTTTTCCTTCCAGGTGGTGACGGCGACGTGACCGTTGACGTTCTCGAGAGAGAAGCGGTCACCGGCCTTGAGAGGCAGGGCCTTCGAGAAATCCTCCCGGTGTTCCTCGCCGGCGATAATGCAGGACACGCTCAGGAAGAGAAGAGCGAGGCCCAGAATGGAAAGGACCTTGAGTCTGGACACGGGTCACCTCCTAAAACTCGACGGTCATAAGGGAAGACGAAGGAGAGGCCGGAAAGGTTCCCCTAGAGCAGGCCCATGAGCTTCTTGGCGCCGTCAAGCGTCTCGCGGGCGACGGCCCGGGCCCTCTCGGCCCCCTGGCGCAGGGCCTCGCGTACGGCTTCGGGGTCCCGGGCCAGGGCCTGGCGCCGCTCCCGGATGGGGCCCAGGACCTTCATCAGGTTGCGATGGAAGATCTTTTTGCAGTCGATGCAGCCGATCGTCGCGTCCCGGCAGCCCCTGGCGATCTCGGCCAGGTCGGCGTCGGGCGTCACGAGTTTGTGATATGAGTAGATGTTGCAGCGGTCGGGCTCACCGGGATCGCTCCGGCGCTTGCGGGCCTCGTCGGTCTTGGCCGGGCGAAGCCTCTCCCAGATCGCGTCCGGTTCCTCGGTGACGCCGATGGCGTTGCCGAGCGACTTGCTCATCTTGGCGGCGCCGTCGAGGCCCATGATCCGGGCCCCGCGGCCGATGAGCGTCGCCGGCTCGGGGAAATAATCGCCGAACCGGCCGTTGAAGCGGCGGGCGACCTCGCGGGTGAGCTCGAGGTGCTGGGCTTGGTCCTCCCCGACCGGCACGGCGTCGGCCCTGTAGACGAGGATGTCGGCGGCCTGGAGGATCGGGTAGTTGAGCAGCCCGGCGGTGACGTTCTCGCGTTCCTGCTCGGATTTCTCCTTGAACTGGGTCATCCGGTTGAGCTCGCCGAGGGGTGTCACGCAATTGAGGAGCCAGCAGAGCTCGGTATGCTCGGGGACATGGCTCTGGACGAAGAGCGTGCAATTATTCGGGTCGAGGCCGGCGGCCATATTATCCAGAGCGGCGTCCCAGATGCGCTGCTGGAGCTGCTTCGGGTCGTAGCTCACGGTGATGGCGTGAAGGTCGACGATGGTGAAAAAGCAGTCGTATTCGTCCGTCAGCCGGACCCAGTTCTCGATGGCGCCGAAATAATTCCCGATGTGGATCGTGCCGCTCGGCTGGATGCCGCTCAGGATGCGCTTGCGCTTCGTCATGGCCGGACCTCTCGACCGTATTTTATAGGTAAGACGGGGTCAGGTCTACCTTTTACCCAAAAACGGTTAAAAGGTAGACCTGACCCCATCAGAGGAGGGCGAGGAACTCGGCCAGGACCATGGCCGTCGCGCCCCAGATCTTGTGGCCCTCGAAGTCGTAGAACGGGACGTCGTGGTCCAGGCCGCCGTAGTTCCAGGTCTCGCGGCGGACGTTCGCGGGGTCGGCCAGATGGTCGACGGGCGGCTCGAGGACCTCCGCCACCTCGTCGGGCTGGGGCCGGAACTCGAGCGGCCCGGGGATCGCGGCCACGATCGGGTAGATGCAGAAGTTGCTCGGCGGGATGTAGAGCGGGGTCAGCTTCCCCAGCACCCGGACCGCCCCTAGATCGAGGCCCAGTTCCTCGGAGGTCTCCCGCAGGGCCGTGGCCTCGATGGACTCGCCGGGGTGCTGTTCCCCGCCCGGCAGCGAGATCTGGCCGCGGTGGTGTAGGACGTTCTCCGTCCGCCGGGTCAGGAGAACGCGGAGCCGGCCGTCCTTGGGATAGAGCAGGATGAGGACGCCGGCCTTGCGGCAGGTGTCCTCGACCTCGAAATAGGCCTTGTGGCCCGGCCGGGGCTCGGGCACCATCGCGAGCTGGGCGGGGATGCCGGGGAGCGGGGCCCACAGGCCCTTCTCGAGCCGGCTCAGGACCTTCCGGGGATCCAAGGGCGGGCGCCTGCCTACCTGACGCGGCCGGCCAGGAGCTTCTCGATCTCGTCGATCTCCTTGGGCACGTCCTTGGTCAGGACCTCGCAGCCGGTCTTGGTGATGAGGACGGTGTCCTCGACCCGGATGCCGAAGCCCTTTTCGGGATAATACAGGGCCGGCTCGATGGCGAAGACCATGCCTTCCTTGAGGACCGGGCCGAGGGGGACGTCGTGGACGCACAGGCCGACGCCGTGGCCGAAGCCGCCGAGCTGGCCGCGGGGGTCGATGCCCTTGGCTTTCATCGTTTCGGCGACGTGGTCGCGGACGTCCTTGGGCGTCGCGCCCGGCTTGTAGGCCTCGATGCAGGCCTTCTCGACCTCGAGGACGATCCGGTAGACCTCGCGTTGCCCGTCCGTGAATTTCCCCGAGGCCGGCCAGGTCCGGGTGATGTCCATGGCCAGGTGGTCGAGGTCGGCCGCGAAGTCCATGAGCACGACGTCCCCGGCCTCGACGCGGCGGTCGTTCTTCTCGTAATGGAAGATGCAGGAGTTGGGGCCCGAGCCGACGATCGGCGCGTAGGCGGCGCCCTTGGCCCCGCCTTTCAGGGCCACGCCCATGGCCGCGGCCTCGATCTCGTACTCGAAGACGCCCGGCCGGGTCGCCAGCATGGCCTGCTTGACGGCGGCGGCCGAAAGCGCGCCGTTCCGCCGCATGACGGCGATCTCCTCGGGCGTCTTGATCGCCCGCAGGGCATCGATGGCCGGGGTGACATCGACGAGCTCCATCTGCGGATAGCGGGCGCGGAGCTTCTCGATCCTATACTGGTCGACCGAGAGCTGGTCGTTGTAGTGGCTCCGGGCGCGCCGGCCGTCCCACAAGGCGGTCTCGGAACGGGCGTCGTCGAGCGTGTCACGGGGCGAGAGCCGGAGGTAGAGCTTGCCGGCCCCGCGGCCGCCGAGCCGGGCCAGGAACTCGTCGAGGTCGCCGACCGCGAGGACGTCGGTGAAGCCGGCCTTGGCCTTGGCGTCCGGGCTCTCGAGCAGGCCGGGCCCGTCGTACTGGATCTCGCGGGCCGAGCGCTGGGGCAGGAAGAGATAGGCGCCGCCCCGGGCGAAGGGCACCAGGACCAGCGCGCCGCCGAGGTCCTCGTTCCCGGTGAAATAGAAGAAATCGTTGTCCTGGCGGAAGTGCGTGCCGGCGGGGACCGAGGCGTCGCCGAACAGGACGATCGCCCCGTCCTTGACCTGGTCCAAGAGGGCGGCCCGGCGGCGGACGAATTCCCCGGGCGTGTAGCCCGTCCTCTGGGCCAGGAGCGCGGGCGCGCCGAGCCCGGCGAGAAGGATGACGGCGAGAGCCGCGCGGGAGAGTGGGGACGTTCTCATGTTCGACTCCTTTGCGCCGGGGTCGGCGCGAACGGGCCCGCGCTCAGGCCTTGCCGAGGACCATGGCCAGCAGGGCCATCCGGACGTAGAGCCCGTATTCCATCTGGCGGAAATAGGCGGCCCGGGGGTCGCTGTCGAAATCGGTGCTGATCTCGGTGACCCGGGGCAGCGGGTGCATGACGATCATCCGGTCCTTGGCCCGGGCCATGACCTTGCGATCGACGACGAAGGCGCCCTTGACGGAGTCGTAGACCGCCTCGCTCTCGAACCGCTCCCGCTGGACGCGGGTGACGTAGAGGACGTCGGTCTCGGGCAGGGCCTGGTCGAGGGCCGTGTGCTCGGTCTGCTTCACGCCCTTCCCCTCGAGCTCGGCGACGATCTCGGGGGGCATGCGCAGGATGTCCGGCGAGACGTAGTGGAGCCGGGCGTTGTAGAGCGAGAGGAGCCGCGACAGAGAATGGACGGTCCGCCCGTACTTGAGGTCGC
>CAYOYQ010000139.1:0-7717 GCA_964408215.1 uncultured Eubacteriales bacterium
CGGACGAGGACAAGGTCATCGTCGCCCGGGCCCGCAAGATCCAGCGCTTCCTGTCCCAGCCCTTCCACGTCGCCGAGGAGTTCACCGGGCGGCCGGGGCGCTACGTCACCATCGAGGAGACGGTCCGCGGCTTCAAGGAGATCACCGAGGGCCTCCACGACGACAAACCGGAGCAGGCCTTCTACATGATGGGCGGCATCGACGACGTCATCAAGCGGACGGGCGAGCTGAGGGCTGAATGAGCGCCGCCGTCCCGGCCACGATCCGCCTGACGGTGGTGACGCCGCGGCGGCTGCTGGCCGAGGAGGACGTCGAGGCCGTCTTCCTGCCGACGCTCGAGGGCCAGATCGGCGTCCTCCCGGGCCACCGGCCGCTGTTCGTGGCCATCGGCCGGGGCGCGCTGATCTTCCGGGCCGGCGGCGAGGAGGAGTCGTTCCGGATCAAGGGCGGCTACGCCCAGGTCCAGCCGGAGCGGGTGGTGGTCATGACGGAGGTCGGCGAGGATGACGAATCCGGCTGATGTCCGGCGCGAGGACGAGACCCTCGACGCGTTCTACCACGGCCGCATCCACGTCCTGCAGAAGAAGAAGGGGTACAGGTTCTCGGTCGACGCGCCGCTGCTGGCGGACTTCGTCCGGACGAGGGCGGAGGACGAGGCCCTCGACATCGGGACGGGGAGCGGCATCATCGCGCTCCTCGTCAGCGTCAAGCCGGTCAGGCATATCACGGCGCTCGAGATCCAGCCGGGCCTGGCCGAGATGGCCGGGAGGAACGTGGCCCTCAACGGCCTCGGGGGGCGGATCGAAGTCGTGGAGGGCGATCTCCGGACCTACGAGCCCGGCCGCCGCTTCGACCTCATCTTCTCCAATCCGCCCTACATCCGGAAGGCGACAGGCTTCCTGAGCCGGTCGGGCGAAAAGTCGGCCGCTAAGCACGAGCTCCACGGCGGCATCGACGAGATCATGGACAGGACCGCCGCTTGGCTCGCGCCCGGCGGGCGGGCCTGTTTTGTCTATCCCGAGAAACGGCGTACGGATTTCGCCCGGGCGGCCAACGCCAGGGGCTTCCGGGTCCTCCGCTTCAGGCACGTGCTCCCGAGGGTGGGGGAGCCGCCGAACCTGTTCCTAGCGGAGCTGGGACTGGCCGCGGGGGACGGGAGCGGGCCGGGCAACGGGCCGGGCGACGAACACGTCGAGCCCGAGCTCATGGAGCCGCTCGTCCTTTTTGGCCCCGGCGGCCGCTACACCCCCGAGGCCGAGGCCGTCTTTGCGGGGTCCTAACTACTTCCGCTCGGTCCCCTTCTTGGCTTTTTCGATGAAGGCCCTTTTCTTCGCGAGCCCTTCGGCATAGGCCTGCCCGGCCGTTTTGACCGTTAGGCTCGAGCGGGGAGAGGCCGCCGCGAGGGGGGGCGCCCAGGGAATGGGTTGGCCGAAGATCCAGTTGTCGTGCGCGTAAATGGGGTACTCCAGGACCTGTTTCGCGGGACCGCCCGTCCCGGCCGGGAACTTGCCGAACTCCATGATCAGATTGCCGGTCACTTCGGCCCCGGGCCAGTATTCGTTCCAACCCATGTCCACGGCCGAGAGCAACAGGACACAGCCCATGGATGTGATCTGACACGCTCCATCGACCGCCCAGCCCGCGAGCCCTGTCCGGCGAAAATCGTTCCCGATAAGAACGTTCTTGGAAACCGGATCGGGATCGGGCCCGACGCCCTGAGGGTACCACTCCGACCAGTCGAGCCCCAACAGGCCGATCCCCCACGAGATCGGATTGCCG
Organism: uncultured Eubacteriales bacterium; assembly: GCA_964408215.1. GTDB lineage: Bacteria > Acidobacteriota > Aminicenantia > Aminicenantales > Saccharicenantaceae > RBG-16-66-30. The sequence continues at coordinate 1,780 of CAYOYQ010000139.1, forward strand.
TATTCCCCCGTCGTCTCGACTGGCCCGAGCCTGTTGCCGGAGATCAAGTTCCTCCGCCCCTCTCCGACGATCTGGCATTCGAACGCGGTCGCCCCGGAGAGGTCGTTATTGACGATCTTCATGTCGTGGCCGTAAGGGAACATGACGATCCCGTCGCAGACGCGGCCCGTGATGACGTTCCCTTCGACCTGGGCGTTGTTGAGGGCGCAACCGAAATAGAACGTCCCGAGGGAGATCCCCCAGACGAAGGGGTTGGGCGTGTCGGCGCTGATCCCGATCCTGTTGTTGCGAATGATCACCGGGCCGTGATCGGGGTCCCCCTCGGCCGGGTTGAATGTCTCGACGACCAGGGGATCTAGGTGGGCGTCCTCGATCCGGTTCCCTTCGATGATGAGCCAATCGTCTTTATGCAAGGTCAGGTCATGGGCGCTGATGGCGAAAAGGCTGGCGCCGATGATCCTGTTCTTGCGGATGAAGGCCTTGCCGCCGCCGGTGCAATAGTGGATCCCCAGGCAGGGGGGGTCGTCGGCGGGCCAACGCGTGTTGACGAGCGTGTTCCCCTCGATGCGAGTGACGTTGTCCTCGGCTTGGACCTCCGTGTGATAGATGGCGTAACCGCCCCAACCCTCGAAGCGGATGTCCCGGATGGTCAGGTTCTTGGCCGTGGCCGGGCCCGTGCCTCCGGGAACGGCGACCGTCGTCAAGGGGAAGTAACCGCCCCGGATCGTGGCCCCCGGGCAGCCCCGCAAGGTCACCCCGGGCGCCGACAGGACGGCCTGGCCGCACGCCCCGGGATCGTCCGGATCCCCGAAGTTGAAGATCCCCTTCAGGAACACGGTCGCGCCCGGCACCATCACCGCGGCCTGGACGTTGTTGACGTCCGTCGGGTAGGTGTTCGTGCCGACGACCGTCACCTGGGCCATACCGAGCGTCGCCGTCAAGGCCAGCCCGGCCAGTAAGGCCCCCAGCTTTCCTTTTCCCATGATCTCCTCCTTGTTGGAATCGGGGGAATCCCCCCTTTTGTGATGATGGGCCGCGGTGCCGGCGGGGGCAAGTCGGATTCGCATTATTACGCTTTATGTCATGTTCTTTCAGGCCCGCGGGGGAGGGCCGATGGCGGTCTCGGGGCCGGAGACGGCGCCGTTCTCCGGGTCTATCGTTCCGGGAGGCCGGCGGGCTCCTGGCGGACCGGTCCGAGGTGCTTGTCCAGGAAATCGAGCATGTCTTTCCTATACTCGTTGAGAAGCCAGACGGAGTGTCCCGTGGGATAGACGCGGAGGTCCTTGTCCCTGTCCGGCGTACCCAGGAGGCGGAAGAACGGGCGCGCGTTGGTCTCGAGCGCGAAATAGACATCGAACCGGCCGTTCTGCATCAGGACCGGCACCTTGACCCTGGGCGCGAAATTGGCCGCGTCCCACTCGGAAGAGCCGAGATCCGGACTATAGGTCTCCCAATAGAACCCCCCGCCAAGGAAGTTGGCTGCCCGGAAGCGCTTCTCGAGCGCCACATGGAGCGGGCCGGCCCAGGCCCCCCAACTCAACCCCTGGTAGGCGATCCGGTCCTTGTCGAAATCGGAACGCGTCTCGAGATAATCGAGGGTGCGCGCGAGCTCCCGATGATAGCGGATCATGCGGTCCTTCAAGAACTGGGCGGTCCGCGTGGGCGTGGCCTTGATCCTCCGCTCAAGGGTGTTCCAGAATACGGGGAAGACGAAGGCCCGGCCTCCCCTCGTGAACAGCTCGACCTCCCGACTCTTGACCAGGCCGTAATCGAAGATGGAGCCCAGGAAGTTGGCCCCACCCCCGGGGAAATAGACCACGGACTGGAACGGCGGCCGGCCCTTCCGGGGGAGGAAGAGGTAGGCGACGATGCGATCGGTCCCCTCCGCGCCGGCGAAGGAAACCCTTTCGAGGATGGTGTCCTCGGACCACTCCTGCCGCGACTCGACACGGGCCTCGAGAGGGGTTCGGGTGAATGAGTACAGTGCCTCGTAGGCCTTGAAGACCTCGTCCGTGCACGGCCTCAGGCGGGCGAAGTCGGTTTCGGGCTCGAGCGGCAGCGGGCCGTCCCCCGACGAAGCCCCCGCAGCGCCGCCCTCCGGCTGGATACAACGGAAGCCGAAATTGTCGCTGCGCATGAGGGGAGGGTAAACGTCGAACTCCTCGAACCAGTATTGGGCCTCGTTCCAGGCGCCTCCGAGGCAGGGCCGCTTGCCGTCGACTTCGTTCGAGCACCATTCCTTGACGTTTCCCGCCATGTCGTAGGTGCCGAATCGTCCCAGCCCTTTGAACGAGCCCACGGCCGCGATCCCACGGCCCTCGAGGTTGCTCAGCGGGATGACGAACTCTGCCGCCGATAGATCCGACGGCAGATCCGTGGCGCGCGTCCAATGATAGACGCTCGGCAGGCGCTTGCCCGCATATTCGGCGAAGGCCGCCGCCTCGTACCAGCTGACGCCCGTCACGGGATAATCCTCGGTGCCGGGCGGGAATGCGCCCAGCTCCCAGGTGGCCGGGCCGGGGAGGCCGGTGCGGTCCACGAACACGGCCATCGCCGCCGGCCAGGACAGCGCCCGGCCCTCCCTTCGGAAAGGGACTTTCCAATATCGGGGATCGCGATAGCCGCCGGCTTCGACGAATGCGCGGTACTGACTGTTCGTCACCTCGTAGCAGTCGATCCAGAAATCCTCGAGCTTCATGACGGGGGCCCGGGAGAGCCTATAGAACGGCAAGCCCAGGCTTCCCCCGGAGACCCGGACCATGCCTCGAGGGGCGATGTTCTTTCCGCAGAGCTTGAGCTTCAAGCCCGCGACTTCGCCCGGAAGGACATAGACGCCGCCTTCGAGCGAGACATGGCCCGTCTTTTCGGCTCGCCAATGCTTGTAACCCTTGGCCAACCGCAACCGGATGACCGGGGTTCGGCCGAGGTGTTCCCACTCGAGATCATCCCGGCCGTAGGCCCGGACGAAGAGGTCGGCTCCCGCGGGGTCCGACTCGACGGTCAGCTCCCCGGAGACGAGGGGGATGAGGCGGGCGAGGCGTGGGTTGCCGGGATCGATCTTCTCGACGCGCTTGGCCAAGTCGAACGGCTTTTGCGTGTCCGAGTCAAAGAGGGAGCGTTCGATCTCGGGCACGGCGACATCGTTGGCCCAGCGGGAGTTGGCCTGGCGGATGAGAAGTCGCGCGCAGAATCCGGTGGCGCCGACGGCGACGGCGCCGAGACAGGCGATGAGGCCGAGGTTCCAACGGGGGAGCGTGGGAAGAGTTCGAGGCCGTCCCGACCTGGTCTCGCGCTCGTGGAGTTTTTCCTCGAACCAGAGGTCCAGCTCGTCCGCATAGGCGAAGACGCGGGCCTTCGGGGAGCCATCGAGCCGGTGGATGGGGAGGCCGTGATCGCGCTCCCAGAGCTGGCAGGTTCTTATATTCTTCTTGAAATGGGCGGAGATCTCCTTCCACGATTCGAGGACGGGCCCCTTCGCCATGGATCTCGACCTGAGCCGGGGTTCGTGAGCTGACGTCTCGATTTTACAGGCGATAGGGGGCGATGGTCAAGCCCAGCCTGACCTTGGTCACTTTGGATCGGGGACTGAAAAAACGGCGGAGGAAGAGACGCCTGAGGTCCGCCGTCAGGACCTCTGGGCAGTCGGCGCCTCTCCCTCCTCCCTCCCCCCTTGAAAGCGGACCAGGCCCCTTTCCTCTGAAAGCCGGTGTCGGGCTCCCTCATCGAAAAGGCACATGGTCGTCATTCGCCTGTCTCATACATGTGTCCCGCAAGAGGCTCTGTCAAGGGATGGGCGTCGGATGACGCATTTTTACGCGCTTTGACCCGCTTTGGCCCGTCTCGATTTCGGGCTGAAACGATAACTGCAAAGCTTCGCCGGCATTTCGGCCGCTGACTGTGCGTTGGCCTTGCCCTTATGGCCGTTCGGGATCGGCCCCTCCCCCTCCTCCTTCCCCCCGTGTAAGCGGAACAAGCTATGGGGCCAGCGCTAGCCGACGAGCGCCCGGAGCTTCCCCAAGAGCTCTTCGCCCGCCGCCGCGGGAAGGGAGCCGATCCTCTCGGCCCGGTGTGAGCGCCAATCCAGGCTCACGGCCTGGTCCGCGAGGACCGCTCCTCCGACCGCCAGGCCGGCGGGGAGAAGGACCTCGAAGGGGTAGCCTTTGACGTCCGTGACGATCGGACAGACGAGCGCCAGGCCGGCGCGGGCGTTGTAGGCCTGAGGCGAAACGACGACGGCGGGGCGGCGGCCGGACCGTCCGCCGCGAAACATCGGCTCGAACGCGAGCAGGACGATGTCGCCCCGTTCCGGCACGTCGAAGACCTGTTTCATCGGCCCCTCTTGGCTTCTCCGGGATCGGCCCCGTTTTGCCGGCCCTCGTCCCGGACGAACGCCGCCGCCGACGCCGCTTCCCAGGCCGGGTGGACGTTCTCGTCGGTCACGGCGGCGAGCAGGGCCTCGAGGTCCCAGGCACGTTCCTTGTCGGTTTTGATGACCAGGCCGTCGGCTTCCGGCGCGATCTCGACCGGCGCATTCTCGCCCCAGCCGAGGTTTTCCGCGAAAGACTTGGGGATGCGGACGGCCAGGCTGTTACCCCACTTCTGCACGCGCGATTTCATAATCTTTCCTAGAAAGTATATACATAGTAGATACAATTTGTCAACAGAGACGTCAACGGAAGCTTCCAACCAAGCCGAAGCGCTTACTCCTCGCGCAAAGCGACGCGGATCCAGCGGACGCGGCCGGCGCCCTCCGGTCCGACCTGGAGGACAAGAGGCGGGGACTTTGCGCCGCCCTTTTCCATCTCGACGAAAAGAGTTTGAGGGATGAGGTCGAAATTGCCGGGGGATCGGCTGTCGACGATCGTCCCGATCGTCCACCCCGCGACGAATCCGACGGCGCCGGAGATCATGGCCCGGCCGAGGCTTCCCAGGTCCTCGTCAGGCCCGGCCGCCTCGTTCAGAACCAGATATATGGGGGTTCCGATGACCACCGCCCCGACGGGGGCCCACCAAAAGCTCGTCAGGATCGTTTCGCCGAGCGGCGGCCTTTTTTGGGTGATCCTGACTTCGATAGGGCGGTAGCCCTCCATCTCGAAACGGATGACGTGTCCCGAACGGCGCGCCAACTTGAGGTTGAGCGGCGCCTGCCCGACCGCCGCGCCGTCGACGATGACGTTGACCCCGGCCGGCCGGCTGGTCACGGGGACGAGCTGGGACCTGCCGCGCGAAATGGTCTGACAGCCCGTGAACGACGAGATGACAAGAACCCCCGCTAACGCGAGCCCCGCGGTTTTCCCCGTCATCGCCATGTCTCCGTGAATATCCTACTGCCGCTTGTCTTGACAGTCAAAGAGCCCGGTTGTGATCGGCGGCGAGGAATGCGAACGGATTGGCGTTTCTGCCCGACGATTGTCAGGCAGCCTTGCAGGCAAAACATAAGACACGCGACGATGTGCGCCAGAGGCGTCGATCTTCGGAGCATATTCCCCTCCGTGTCCAGGAGTTCGCCGCCTTGGCCGGTCAACCGCTTCAGCGAGAGCGGACTTCTTACTTGAGAAGATAAGACAAATCGGCGGGCGATTTGTCAAGGGTATGTCAATATTTTGGCCGGCATTGCGCCGGCGTGGGCCTACTTCCCGAGCGCCAGCTCGATCTCCTCGAGGCCGACGCCGAGGGCTTTCCGGGCGATCGGGTCGAGGGCCTTGACCGGGCCCTGGAAATGCATCGTCGTGTGGACGTGGACGAGCGTCTTCCACGGGGCGAGGGCCGCCGCCGGCGACGAGGTTTCGAGCTCGAAGAAGGGACCGAGCGGCTTGGCCCCGGGCGAGGCCGGCCCGTCGTTGTAGCTGTTGACGACGTCCCCGGCGAAGGGTTCCTTCTGGATCTCCCACATCGAGTTGACGTAATCGGCCGCGCCCTCGGGGACGGTCAGATGGAC
>CAYOYQ010000140.1:0-7692 GCA_964408215.1 uncultured Eubacteriales bacterium
CGGGAGGGGTCAGACGTTCCTTTTGCGCTTTTATGCGAAACGAGCGAAAGGCAGGTCTGACCCCTTCTGGTTCCTCGATTTCTGGGGATTTTGCTACAATCCCCCCATGACCCGCCCCAAAGCCTATTGGTATCTGCCAGGCATCGCCTACGACCTCGCCTTCGGGCGCATGTTCAGGGGGCTGCGGCGCCGGGTTGCGCGGACCGTCGAACGCGAGGGGCTCTACCCCTGGCTCGACGTCTGCTCGGGCACGGGCGATCAGCTGCGAGCATGGACGCCGACTAATCACGCCATCGGCCTTGATATGCACCTCGGCTTCGTCAGGTACGCGGCGGCCAGGGCGCCCGGCGTGCCTTTCGTTTGCGGCGACGCGGCCCAGTTGCCCTTCAAGGACGGCGCGACACGAGCCGTCAGCATCTCGTTCGGTCTCCACGACAAGAGCCCAGAACTGAGGAAGGCGATCATTCAGGAAGCTCGGAGGGCGCTCGCTCTCGATGGAAGGCTCATCGCCGTCGATTTCGAGAACCCCTGGAACGCCAGGTCCCGAGCCGGGGCGCTCTTCGCCTGGGCCGTCGAACGGCTCGCCGGCGGCGAGCACTATCGGAACGGCCGGGAGTTTCTGAGGAGCGGCGGCTTGCGGGCCTTTCTCCTCGCCAGCGGCTTCGTCGAAGTCGAGCGGCGCGATGTCGAAACGGGCTCTCTCGCGATCGTCGTCGCCCGCCCAGAGGGCTGAGAACGCGCTTGAGTTCGCCCGCCTACAAGGCTATAAGATGGGGTCAGGTCTACTTTTTACGCGATCTTGCGTAATAAGTAGACCTGACCCTCTCCTGGAGGTGCGGAATGGCCCTGATCAGGTGCCCGGAATGCCAGCGCGACGTCAGTGACAAGGCCACGGCCTGTCCCGGCTGCGGCTATCCCCTGCCCGGGATGGGAACGTCCGAGCTCCAGCCGCCGGGAATGCCGTGCCCGCCCCCGGTCCCGGGCATGCGGCGAGCGGGACTCCCCTATTCCTACGAGTACAAGTCCAAGAGGACCGTCTTCGGCCTACCCCTCGTCCACATCGTCTATGGGCCGGCCTGGGCGGGGGGCTTGAAGCCGGCCAAGGGCATAATAGCCATCGGCAACGTGGCCATCGGCGTCATCGCCATCGGCGGCTTCGCGGCGGGGCTCATCACGTTGGCCGGGATCGGCCTGGGCGGCCTGTGCATCGGGGGCATCGCCCTCGGGATCGGGGCCGGGGTCGGCGGCATAGCCACGGGCTATTTCGCGATCGGCGGGATGGCCATCGGAGTCTACGCCATCGGCGGTCTGGCCATCGGCACCCACACGCCCTTCAACGACCCGGAGCTCATGGACCGGCTCCGCCGTCTTTTCGGATTCTAACGGGCGGCCAACCCTGCCGTGTCTTAACTTTTCCGCCGAACGTCAGTACTGATGAAGAGAGACCATCTCACCCTCGAGGAGTCACAATGAACGCCGGACCCGGAAATGCGGCCTGCCCGTATTCTCTCAATCTAGCCCGCGAGCGGATCGCCAACCTATCATCCGGAGGTCCCATGAAAGTTGCCACAGGACAGCGCCTGCCCCACACCGTTCGGACGATCGCCGCCGCGTGGGTCGGCCTCGCCGCCCTGGCCGCCCTCGCCGCGACCCTCCTCTCCCCCGCCCCGCTTCCCGCCTTCCCCGCCGCCGACGAGACGACCGCCAAGGTCGACAAGCTCTTCGCCGCCTGGGACAAGACGACGACCCCCGGCGCGGCCCTGGCCGTCGTCCGCGACGGCCGCATCGTCTACGAGCGCGGCTACGGCATGGCCAAGCTCGAGGACGGCCTGGCCATGACGCCGGACAAGGTCTTCGACATCGGCTCGGTCTCGAAGCAGTTCACGGCGGCCTGCGTCGCGATGCTCGTCCGCGAGGGCAAGGTCGGCCTCGACGACGACATCCGCAAGCACCTCCCGGAGATGCCCGCCTACGAGAGGCCCGTCACGGTGCGCCACCTCATCCACCACACCAGCGGCCTTCGCGATTACAACACGCTGCTCGTCATGGCCGGGTTCCGGCCCGAGAGCGACGCCCCGACCGCCGAGGAGGCCTACGAGATCGTCTGCCGCCAGAAGAAGCTCAACTACGCGCCGGGCGAGGAGTACTCCTACACGAACAGCGGCTATTTCCTGCTCAGCCGGATCGTCGAGCGCGTGAGCGGCAAGTCGCTCAACACGTTCGCCCAGGAGCGCATCTTCAAGCCGCTCGGCATGACAAAGACGCTCTACCAGGACGACCACACCCAGATCGTCAAGGACCGAGCCACGGGGTACGGCTGGGAGTCCGGCCGCTACGTCATCGAGATGAGCAACTGGGACATGACCGGCGACGGCAACGTCTACACGACCGTCGGCGACCTGGCCCGCTGGGACCAGGCCTTCTACACGGACGCGCTCGGCGAGGGCATGACCGACATGCTCCAGACGACTGGGACCCTCGCGAACGGCGAGAAGATCGACTACGCCTGGGGCCTCGTCGTCGGCGAATACAAGGGCCTCGAGGTCGTCGAGCACGGCGGCTCCTGGGTCGGCTTCCGGGCCGCCCTGGTGCGCTTCCCGGGCGAGCGCTTCTCGGTCATCGTCCTGGCCAATTTCGGCGCGATCGACCCGTCGGGATTGGCGCTCAAGGTGGCCGACATCTACCTGGCCGACCGGCTGAAGGAGCCGCCGAAAGAGGCGGCGAAGAGCGCTGCGGCTGCGGCAGCGGCGGCGGTCAAGCCCTCGAAGGCCGAGCTCGAGGCGCTCGCGGGCAACTGGCAGGAGACGAAGTTCGGGACCTGGCTCGTCCTGAAGCTGAAAGGCGACGGGCTCGTCGGGACCTTCTCCGGCCGCACGTTCCCGCTCACGGCGGTCGGCCCGGGCAAGTTCGTCGTCACGGACAACCCGATGAACATCCGCTTCGAGGTCGAGGCCGGCGCGGACAATGACAGGCCGAAGCGGTCGAGGCTCTCCATCGGCACGAGGCTGGATTATCGGTTCGAGAAGGCGGCCCCGCTCAAAGCGCTGAGCGCTAATGAGTTGGAGGAGTACGCCGGGGCGTACATAAGCGAGGAGCTACTCGGCGCGCGCTACACGCTCGCCGTCGAGAAGGACAAGCTGACGCTCGGGATGCGGGCCATGGCGCCCGCTCCCCTCCAGCCCATGGCGCCGGACAAGTTCGCGCTGCCCGCCTACGGCTTCAACGCCGAGTTCACGCGCGGGAGGGACGGCAGGGTCAAGGGATTCACGGTCAACGCCGGCCGCGCCGCGGGGATCGTTTTCATTAAGAAATAGCGGCCTTGTGATTTCCGGGCTGTTGAGTAAGATGGGGCCAGTCCCACCTGGAGGTGTCCGATGGCCAAGATAACGATGCTCGGCACCGGGCTCATCGGAGGGTTCTACACCCAGACGCTCCACGGGTTGAGGAGCCGCGACCGGGTGGTCAACGTCTACTCGCGTTCGGCGGAGCGGGCCCGCGCGTTCGCGAAGGAGCGGGGCATCCCGAGGTGGAGCGATGACCTGAGGAAGGCCGTCCGCGATCCCGAGTCCGAGATCGTCGTCGTCGGCATCCCCAACGACGTCCACCTCGAGGCGGTGCGGCTCGCGGCCGAGGCGAGCAAGGCCGTGCTCTGCACGAAACCTCTCGGCCGTACGGCGGCCGAGGCGCTCGAGATGCTGCGGGCCGTCGAGAAGGCGGGTGTTTTCGCCGGCTACCTCGAGGACCTCGTCTACACGCCAAAGACGCTCAAGGCGCTCGCGTCGACGAAGAAGGGCGCCATGGGCCGCATCCTCTGGACGCGCTCCCGCGAGACCCATCCCGGGCCCCACAGCGCCTGGTTCTGGGACCCGGAACGGTCGGGCGGCGGGGCGGTCGTCGACATGGGCTGCCACTGCATCGAGATCGGGCGCAGCTTCATCGGCAAGGACAAGCGGCCGCTCCGGGCCTTCTGTTGGGGCGCAACCCAGGTCCACCCGATCGAGGCCGAGGACCACGCCATCGGCCTCGTCGAGTACGAGGGCGGCGCGGTCAGCCAGTTCGAGGTCAGCTGGACGTTCCGGGGCGGCATGGATCTGCGGGACGAGGTGAGCGGCACCGAGGGCACGATCCGCCTCGACCACTTCCTGCGCACGGGTTTCGAGATGTTCACCGCCACTGGCGAGGGAAGCTACGTCGCCGAGAAGGCCGAGGGACAGACGGGCTGGCTTTTCCCCGTCGGCGACGAGGTCCACGAGCTCGGCTACGTCCACATGTTCCAGGACATGCTCGACGCCTGGGAGGCCGGGCGCAAGCCTATGGAGACGTTCCGGGACGGGTATGTTGTCAACGCCATCATAGACGCCTGCTACCGCTCGATGAAGTCGGGCCGCTGGGAGGATGTCCGGCTCGAGGGCCTGCGAGGCGGGAAGAAGGGCGCAGGGGCCCCCGGGAAGGGGCCGAAAAAGGCCCCTGAGAGGCCCCAGGAGGCCAAAACAGGGAAAAAAAAGGGCGTGTGGGCCGGGGGAAGGCAGGGAGAGCGACGAGATCAGGGGAGGCCGGAAAAGCGAGGGGTGCAGGAAGAGCGGCCAAGAGCGAGCGGCTGGAAGAGGCCGGCAAGGATGGGTTCGTGACGATCAAGACGGAGCGCCTGCCCGACGGCCGGACCAAGAGGATATTGAAGGACAGGTCGACCGGGCGGATCATCGAAAAGGTCGATTGATCGGAGGGGGTCAGGTCTACTTTTTTCATCTTGACGCTGATCGGCCATGCCGCACAGCCTAGGTGAAGTGAAAAAAGTAGACCTGACCCCTTCCGGAAGGATATCGCAAGGAGCGGACATGGCAGATAAGAACATCGGATTTCGCAGAAGCGTCTGTGCGGCTGCCGCCCTGGCTTTCATCGCTATGGCGGTCACGTCGCCCAACGTGTCCCCCGCCGCCCAGGACTACATCAACCGCACCGGCGCCTCGCTCGAAGCGGCCAAGGCCCCCGCTGTGGCGGCGCGGCGGGCCAAGCTGATGGAGATCCACAAGGACGGCCTCATCATCATCCCGTCGCAGCAAAAAGGGCGCGACGGGGCGATGCGGGACAACCTCAATTTCCTCTACCTCACCGGCCTCAAGGAGGCTGACGCGGTCCTCATCCTGGATCCGGCCGGCAGTCCCCGCGAAACCTTGTTCAGAAGGCCGGCGGGAGGTCCAGGCGCGAGAGGCTCCTCAGGGAGCGGCATGACCGGTTCGGACGCCGCGGCCGGGCCGCGGCCGGGAAACGCCGCCCGTCAAGAAGCCACCGGCCCGGACAAGGGCATCGTCGAGAGGCCGACGACCGAGCTCTCCGTGGCCCTGATGAACGCGCTGAGGTCCGGGCGTTCCAAGCGGGTCTTCCTCCCCTTCTCCGACTTCGACTTCCTCACCCGCGCCTTCAGTGGCATGAACCCGCTGGGCCAATCCGAAACCCTCCTCAACATCGACCCGACGCTCGCTGAGATGCGCCTCACCAAGGACGCCGAGGAGATCGCCGCCCTGCGCGAGGCCATCGACCTCACGGCCGAGGCGCTCAACGAGGCCTACCGCGCCGCCGAACCGGGCCTTCGCGAGATCGACCTGGCCGCGATCCTCCGCTACGCCTTCGACAGGCGCGAGACCGAGGACTCGTTCCTCCAGGCCGCTTCCGGCCCGAATTCGACGAGCGTCCACTTCGGGGCGACAACGCGCAAGCTCGACGCCGGAGACCTTGTCGTCTTCGACGTCGGATGCTGGATCCGCGGCTACACCTCGGACATCAGCCGGACCATCCCGGCAAACGGGCGGTTCACGAAAGCGCAACGCGAGATCTACGCCCTCGTCCTCGAGGCCCAGAAGCACGGCTGCGCCAGGCTCTTCCCCGGCGTCACTTTCAAGGCCGTCCAGACCGAGGTCGAGGACATCCTCATGGCCGGGCTCGAGAAGCTCGGCCTCGTCACCGACGTCAAGAGCCCCTGGCAGCGGCGGCTCTACATCCAGCACGGGTTCGGCCACGGCATCGGGCTCGAGGTCCACGACGTCTGGAGCTGGCACAGCCCGAGGCTGGACCAGGTCGCGATGACGCCAGGCATGGTCCTGACCATGGAGCCAGGGCTCTACTTCCCCGAGGTCCGCTTCGAGGCTTTCCTGGTGGGGCTCAAAGGCAAGGTCCCCGAGGCCGAGATCACGGCGTTCAGGGAGAAGGTCGGGCCGGTCTACAAGAAGTACGCCGGGATGGGCGTGCGCATCGAGGACGACGTGCTCGTCACCGAGGGCGGCAACGAGATGCTTTCGGGACGCGTCCCCAAAGAGATCGCCGACATCGAAAAGATGATGCGGGAGAAGAGCGCCTTCAACCTGATGAAGTGAGCCGGGGCGCTTTCCGAGCGGGGCATCTCTCGCGTTCGCAAAGCTGGCAGGCGACGAATCCTTCCTCCGACGGGAAGAAGATCCCCGAGATCGACTTGCGCGGGATCATGAGCATGCTCTCGGTAAGCCGCACCCCGATGAGCTTATCCGTGTCTCCGAAGATCGAGAAGAGCTTGGCCTGTTCGGTGATGGGCCAATCCTCGAGCGACCCGGGGCTCATACTGGATAGGCCGCCCACGCCGTACTGCTCCTCGAGGTGCCTGGCGAGCCAATCGGCCGCCTGTTCCAGCGCGTAGTTGGCGATCTCCTCGAGGTAGTACTGCTTGAGGAGGTCGCCCTGCTCCGCGGCCGCGCGCTCGAGCTCCGGCCCGATCGTGAGGATGTAGGGGAAGACCTTGTTGGCGCCGTCGAGGTTCCGCCGTAAAATGGGGCTCGCGAATGTAACGCCCGCCACTTCGGCCGTCCCCGCTTCCTTTTCGCCGACATAGGCGGCGTTGAAAACAGCGCGAGGACGCATATTCTCTCGAGCCATCAGGATGAGCTCGTGGAGGCTTGGGATTCCGGTCCGGCTGATATCGGACTTCAACCGTGCGGCGAGCGTGTCGTGATCAAGCTCGGCAAGGGGATGTTCGATCACTTCCAAGATTCTCGACATGTTGACCCAACCGCTTAGATACTATCACGTTTCGCCCCAACTGATCTTTGCGAAATGCAGGCCGTAGCCTCAAGAAGGTTTCTCAGACACTTGCGAGCTGTCTCTCGCCGGCAGAGGCCCGAACGAAGACTGGGCCGGGATGGATCGGGGCGCGGCACAGCAAGATCACGGACATCAAGAAGATCGTGGTCGTGCGGGCTCCTCGCTGAACCCATCGCGCCGCGTTCGACTGCTCAAGTGTCTTAAAACGCTACATCTCGGATACGGAAAGTTCCTCTAAATGACTTGACGTTCCTCATTTCTTAGGATATCTTAATTAGCGAAGTGGGGAGCGCAGTGGTTTTTTACCAACCATCGTTATCGAGAAAGGGCGGGCTATTCCCCCTCGTTTACGAGGATGCGCCATCGCGAAGGAGGATCAATGGTGAAAGAAGGAATCCTCAGGGCCTCAACGGGCCAAGGGTCGCACATACGTAAGAAGAACGTTCCCTACTCAGGGACGCCCGGAAGGCCAGCCAAGGGTTTGGGCCAAGGGAGATCGACATTCAAACCGATCCCTCACCTGCTCCTCTGGGCTTTGATCGGATCGCTCCTCCCTTGGGGGAAGGCCTTCGCCCAGGACCATCGGATCACGCCGTGGCGGCACAATCGCGCCGGGGCGGTCACGAT
>CAYOYQ010000141.1:0-7632 GCA_964408215.1 uncultured Eubacteriales bacterium
CTTTCGGGGCGTCCGACCGGCTGGGTCGTCCACACGGTCGAGGAGATCCTCGAGCTCGTCAGCCGGATGAAGGAGCTCAACTTCAAGCCGGGCGACGAATACCTCTACTGCAACACCGGCTTCACCCTGCTCGGCGTCGTCGTCGCCCGGGTCTCCGGCAAGAGCCTCGACGCGTTCTGCCAGGAGCGGATGTTCCAGCCGCTCGGCATGATCCACACCCAATGGCGCGACGACTTCCGCGAGATCGTCCCCGACCGGGCCACGGCCTACGGCCGGCGGCCGGGGGGTTTCTTCACCAACATGTCTTTCACCAACGTCATCGGCAACGGCGGGCTGCTGACCACGGTCGGCGACCTCCTCATCTGGAACGAGAACCTCGACAACCCGCGCGTCGGGGGGAAGGCCCTCGTGGACCAGCTCGAGACACGGGGACGGCTCAACGACGACTTCGAACTCGAGTACGCCCAGGGTCTCGTCGTTACGACCTACAAAGGCCTGCGCGAGGTCGGCCACGGCGGGTCGACGGCCGGCTATCAGACCTTCCTGGCCCGCTTCCCGTCCGAGCGGCTGTCGATCGCCGTCCTGAGCAACGTCGCCGGGTCGGGGCCGGCCGACCTGGCCCACCAGGTCGCCGACATCTACCTCGCCGGGAAGATCAAGGAGCCGGCCAAGCCCGTGGCCGTGGCCGTACCGGCCGAGACCCTCAAGAAATATGTGGGGACCTACCGCGAGCCGCTGACCGACGCGGTTCTGAGGGTCGATCTCGACAAGGACGGCAAGGCGCTTCGCATGGACGGGCAGCTCGCGATCGCGCTTTCGCCGACGACGTTCGCCGCACCCGACGGTTCGAGGAGAATGACTTTCGAGCCCGGCCCCGCGGGAACGCCGCTCAAGATCACCGACGCGTCGCTCGGGTCCAAGCCCCGCTTGTGGGAGGCCGTCCCGGCCTTCAAGCCGCAGCCGTCGGACCTCGGGGCCTTCGTCGGGACCTATTACAGTGAAGAGATCGACATGACCTACACGCTGTATCTCGAGAACGGGAAGCTCATGGTCCGGTTCCGGCCGGCCCAGCGGATCGCCTTGAACCCGGTCTACGCGGACGCGTTCGAGTCAGAAGGCGACATCATGCGCTTCTCCCGCGATTCGTCGGGCCGGGTCGCCGCCTTCCGCGTCTACGCCGGCCGCGTCCGGCATCTCCTCTTCGTCCGGAAAAGCTAGCCCTACTTCTTCAGTGCGCCGACCTCGATCTCATAGAGAGAAACGCTGATCGGCGGGACCATCACCGTCCTGCCGAACGGGGCGGCTTCCGTCTCGTGGACGGCGACCTGCGGCTCCTGGCCCGGCACGTTGCAGGCCCGGGGATCGAGCCCGCCGACGAGGAAGAGCCGGGCCGTCGCCGGCAGTTTCAATTTCCCGGCGTCGAGCTTCAGGTTCATCTGCCGCTTGGTCGGATTGACGATCGACAGCGTCAGCACGCTCTTCGTCTCGTCCTTCCAGCAGGCCATGACGTCGAGCGGTTCGGGCGCCCCCGTGACCGCGGCCGGGACCGTGCCGAAGTGCTTCCGGTAAAGGGCCAGGATGACCCCGGTCGAGTCGAGCACCGCCGCCGTCTTCGAGGTCTTGATCGCCCCGATGACGTTGACCGTCTGGGCGTAGTTGGCCATGAAGTAGATATCGCTCTGGCGGGCGTACTCGTTGAAGGCCGCGGCGACCCCGAGCGCATCCTCGAGGAAATACTGCGTTCCGAGCTCGCCGTAGAGATGCGGCCCGTACCAGTAGTTCCACTCGTCGAGAGCGACCGGGACCTCCCGGAGCTTGAGCGTCGGGATCGTCTCCCGGTACTTCCGGTGGGCCTCGGCGATGCGGCGGACCTCGCTCGGCGCCTGGTTGACGTGAGCGAGGAGGCCGGGCTTGTGCTGGACGTAGAAGTGCTCGCTGATGAGGTCCATGTGGTTTGAGGCCTCGGCCAGCATGGTCTCGCTCCAGCGCCCGACCGCGCCCACGGCCACGACCTGGACCGCCGGGTCCATGGCCTTCATGGCCACGGAGAACTGGGTGTGCTTCTTGACGTAGTCGGAGAGGGGTATGTGCCCGAGCTGCCAGTCGCCGTACATCTCGTTGCCGATGGCCCAGAACTTGACCCCCCACGGGTCGGGATGTCCGTTGGACGCCCGGAGGCGGCCCATCTTCGTATCCGGCGTTCCATTGGCGTACTGGAGCTCGTCGAGGGCCATGGCGACGTCGCCGAGCCCGCTGTTGACCGTGATGTACGGCTCGGCGCCGATGAGCCGCATGAGGTCCATGTACTCGTGGATGCCGACGTCGTTGTGCTCGACGCCCGTCCAGGCCGGGTTCTTGCGGGGCGGCCGGCGGTCGCGGTCACCGATGCCGTCGCGCCAGTCGTAGCCGCTGACGAAGTTGCCGCCCGGCCAGCGGTAGACGGGCGAATCGAGCTCCTTGAGTCGGGCCAGGACCTCGGGCCGGAAGCCCCGGACGTTGTCGGCCGGCATGATCGAAGCCGTCCCGACCTTGAACGAGCCGCGGCCGGAGGCGACGATCTCGAGCCGGGCCGACGCGGTCGAGGCGCCGGCCTTGAAGGTGAACGGGAAGGTCTTGTAGTCGCGAGTGAGGTCCTTGACGTCGAGCGCCTGGCGGGCCTCCGGCCCGTCACCCCAGATGAGACTGACCGTGACCGGCGCGGCGCTCCGGTCGCCGGCCAGGACGACCCGGCCGACGTATTCCTTTCCTTCGACGATGGCCAGGTCCCTTTGGACGATGCCGCCGGGCCCGCCGCCGCTTAGGGTGACGAGCGGGGTGTGTTCCCCGGCGAACGGCTTGACCTTGTCCATCTTGACCGAAGCGGAGGCGCCGAACGGCTTCCAGGGCGATTCGCCCTCGCCGACCGGCCAGAAGAACTTGCGGTCCTCGAGCATCTCGGCCCAGATGCCCTGGTAGATGCATTGGCCCAGATGCTCGATGAATTGGCCGTAAATGTACTTGGATAGCGGCTTCCCTGTTCTGTCGCCGTCGATCGCGACCTTGGGCCGGCCGAGGTCGCGCCCGGAGAGGCGCGTGAGCTCGATGTCGTCGAACCAGGCCTGGCCCGTCGAACGGCCCCAGCCGCCGAGAAGGCAGGTCACTTCGAGGGCGTCATTGGCCCCGGCGTCGAACTCGGTCTCGACCCGGGTCCAGTCTTGGGTCCCGGTGACCGGGGGCGTGCGCCAGTCCTCGCCGTTGACGTTGATCTGGGCCCCGCGGCCCGTGCCGGCGACAACGTTCTCCGCCTTGATCCAGCCACTGAGGCGGTAGCGCGAATAGGGCCGGATCGGGACGGTGGCGACCCAGGAGGCGTCGGCACCCTTTTCGGAAGTGACCAGGACGCTCCGCTCGCCCGAATGGGCCGCGGGACCCGAGGCGAAGGGCCCGGCTGCGAATTGAGCATCGGTCTGCCGCTGCCAGCGCCGCGGCGTCCAGCCTTTGGGATTCTCGCCGTCCATCTCCTCGAAGGAGCCGTTGGCGACGAACTGGGTGACGCCGGCGAGCTCATCCTCGGCCCCGGGCGCCCCTGATCTGCAGGCGGCCAGGTTGACAAGCAGGCCGCAGGCGCCTGCGATGATGATAATGGTCGCGAAACGACCGACGCGGGTTTTCATCGTTCCTCCTCCTTCCGGGTCCGGGCCGCCGGCTATGAGGTCGCAACTGAGATCGCCGGGGAGCCGCGGACGGCGAGGGGGAATGTACCTCGCGCCAGTCGCCAAGTCAACGGCGCGGCGGGAGCGTTGACGGGCGCTTTTCGCTTGACAGGCGGCCCCCGTCCGGATATCCCTTATCCTGGATAACGGACATGCCCCGCAATAGCAGGAAGCTCCTGTTCTTCGACTGCGAGACGACCGGCCTGCCGAGCGTCCGCTGGTTCTCGCCCGAGGTCGTCGACGAATGGCCGCGTCTCGTCCAGCTCGCCTGGGCCCGTTACGACGCCCGGGGGAACGAAGAGGAGGCCCGAAGCTATATCGTCAAGCCGGAAGGGTTTCGCATCCCGGCCGACGCGACCAGGATCCACGGCATCTCCCACGCCCGGGCCGCACGTGAGGGCCGGGACTTGGCTGAGGTGCTGGACGAGTTCCTGGACGCGGCGACCGCCCCGGCGACGACCCTCATCGCCCACAACCTCGATTACGACCGCAACGTCGTCGCCGGCGAGCTTATCCGGACGCGGAAACCGCTGGGTTTCCTGGAGTTGGGCGGGTTCTGCACGATGAAGAAGGCGACGGACATCTGCCGGCTCGCCCGGCCGGGCGGCGGGTTCGGCTTCAAGTGGCCGACCCTCGAGGAGCTCCACACCTTCTGCTTCGGCTCTTCCTACGAGGGGGCCCACGACGCCGCCAACGACATCGGGGCCTGCGCCCGCTCGTTCTTCCGGCTCGTCGAGGGCGGCCACTTCCGCCTCTAGGACGATCCGCTCCTCAGCGATTGACGCGTCCTAGCGAATGCCGCCCGATTAGAGCCGACCTGGCGGTATGGAGAGGTCAGAGGTCTCCTCTGAGCCGTTCTTTAGCTCGTCCCGGACGATCTTGCGCAAATAGGATTCGAAACCCTCGCCGCCACGCTGGATGTAATCCCGCAACACATTATTGATCATCGTTTGGTAGCTACCCCCGCCCCGGGCCTCGACCTTATCACGGAACCAGTCAATGATCTCGTTGTCGAGTCGGATGGTGATTCGGGTCTTGCCCGGCGGGAGAGGAACGACTGCCCCTCGCCTTCCCTTGCTGAAATCATAGAATTTCTTCATTTTCATAGGTCATAACTGTATGTACAATTGTACATCTTGTCAAGCCGTGTTTTTTCTTTGGAGCGGCAGGCCTGTTTTTGGAGACGCTTGGGAGAAACGGAGCTTTTATGCTATAAGCGAAGGCATGCGGTGCCCAAAATGTCGGACCCAGGTCGAGCCGGGCGATAGGTTCTGCTTGTCGTGCGGGGGGGCGCTTCCCTGGCCGGAACCCGAGCGGCCGGCTCCGTCCGCCGAGAGACCGAACCCGTATTGCGCGGAGTGTGGCGCCGCGCTCAGGGAGGAAGACGCCTTCTGCGGCGCCTGCGGCAACCCGGCCGCGCCCCGACCACGCGCCACCCGCCGGACCGCGCCTTCCCCATCGGAACCGCAGGTACCGCTGCCCGTACCCCCCAAAGCCGCCCCGGCTCCCGCGCCCGCCAGGACGGCTAGTTCCCATCGCGGGACGGTCTTTGCCGGCTACCTCAACATCGTCGTTTGGCTGGTTCTCATCGCCATGGCCCGTCGGGTCCTCGTGACGGGCGCCTCGGCGTTCGACGACCCCTACCGGCCCTACCTCATGGCCCGCTACGCCATGATCGGGCTGGCCGCCGGCATGCTCCTCTTCGGCCTCCGGCTCTGGCTCGCCAAAAACCGCGCCGCCCGCCGCCACGGCCGGATCATCTTCTTCCTCTCGCTCGCCGGGCTGGCGGTCGGTTTCCTCTTGTTCGCTTAAGCCAAAGGCGTCCGGCATTTCCTGCAGAAGCGGTCCTCCGCCAAAACGACCGCCGCTCCGCAGGCGCCGCAGTAACGGCGCCCGGCCCGTTGAGCCCCTGCCGGCCGGCCCGGCACCGGGACCGTCGAGCGCTCCGGCAACCTCCCCGGCCGCGACAGCCGCGCGTAGAGCAGCCCCTGCGAGCCGACGGCCAGCGCCGTGCTGACGAACATCCCCCCGATGCCCACGTTCAAGCTCAACGAATTCCCGACGACGACCAGGCTCTGCATCGTCGCGTACGAAACGGCCCAGACGGCCAGGAACCAGACGGTATTCTGGGCCCGGGCCATGCCGTTCTCCCGCCAGACCAGCGTTTTCCTTCCCTGCGCGACGCCGAGCCCCAGCCCGAACGCCGCCAGCCCCGCCAGCGCCGCCGTCCCTAGCTTGGAGCCGACGATGACGAAATACACGGCCAGCGTGACGACCGGGAAGGCCATAGCCGCGACACAGCTCTTCCGCGAGATGGACCTCGTCCGCCGATAGGTCCTGAGCATCCTCAGTATGAGCAGGACCGATACGGCCAGCGAGACGTACCGGGCTGCCTTGAGGATCAGGGCCAGGTCCTGCGGCTTGATCATCGCGCTTATTCCCGCTTCCCTTGCCTCGATTCCCTTCTTCAGCTCTTCAGCGCGCCGCCGCACCGCGGGCAGAACGCCGCGCCCGGCCTGAGCGTCCCGCCGCACTGCCTGCAGAAGCGGGCCCGGTCCTGAGGCCGCGCCGGAGGCGCCGCCTCGCCCCAGCCGAGCCCCGCTTTCAGTCTCCCGTAGATCACATCCGGCCCGGCGCTCGTCATCCGGACCTCGAACCCGTCCGCCGACATCCGCGAGAACTCGAACAGCCACAGCGCCGCTCCGGCCCGCGCCGCCGCGACGTGCCCGACCGTCCAACCTCCCGGACCGCCGGCCGCCGCTCCTTCTCCCTTTCGCCTGACCGACAGGGCCGTCAACCCGCTCGTCGCCGCCATTTGAGCGCAGACGAAGCCCATCGAAGCTGAGAGCTCGTATGCGCCGCCCGTTCTCCGGACGAGGTCCCCGGCCTCGAGCGACCGAAGCCCACGCCTGAGCCCGGCCTCGCCGAAGGACAGGTCGACAGGCGCGACGAGCCGGAACCGGGGTGCCGTCCAGCGCAGGTCGTCCGACCCGGCGCTTCGCCGGGCGCATTCCATGAACTCGCTCTCGCCGAACGCAGTCCCCGAGAAGCCCTGCCGCTTGAGCAGGGCCCGCAGGCTCATCTCCTGGGTCAGGTCGGCGGCCACGGCCAGCGCCTCGAAGCCGTCCTTGTCGAAGACGAGCGAGGTCCCGTCGCCCGAGGCCCCGGCCGCCAACCCCAGCGGGGCGCCCGCGCTTCGCAGAAGCCAGGGCGCGTCCACCGGCCAGACGATCTCGCGGCCGCCGTCCGCGGTCGTCCCGTGATAGGCCAGGCCCGCTTCCCGGCCGTCCCCGTAGTACCACGCGTAAGCCGGCTCGTCCGGCGGGGCGAAGGTCATCACGCCGCAGATGACCTCCGGCTCGGCCAGCACGCCCAGGGCCCGCGACAGGTCCGCCGGCCTCTCGACCGGCGTGAGCATGACCGAGTGCGGCAGCGCCTCGACGTCGCCGAGCGGAGAGCCCGGTATCGGGCGGATGCCTCCCTCCCTGAGCCAATGAACGAGCTCGGCGCTCTTCAGCGTCCATCGGTTCATCGTCCGCTCACTCCTTCTTTCCGAAGACCGACTCGAGCATCCGGGCGAAGCTCAGGCTGTCGCGCTGGATGGACGAGCCAGGCTCGAGCCCGCGGGCCGCCTGGCCGAGTGTCGAAGTCGACCTGAGGTCCGCCGCCCCCCCGAGGCCCGCGTTCTCCAGCCCAGCGCTTCGCAGCTCCGCGCTCTCTAGCCCTCGCGACCCGAGGCCCAGCCCTTCTAGCCCGCCGGCCTCCTTCATGGAGATCGAGCCGAGATCGCCGGCTCCATCCAGGGCCGGTCCGACGCTCGGAACATCCGCCGGCCCGACCGCGGGAGGCTGGACGGCCGGCTGAGCCGGGACCGCGGGCGAGGCCGGAGCGGCGGGAGCCGGAGTCGCGGGCACCGCGGGGGGCGCGCTCGGCGCCGGCC
>CAYOYQ010000142.1:0-7560 GCA_964408215.1 uncultured Eubacteriales bacterium
GCCGCGCTGCCGCTTCTCGCCGCGGACCTGCCGCGCGCCCGGCCCGAGATGGTCGGCCTGTCCTCGGCCCGCCTGGCGCGATTGACCGAGGTCATGCAGAAATACGTCGACGAGGGCCGGCTCGGCGGCGCCGTGACCCTCGTCGCGCGAGGCGGCAAGGTCGCCTACCTCCAGGCCTCCGGCAAGCTCGACCCGACGTCCGGCGCGGCCATGCCGACCGACGCGATCTTTCGCATCGCCTCGCAGTCCAAGGCCGTGACGAGCGTCGCGGTCATGATCCTGTTCGAGGAAGGGAAGCTCCTGCTCGGCGACCCCGTCGCGAAGTACATCCCCGAGTTCGCCAAGACCACCGTGGCTGTCCCCGACACGTCTAAAAAAGGCCCGGGCTACAGGATCGTCCCGGCCAAGCGGCAGATCACCATCCGCGACCTCCTGACCCACACGGCGGGCATCTCCTACGGCTACGGCCCGGCCCAGGACCTTTACAAGGCGGCCGGCATCCAAGGCTGGTTCCTGGCCGAACGGGCCGAGCCCGTCGGCGAGGTCGTCAAGCGCCTGGCCAAGCTGCCGTTCGACGCCCAGCCCGGCGAGAAGTTCGTCTACGGCTACAACCTCGACATCCTCGGCTACCTCGTCGAGGTCGTGTCGGGGATGAGCCTGGCCGAATTCGTCGAGAAGCGGATCACCAAGCCCCTCGATATGGCCGACACCTCCTACTTCCTGCCCGAGGACAAGCTCTCCCGCTTCACCGGCGTCTTCGGCATCGGCAAGGACGGCCAGGCCGGCGCGGTCGACGACCCGCGGGACATCTGCTACGTCAAGGGGCCGCGGATGTGCTACGCGGGCGGGGCCGGCCTCCTCTCGACGGCCGAGGACTACGCCCGCTTCCTGCTCATGCTCCAGAGCGGCGGCGAGTGGGGCGGCGTCCACATCCTCAGCCCGAAGTCGGTCGAGCTCATGACCGTCGACCATCTCGGACCCGTCTACGGCAGCCCGGGCAACGGCTTCGGCCTCGGCTTCTGGGTGACCAAGGAGCTGGGCAAGACCGGCGAGCCCGGCTCGGTCGGGGCGTTCGGCTGGGGCGGGGCCTACCACACGACCTACTGGGTCGACCCGGTCGAGAAACTCGTGGCCGTGTTCATGACCCAGCTCCTGCCGGCGACGGGCAGCGACGCCCAGGCCAAGTTCAAGGCCCTCGTCTACCAGTCGATCATCGACTCCTATCGGTAACACACAGCTCAATACGCGAATTCCCTCTGGCCAAGGGACCAAGTCGCTTATCCCCGAACGGGTCCTGTCCGGTGGCGTCCCCGTCCGGCTTCGGCTCCACCCATCCCCCCGTGGGGAACCCCTTCCGCCTCCAGGCGGACGGGGACTATCCCCCGGCCACCCGTTCTCGGGATAAGCGACTTGCTCCCCCTAGGAAGGGAATTGGCGTATCGAGTTGAACGTCGCCGTTATTGATTCTCTTCAGGCCGCCTCACCCGACGGAGGACTCGGCAGAAGACGACGTAGTCGAAGACGCCCAAGACGGCGATGATGGCCATCGTCGCGGTCCACTGGGCCGCGCGCAGCTCCACCGTCCGGCCCGGCCGCGGATGGGCCCGGGCGGAAAGATACGAGGGCAGGAACATCGTCGCCTTGCGGGGATAGCTCGTCCGGGTGATGATGTTCGAGCCCTTCTCCTGGCTGAGCCGGGACGTCGTCGTCGTGACCGGGACGGCCAGCAGAGCGATCGCGAAGAGAACGCCGAAGACCGCGGCGACGATCCTGGCGCACGGGCCGCGCGCCGGCCGCCTCCCGGTCGCTTCATCCTGTTCGAACATCTCGCCTCCCGCACCTCACCCTCACCTCCGCTTACTCCGATCGCCGCCCGTTTGTTTATCCCTTTTTCGGCCCCCCGCCTGAATGGAATTCCCTGTCGGACCGTGCTAGAGTATCCCGCCAGGGCCCATGAAAAAACGGATCCTCGTCTCCGCCTCGCTCTTCCACGCCCTGACCGACGCCGCCTCGGTCATCACCCCGATGGTCTTCCCGATCCTCCTGGCCCAGGACTTCCTCCTTTCCAATTACTCCCAGATCGGCATCCTCTCCAACCTCGGCCTCCTGACCTCGCTCGTCGTCCAGTTCCTGGTCGTCCGCATCTCATTCCGCAGCGAGTACCGGACGATGATGGTCCTGAGCGGGCTCGGCCTCTGCGTGTCGCTCGCCGTGACCCCGTTCGCCCGCACCTACGCCGGGCTCCTGGCCTGCTTCCTCGCCCTGCGCGTCTCGGCCAGCTTCTATCACCCGATTGTCATCGCCTGGATCTCCAAGTCCCGGGCCGGCTCCGGCCGGGAGCTCGACGACGCCATGGGCATCCAGAGCGGCTCGGGCAACCTCGGCGTCGGCCTGGCCTATCTGACGGTCGGCTTCCTGGCCCAGCGCTGGGGCTGGAAAACCCCGCTCTTCGCCTGGGCGTTTTTCGGGCTCGTCCTGGCCGGGCTCGGCGCCTTCGCCCTGCGCGGCATTTCCTCGAAGAGCGACGAAAGGCCCTCCCTCACTCCCGGGGCCTGGTGGGCCTCCCTCCGCTCGATCGGCCGGTTCGTGCCCGGGTTCTTCTTCGGCGGGGCCGGCTGGTCGGTCGCCGTCTATTACGCCCCGTCGCTCCTTCACAACAAGTACGGCATCCCCATGGGCCAGACCGGGCTCTTCCTGGCCCTGTGGATCGGCCTCGGCACCGTCACCGGCTACGGCTACGGCATCTGGAGCCGCCGCTTCGGCCGCAAGCCCGTCTTCATGGCCAGCCTCATCGGCGCCGCCGCCGCGCTTTCCCTGCTCGGGTTTGCCCCGACCAAGGGCCTGGCCGTCGCCGGCCTCATTCTCTTCGGCGGTTTCTTGCTCATGACCTACCCCTCGCTCCACACCTTCGTCGGCTCGACGGTGCCGGCCTCGGGCCAGACCATGGCCTTCAGCTGGGTCAGCAACATTCAGATCGTATCCGGGGCGCTTGTCTCGCTCGTCGCCGGGGTCCTTTCGGACCTCGCCGGCATTTCGTTCCCGTTCCTGTTGACCGCCGGGCTGACGCTGGCCGTTATCGCCTTTTACGCCCCGCGCGGCCCGGAGTTCTTCGGGCACGGCCAGGCCCCGCCCGAGGCCGCGGCGGTGACGCACGAAGGCGCCATCTGAGCCCCGGATCGATGAGGGAGGCGCGGTGACGAAGAAACAACCCCGAGGCCGAAGGGTGGATCCGCCGGCCCTATCGCCCCGGCTGGAGCCGGTCTAAGGCGTGATCCGGTCCTCCAGGATCCAGAGGCGGTCGCTGATCACAAAGTAAGGCGGGGCGCATCCGCCGAAAAGATTGAGATCATAGTGCGGGTCCTCGGAGATGACCGCCGCTGTCCAATATCCCGAGGCCGGCCCGCCCTTCAGGACCGAGAGGGCGTTGCCCAGGACATGATAGTATCCGATGGCGGTGGTGTCATCGACCATCGCGACGAGACGTGAATCGGCCCGGAATGTCCCGGCTTCGACGGGGAGGGCGGGGGCCGTGAGGTCGAGCCGGGTGTAAACCGTGTTCCCGGAGATAAGGTCCCTGGGGGGGATCTGGACGTACTGACGGCCGTGAAGGAACCCGCTCCAATGTTCCGGTCCGCCGTCATCATAGACGAGCGCAGGGTGGGAAGGATCGTCCAGGGAACAGATGCGCGGGTGAGCTTTGTTATATCCGCTGGCGACGAGATAGCCGTCGACGAAGTCGACCGCAGCGACATAAAAATCGCCGAAGCGGGCCGCTTCGACAAAGGTCCCGTCCGGCTCGAAAATATAGAGGCCGAGCGGTGAGACCTCTTTCTCGTTGCCGACGACGACCATATTGCCGTTCAGGGCAAAGACCTGATTGACGCCCGGGACGGCCAGATGCAGGACCTCGAGAGGATGCTCCGGGTCGGCCAACGAATAAGCGAAGATCCCTTCGTCGTAGGCGGCCAGCTAGACCCTGTCTTCGATGATCCGGACCTGCCTGACACCATGGGGGAACTCCGCCGTGGCCATTTCGGTCACGCCGGTCCCGTTGATCGCGTAGAGATGGTACGTTCCTTGATCGTCCAATGTGGCCAGGCGGCCCGGGGCGAAGAGGACCGCCTGTCCGTCGAGGCTCCCCAGAAGCCGCAGCCGCTGAGATGTCTGAACCAGTTCGTAACGGTAGGGCCTGGTCAGGATCACCCGCCTCGGGAGGTGGTTGTCGAGGTGGATCCAGGCTTCCCCGCCCCCGGCGCTGGGGGGGAGTGTCGCGTGACCGTCGGCATCCGTCTCAACCCGGAAGGAGTCCCAATCGATGCCGCCCTCGATCACCGCCCCTTCGATCGGCCGTCCCTCGTTCGTCAGGACCGTGACCGTGAACGACTCGGTCTCGATGGCGGACCGGACGGCGCAGCCCAGCGAAAACAGGGATAGGACGGCCAGTGTCAGCCAGCGCTTTCGGCTCATGTTCGGCTCACGGAACGAACCGCTCCTCTTATAGGTAGGAGCGGCAGCGCCTCTTGTCAAGGACGGACGGCCGGATTTTCGGAAAAAAGGCTTAGCGGACCTGGCGCTCGAGCTTCTCGTACTGCTCGCGGATCTCGGCGGGAAGCCGTCCCTTGTACGGCTTGATGAAGTCCCTGATCCCGTCGACCTCGGACTTCCATTCCTTGATCTTGACCTCGAAGAGCTTCTCGAGCCTGTCCTTAGGGAGGTCGAGCCCGGTCATATCAAGGTCCTCGATCCGCGGCACGAGCCCCGCCGGCGTTTCCCTGGCCGGCACCACCCCGGTCACCCGGTCGATGATCCACTTGAGGACGCGCATGTTGTCGCCGAAGCCGGGCCAAATGAACTTGCCCCGGTCGTCGACCCGGAACCAGTTGATCCCGAAGATCCGGGGCGGCCGGGACATGCGGTTGCCCATGTTCAAGTAATGGCGCCAGTAGTCGGCCATGTTGTAGCCGCAGAAGGGCAGCATGGCCATCGGGTCGCGCCGCACCACCCCGACCTGGCCCGTCGCCGCGGCCGTCGTCTCCGAGCCCATGCGGGCGCCCATGAACACGCCGTGGGCCCAGCTGAAGCTCTCGAGGACGAGCGGGATGAGATGGGTGCGCCGGCCGCCGAAGATGATGGCCGAGATGGGGACGCCTCGGGGGTTCTCGGCTTCCTTGTCGAGCATGGGCGAGTTGATGATCTGGGCCGTGAACCGGGAGTTCGGGTGGGCGGCCTTCGTTCCCAGCGCCGGCGACCAGGGCCGGCCCTGCCAGTCGAGAAGGTGCTCGGGGACGGCGCCGTCGATCCCCTCCCACCACGGCTCGTTCGTGTCCGTGTTCAGGGCGACGTTGGTGAACAGCGTCGGATTGAAGGCGCCGCGCTTGATCGTCTTCATCATGTTCGGGTTCGTCTTCATGGACGTTCCCGGCGCGACGCCGAAGTAGCCGGCCTCGGGGTTGATGGCCCAGAGCCGGCCGTCGGGCCCGATATTGAGCCAGGCGATGTCGTCGCCGAGGGTCCAGACGCGGTAGCCGGGCAACGCCGACTCCATCATGGCCAGGTTGGTCTTGCCGCAGGCGCTGGGCAGGGCGGCCGTGATGTAGGTCTTCTGGCCGCGGAGGTCCTCGATGCCCATGATGACCATGTGCTCGGCCAGCCAGCCCTGCTTGTAGCCGAGGAAGGAGCCGATGCGGAGCGAGACGCACTTCTTGCCGAGCAGGGCGTTGCCGCCGTAGCCCGAGCCGACCGCCCAGACCAGCCCCTCCTCCGGGAAGTGCATGACATAGCGGCGGTCGGGATCGAGCGTGCCGATCGAGTGGAAGCCCTTGATGAAATCCTCGCGGTTGCGGAGCTTCTCGAAGATCTCCGTGCCGATCCGGGTCATGACCCGCATGCTGATCGCGACGTAGGACGAGTCGGTGACCATCATGCAGGCCTTGGCGTAGGGCGAATCGGGATGGCCCATCATGTACGGGATGACGTACATCGTCCGGCCGGCCATGCAGCCGTCCGAGAGGCCGGCCATGAGCTTCTTGGCCTTGGCCGGCTCCATCCAGTTGTTGTTCGGGCCCGAGGCCTCCTTGGTCGGATGGCAGACGAAGGTGACCTTTTCGGTCCTGGCGACGTCGTTCGAAGCCGACCGATGGAGATAGGCCGTCGGCCAGGTCTTGTGGTTGAGCTCCTGGAAGACCGGGCCGTTGAGGCGCTCCTCGTTCAGGCCGATCTCGAGCAGGCGCCAGGCCTCGCCGTCCGAGCCGTCGCACCAATAGACCTTGGCCGGCTTGGCCAGTCGTTCCTGTTCTTCGACCCAGCGTTCAGCGGCGGATGCCATGGCGTGCCCTTAGGGACCTTTTTTATCAACAATCGGTAGGGCTGTCAACGCGCGGGCCGGGGACATGTACCCTGGGTACGTGTCCCCGGACCCGGGTTTCAGACTTGGATCTCATAAACGACGGGGATCCCGGCGAGCGAGATCCCGGGATCGAACGTCCAGGAGACGAGGTTGACCGCGCGCGGGAAGGGGAAGAAGCGGGCCCGATAGAAGGGGCCGGGCGGCCAGCCGCGCCGGGTGAAGTCGATCGTGGCGGCGTAGCCTTCATCGCGAAGCCGCCGGAGATAGGCGCGCAGGACGTCGGCCCGCTCCGCTGAGGTGAGGTCGGGGAAGGCGACATGATTGACCCAGGCGTAGCTCTCGACGGCCTGTCCCAATTGATCGTGCCGAACGAAATTGATCAGGGCCAGGACGGCGCCGTCCTTCTCCCAGACGAACGTCCGGGCCACGTCGGGATAGTCGAGCTCCACGGCCAGGTCCTTCTTGTCCCAGGCCAGGGCCAACGGAACGGTGTCCTTGTAGCGGTCGAGAAGCGCGTGGCAGGCGTCGAGGTCCGTCGGACGGTAGTCGCGCAGCTCGACCGCCCGCTTCGGCCGGGGCGGCCGGGCCAGGCCGAGCAGGCGGATGGCCGCCTTCTCGTAGGCCTTCAGGCCTTCGGCGCCGTCGACCCGCTCGAGGTCGAGGACCCGGGCCAGGACCCCGGACTTGCGGACCCGCTCGATGCGGTGGCCTTCGGCCGCGAGCTTGTTCATCATCAGCGTCGAGCGGTGCCCGGTCTCGAGCGTCAAGAGCGAGAAGTCGAGGCCGTACTTTTTGTTGAGCTCGACCGCCGCGCGGATGATCTCGAGGGCCAGGCCCTGCCGCAGGAATTCCTTGCGGACGACGAGAAGGCAGCTGTAGACGGCGCCGCAGATCCTCCCTTGATAGTGGAACCTCTCGGGCAGATTAGCCAGGAAGGCGACGATTTCGCCGTCCTTGTAGGCGCCGAGCAGGTGGTCGCGCTTGTCCGCGGGGATGCGGTCGAAAAGGTAATGCAGGAAGGCCGGGCGGTAGAAGTTCGGGAACGAGGCCTGGCCGTACTCGTCGCGCCACGAGGCGTGGGCCATGCGCTCGAGGCCCTCGTAGTCGCCCCGGAAGGTCTCGATCGATACGCCCTCGATCCTGCCCATAGCGCCCTCCTGGAGGATATGATAGGGGAGTCTTGTCGAAGACGGACGGATTGTCAAGATGAGACG
>CAYOYQ010000143.1:0-7529 GCA_964408215.1 uncultured Eubacteriales bacterium
GCCACAAGAAGCGCCCCCTGCCCCCGCCCCCGCCGGCGGACTAGACCTGCCCAAAATAAATGGGGACGTTTCTGACTTTTAAGTTCATGTTCTGTTCATCTTGAATATATGATACAAAAATAAATCAGAAACGTCCCCATTTCCTCTCCCGGAGTTGCGCCCCTCGCGGGAAGTCCCTATAATTCCCGGGCCGGGGACACGTAGCCAAGGTACATGTCCCCATGTTACGGAGCGACGTCGCGCCCGCGCAAAGGAGCCGAGCATGAACCAACCGCAAGGCCGGACACTGACCCTCGACGGCCTCTTCCGCCGCGTCCTGAGCTTCCTCGCCGGGGCGGGCATGATCACCGCCTCGATCATGACCATCGACCACTTCTTCCGGGCCAACTACCCCAAGACGATCTTCGCCGGCTCCTTCTGCGACATCAGCGCCTTCTTCAACTGCGACAGCTCGGCCTTCTCCAACATCTCCCAGATCATGGGCGTGCCGCTCGGCTTCTTCGGCATGTTCATGGGCCTGCTCGTCGTCCTCGGCACGGTCTTCCCGAGCGAGTCCTTCGAGCGGACCAACAAGTCCCTCTCTCTCCTCAACGTCCTCGGCGTCGTCGCCCTGTTCTCCTATGCCGTCTTCCACCTCGGCAGCCTGTGCCTGCTCTGCTCGGGCTTCTATCTCTTCTCCATCTTCAACTTCATCCTGTTCTGGGTCTACGGCATCGACCACGAGACGAAAAACATCGTCCGCCGCTGGGTCCGGCCGTCGCTGAAGCTCCTCGTCGTCTTCGCCCTCGCGGCCGCGGCCGGCGCCTACGGCATGATCGAGTACCACAACGCCCGCAAGGACGCCCAGGCCGGGACGGGCATCAACATCGTCCGCCAGTTCTACGAGCTGCCCAAGGTCGCCTGGCCGAGCGTCATCTCCCCCTTCTGGACGGCCCGGTCGACGGAGAAGTTCGAGGACGCCCCCATCCAGGTCATCGAGTACGGCGACCTCCTCTGCTCCGACTGCCTCTATCTCAACCAGCAGCTCGAGAGGCTCAAGAAGGAGTTCGCCGGCAAGATCAACGTCGTCTTCCAGTTCTTCCCCCTCGAAGGGCTGTGCAACGACGTCGTCCCGAGGAAAGCCAAGCTCCACCCCGGCGCCTGCGAGCTGGCCTACATCGCGACCTACGACCCGGCGAAGTTCAAGGCCATCCACGACGAGGTCTGGGCCAACTTCCGCTCGGCCCGCGACCCCGAGTGGCGCCGGGCCCTGGCCAAGAAGTACGGCGTCGAGGCG
This sequence comes from uncultured Eubacteriales bacterium, assembly GCA_964408215.1. GTDB lineage: Bacteria > Acidobacteriota > Aminicenantia > Aminicenantales > Saccharicenantaceae > RBG-16-66-30. Next base: position 1,277 of record CAYOYQ010000143.1, read on the forward strand.
GCCTTCGACGACCCCGCCGTCCGGGAGACGATCAAGGCCCAGGTCGAGACCGGCAAGGAATACGAGAAGACCTCGGCCGAGCACCCCTACGGCATCCGTTCGACGCCGACCCTGATCATCAACAACCGGATGATCATCGGGACGCTCCCCTACGACCACCTCCGGGCCATCTTCCGGGCCCTGGTCGAGGAGCGCGAGGGCGGGTCCAAGAAGTTCATCGAGAGCTGGGTCGAGCAGCCCCGTCCCAAGAAAAAATAAAACGGGGACACAATACCTATTCACCTATTTTCCCAGCGCTTTTCTATTTCAACAATCCTTTAAAAACCCCCAGCTCCCGTTTATTCGGTGAATTGGCATAGCGTCTCCTTTTTAGTTTGTAGTCCGGGACCCGCGGAGAAGATCCGCAAAGAATTAGGTGAATAGGTATTGTGTCCCCGATTTAAAGCCAGAGGGAGGCGGCGGCGGGGACGGCGGCGCGGTCGACGAGCGAGATCGCCCCTTTCGCGCAGACGCTCCGGCAGATGCCGCAGCCGTAGCATCTATCCGCGCGGACTTCGGCCTTGTCCTTCTTCTTCCAGGGCTTGAACGCCTTGAACGGGCAGATCTTGACGCATTGGCCGCAGCCGCTGCATTTCTCGGGGTCGACGGCGGCCACATATTCGCCGCGGAAGAAGACGGGCGACTTGTGCGTGACCGTCGTCCTCATGGCGTAGCAGCCCGGGAGCGAGCAGTTGCAGATCCCGGCCAGGAACGGCGTCACGAACGTCCAGACCGTGTGGCAGTTGCCCTCGGCCTCGCTCTCGCGGATGCGGGCCAGGGCGTCGGCCTTCGACATCGTCTCGAGGCCGGACGCGTTCGGCCCGACGAGATACGAGGCGTCGATCTCCGCCAGGATCTTGCGTATGCCGCCGCCGTCGGGCTCCATGCTGACGCCGAAGCAGTAGCGCTGTTCCTTCCCGACCCGGACGTGCCGGCACATGCAAGCCATCCGCACGACCGACGTCGTCAGGGCCAGGATGCGCTCGACATCCTCGATCGGCACGACCTGGCCGAAATGCCGGACCTGCTGTTTGGCCGTGATCTTCTTCCGGACGCCTTTCCACAGGAAGTCCGGCATGATATCGAGGGCGGTCAGGGCCCGCTCCCCCTTGGCCAGGTGGTCCGGGTCCTCGAAGAACCGGGTGATGAAGCGGCGCCGCCGGAGGTCGCTGAGGAGGTCCTCGGCGTAATTATTGGCGTTCAGATACCACTTCTTCCCTTCCCCGTGCTTATGGCAGAAATCGCACATTTGTGACGCCATCCTGCCATACCTGGATTCCCCTGTCAATCGGGGGTAAAAAGCCCTGAAAAAGGGAGAAAAACCCGTGTTTACCGCGCTTTTTCATGGCTCGATAGGGGGTCCGAACCCCCCTCTCCCCTGAAGCCGGTTTCTCAGCCGTGCGATTTCCTGCGGTCTCTTGATTGAGCTTTTGTTCAATTTAGGAAAAACTCGCGTAAATCAAAAAATATCCGGTAAAAGCCCTTGACAAGCCGTATGGCGCATAGTATAGTATATAACACAATATAGTGAGGCACACATCATGACAGACCAAGAGCCCGACATCGGCAGCCTCGAAACGGAAATGAACCGGGGCTTCCTCCACATCCTCGTCCTGGCCCTGCTCGAGAAGGACATGTACGGCTATTCGATGGTCAAGCACATCGAGACGCTCGGCTACAAGGTCGAGGAGAACACGCTCTACCCCCTCCTCCGCCGGCTCGAGAAGAACGGCTGGGTCGCCTCGAAGTGGGACATGTCGGAGGACCGGCCCCGCAAGTTCTACGCCGTCACCGCCGCGGGCCGGGCTCTGCGGGCCTCGCTTCTCGAGATCTGGAAGACCCAGAACCGCATCCTCGACAAGATCGCAAAGGAGAACGTCCATGTCCAATAAGCTCGAAGCCTATCTCGAAGAGATCAGCCACTACCTCTCCGGGCGCGCCGAGCGCGAGGAGATCCTCTCCGAGATCCGCAGCCACATCCTCGAAAAAGCCACGGCCGAACACGGCGGGACCGACGACGCCGCGATCGACCGAGCCATCGACGCCTACGGCCCGCCGCGCCGCGTCGCCGAGCGCTACGCCGAGGACCGGCCCATCATCGCCCCCGCCTACAAGCGCTACCTCGTCCGCTACACGTCGCTCCTGTTCGCGTTCCACGCCTTCCTGACGGTCGTGGCGGTCGTCTTCCAGAAGGATTTCGTCATCTTCCCGTTCCTCTTTATGCCCCGCCTCAACGTCTTTACGGCCCTGATGTACCTGCCGACGGCCTTCCTGGCCGACCTGGGGGTCGTCGCGGTCGTCCTCTATTTCGTCACTCAGAGCGGCAAGGACGTCAAGCTGCCCTGGCCCAAGTTCGGGGTCGACCTCGACGAGGTCAAGCCGCCCAAGGCCTCCGTCTGGCAGCTCGTCGGACGGATCATCGGGGCCGTCGTCATGCTGGCCATCACCGACTTCGCCCTCTATCTCTTCGTCCGCTACAAGACGATCTTCCTCTACTCGCTGCACGGCGGCGATTTCAAGCCGATCCTGACCCCGGGGGCCGGACGCTACGTTTCGCTCATCGTCATCGCCATGCTGGCGGTCTCGACCATCGCCAATCTCATCCGGATCTTTACCCGGACGCGCTGGGTGAACGTCGTCTCGAACGTCCTCTCGCTCGGCCTCATCGGCCTGCTGCTCGGCCAGTCCTTCGACGGCCTCTTCGCCATGCCCATCGCCGAGAAAGCCCTGCCCGCTATCAGGTACAGCGTCCGGTTCTCGCTCCTATTCGTCGCCGTCATGATCGCCATCGAGCTGGTCAAGGACCTGGTCCGGCTGGGGCACCGGAAGCTGGCTAGATCGGGGATCGGCGGGGAGCGGATCCCTGGAAGCGACCTTCAGAATCGCGGCTGATCAGCTCGGAGCCGCGATTCCGGATCTTGCGTCCCCGGTCTAGGGCGTCAGCCGCTCGTGGGCCGCGAGGAGCCTGGACTGGATGGTGACGCCGTAAGGACAGGCCGCCTCGCAGGGGCCGGCACACGCGGCACATCCGCTCGCGGCCCGGGCCTCATCCAGTCCGGCGTAGAGGCCCATGGCCTCCTTCTCCCGCCCTCTCGCCGCGAAGTAGTACTCGTAGCGCATGATGGTGTTGATGGGCACGCCCCGCGGGCACGCCGGCTCGCACAGCCCGCAGGCGTGGCGGCAATAGCCGCCGCCAAAAGCGTCGCTGGCGTCCCCGAGCACGGCCTCGTCGCCGATCTCCAGCTTCTGGCCGGACAGCCGCACGAAAGTCTCGAGGGCCTCGAAGCTGTTGATGCTCGGGCAGACGGTGTGGACGCCGGGATGGGACAGACAGAACTTGATGGCCGCGTCGCGCGCTTTCTCCGCCCCCTCGATGCCGTGCTTCTTCAGGAAAGCCTCGGTGAGCACCGCCCGGGCGGCCGCCCTCTCCTTGGCCTTGACCAAGGCCTCAGGGAGCTCGCTCCCGGCCTTCTTGTAACGGTCCTCGCTCATGGCCAGGACCTCGCGCTCGTTGGCGACGACGAGCCCCGGGTCCGATTTCATCAGGGTGACGCCGACGTCCTTGGCCGCGCAGGCCTCGAGGATCCTTCCCCCCGCTTCGCGCTGGAGGAAGTTGTAGACAAAGAGCATGATGTCGAAGCGCCCGTCCTCGACCGCGGCCAGCACGACCTTGTCCATGGGGTCGGCGAGCTGACCGAAGAGGCTGAGGTCGGCGCCGTGGTTGGAAAGCCCCGAGAAGCGGACCTTGCCCTCGGCCTTGAGCTCAGCGATGAGCTCGTGGTAGGGCTCGTATTTGACCTGCTCCAGAGTGCACATGTGGATCATCAGGCAGTCGGCGTGGTCCGTGCCCATGCGCTCGAGGCACTTCATATACCGGTCCCTGAGCCCCGCCTTCGTGACCTGCTTGTTGAAGCTGATGTTGAGCTTGGTCGTGATGAAGAAGGAGTCGCGGGGCTGCGTCTCGAGGACGCGGCCGATCGTCCGCTCCGAGCCGCCGCGCTCGTAGTGCTCGGCCGTGTCGACGTAGTTGATGCCGGCATCGAGGGCCGCCAGCAGGACGTTGTCATTGCTGAGGGGCCCGCCGCCGACGGAGATGTCGGACACCTTGAAGCCTGTCCGGCCGAGGCGCCGGTACTCCCGGATCTTGAGCGGCGGCTTGGCCGGCGTCGCCGCTTGCGTGGCCGGTCGGGACGCCGGGCCCGCGGTCCCTGCCTTGGCCCTCAGCCCGGCCGCCGCGGCCGCCGCCAGCGACGCCCCCAGGAATCCCCGTCTCGAGATGTTCTTCGCCGCTTTCTTGTTCATCGCGCTCATCCCGGATCCTTTCTCGAGATTCGATATGTTCGGCAGATGATATCAAAAACGCGGGCTCCCCGATAGCCGGAAGGGACAGCGGGAAAGGATGAGAGTTTTCCGGCCCGCCAAGCGTCTTTATTGACGAAAGGAGGCCTTGACAAAGATGCATAATAATGCCATATCTATGCATATGAGAACGACACTCATCATCGACGACCAACTCCTCGCCAGGGCTTCCGAGCTCACGGGCATCAAGGAGAAAACGGCCCTCGTCCGCATGGGGCTTGAATACCTGATCGCCCGAGAGAGCGCCAAGAGGCTGGCCAAGCTCGGTGGGACCGAAAAGGACCTCAAACCCATCCCCCGGCGGAGAAGCAACTGGTAAGAGATGGTCCTCGTCGACACCTCGATCTGGATCGACCACCTGCGTAAAGGGAACGCTAGGCTCGAGGCCTTGCTGGACGAAGGAGAGGTTTTATGCCATCCCTTCATCATCGGCGAGCTGGCCTGCGGTCATATCGTCAACAGGCGCCAGATCCTGGCCTTTCTGTGTTCGCTGCCAAGGGCAGCGGCGGCCGACCATGACGAGGTGATGCGCCTGATCGATGTCCATCAGCTCATGGGCATGGGGATCAGTTACCTCGATGCTCACCTCCTGGCTTCCGCCCGTCTGTCGTCAGTTCCCATTTGGACGCTCGACTTATCCCTTCATAGGACCTCGGCTAAACTCAAGGTGGCCTATGCCTAAAGTGAAAAAAAGAAGTGCCGCCTTGCGGGCGTTTGAAAGCGAGCGGATCAGGTCCGACAAGATGGATCTCGACCAGAAATACCGGATCCTTGATGCCCTTTATGAGGAAGCTGTGATGCTTGGAGTGCTGCCGCGGAAGGACCCGCTCGAGGGGATCGAGGTCAAGATCCGGATCGCCAAGGCGGTAAACAGCGTTCAAAGGTCTCATAAAACAAATAGCGGCTGAGTTTCCCCCGATAAATTGACGCTGGCCTGTGGCTGTGGAAGAATGGTCCCGTCGAACCGATCCTGAGGCGAACAACCATGAAGTTCCGCGCGGCTCTTGTTATCGCGACCTTCGCGGCCGTCCTGATCGCCTCCGCGCCCATCCCCTCCGCCGCCCGGACCGCGCCTCCGGCAGCAGAGGCGTCCCCGCAAAAGTCGCGTGGTGCCAAAGCTCCCACAGTTTCTTCGCCGGAGGCCCTGGCCCTCGTCGAAACGATCGCTGAACGCCAGGCCTCCTACCCCGAGCTCGAGTCCTGGCAGGCCCGGGCCCGCTCGACGTCGTCCCGGATGACCTCCGACTGGAAGCCGGCGAGCGTCGTCGAAACGGACAAGATCGTCACCGTCGACGGCCTTTACTGGTCCGAAGAGATCCTCCGCGCCACCGAGACCCGGGACGGCCGGACCAAGGACGTCACCGCGGAAACACAAAAGGAGGCCCGCCAGCGCGCCGCCAAGCAGCGCCGCTCCAGCCCCGGAGATCGCGAGGCCGACCAGCAGAGCCGCGGCCGCCGCAGCCTCGACATGGCCCGCGACGAGATCTTCCCCTTCGCCGCCGACCGCCGTGCCGGCTATGATTTCTTCCTCGAGGGCCCCTCCGAGCTCGACGGCTCACCCGTCCTCCTCCTCCGTTCCCGCTCCCGCCTCCGCAATGACAAGACGCTCGAGGGCCTCTACTTCGTCGACCCGGCGACCCACGACGTCCGCCGCACCGAACTGACCCTGGCCAAGCGGCCGGCCCCGCTCAAGCGCATGGAGATCGAGCTCGACTTCGCCGTCCTCCCCGAGGGCTATCACATGATGGTCAAGGCGGTCATGCGCATCCATGTCGGCGTCATCGTCAAGAACATCCGCGTCGAGGCCGTCGAGACCTACCGCGATTTCAAATGGGGGACATGATACCTATTTCCC
>CAYOYQ010000144.1:0-5164 GCA_964408215.1 uncultured Eubacteriales bacterium
TGTAGGTCATCTCGGCGATGATGTCGGCGTCGGTGCGCTCGATCATGTCCAGCGGATCGAGGGGCTCGGCCATCCCGGGCGCCGCCTTGGGATACGCGTCCAGGGTCTTGCCCTGCTCGAGGAGGCCCAGGACGGCGGGGATGTCGATCCCTTCCGGCGCGAGGAGCGTGCCCTTGAGCCTGTCCGAGATGGCCACGACCTTGGCCTCGAAGCCGTACGCGTCGCGGAGGGAGTCGGATTTGTCGTGCAGGATCTTGAGCAGCCCCTGGCCGACGGTGCCGCAGCCGATGAGCCCGATCTTGTGTTCCATCGTAAGCCTCCTCGAAAAGAAGATGATAGCAAAACGGGCGTCAATAAAAAAGGGCCGCCGTCCCGGAGGACGGCGGCCCTGAGCGATCGTTCCGCGCGAAGCCGCTACTTCGCGGCCGGGGCAGCGGCCTGCTGCTCCTTGATGAAGTTCTCCAGCCACTCGGTCGTGACGGACTTGGGCCGTTCGATCGGCAGGCCGAGGGCGCGGTCCCAGATGAGCTGGGCCAGGACGCCGAGGGCCCGCGACACGCCGAAGAACACCGTGTAGAAGTCGAACTGATTGGCGCCGTAATAGTAAAGCAGGACGCCGGAGTGGGCGTCGACGTTCGGCCACGGGTTCTTGGTCTTGCCGTGCTTGGTCAGGACGTCGGGCGCGACCTCGTAGATGAGGCTGACGATCTTGAACAGATCGTAGTCGGGCAGGTGCTTGAGGGCGAACTCGCGCTGGGCGACGTAGCGGGGGTCGGTCTTGCGCAGGACAGCGTGGCCGTAGCCGGGGATGACCCGGCCGCCGTTGAGCGTGTCCCACATGAACTTCTCCATCTGCTCCTTGGTCGGGACGACGCCGCCGAACTCCTTCATCAGGTCCATGATCCAGGCCAGCACTTCCTGGTTGGCCAGGCCGTGGAGCGGGCCGGCCAGGCCGTCCATGCCGGCCGACAGCGAGTAGTAGGCGTCGGACAGGGCGGAACCGACGAGGTGGGTCGTGTGGGCCGACACGTTGCCGCCCTCGTGGTCGCTGTGGATGCAGAGGTAGAGCCGCATGAGCTCGATGAAGGCGGGGTCCTTGCTGACGCCGAGCATGTGGGCCAGGTTGCCGCCCCAGTCGAGCTTCGGGTCGGGGGCGATGTGCTTGCCGTCGAAGTAGGTGCGCCGGAAGATGTAGGCGGCGATGTTCGGGAGCTTGGCGATGAGGTTCATCACGTCCTCGTACATCGCGTCCCAGTACTGGGTCTTGGGCATCTTCTCCTTGTAGCGGCGGGCGAATTCCGACTCGCGCTGCAGCTGGAGGATGGCCAGCGAGAACTGGGTCATCGGGTGCGTGTCCTTGGGGACCGCGTTCATCACGTCGATCAGGTACTGGGGCAGGACGCTCCGCGACCGCCACTCTTCCGTGATCGCGAGGCAGTCCTGATAGGTCGGGAGCTCGCCGAGGAGGAGGAGATAGAAGATGCCCTCGGGCAGGGGTTCGGTGCCGCCGGGGGCCTTGGGCAGCTTCTCGCGCAGCTCGGGGATGGAGTAGCCGCGGAAGCGGATGCCTTCGAACTTGTCGAGCAGCGAGACGTCCCAGAGCATCGAGATGATGTCGCGGGCGCCGCCGACAACCTGGCCGACGTCGACCTTGGAGACGCTGACCGTGGCGTGGTCCTTGGCCAGGGCCCTGACCCGGGCCTGCATCGGGCCGACTTTCAGGTAGAATTTCTCTTTCAGAGTCGCCATACCAACTAACCTCCTGAGTGATTTATTTTGAAGGGTGAAGGACACCCCGCAAAAGGGGCCACATGATAGCACGCGTCCGCCGGGGTGTCAATCGAAAAACGGCTTTTATTTCAACGATTTACGGGGGATGCGGAAGTCCGCCATGGCGGCGTGGTAGACGAAGGCCGCCTCGACCACGGCGTTCTTGACGAGGTCCTCGGCCCGCAGGGTGTCGTAAAAGTCCATGTTCGTGTGTCCGGCCGTGCCGCCGATGCGGTCCTGGATGAACTGGAAGCCGGGCAGGCCGGCGGCGTCGAAGGGGACGTGATCGGTGCTGCCGACGCTCTGGATCGAGAGCGCCGTCATCCCGAAGTCCTTGAACGGCTCCATCCAGGCCGCGAAAATGCGCCGGACGTACTCGTTGCCCTGGAGGTAGAGGCCGCGGAACTGGCCGGCCCCGTAGTCCTGGTTGAAGTAGACCGAGAACTTGTCGTAGCCGGGCTTGACCCCGACCTTGGGGTCCTTCGGGTTGCCGAAGTGGGCGTTGACGTACTCGCGCGAGCCGTGGAGGCCCTGCTCCTCGCCGGCCCAGAAAGCGACCCGGATGGTCCGCCGCGGCTTGGCCCCGATCGCCTTGAGGATGCGGGCGGCCTCGAGGGCCACGGCGCAGCCGGCGGCCGTGTCGCTGGCCCCCGACGCGGCGTGCCAGCTGTCGTAATGGGCCCCGACCATGACGATCTCGTCACGGAGGTCGGTCCCGGGGATCTCGCCGATGACGTTCGCCGCTTTCTCAACCTTCTCGCCGATGCGGTTGCGGACCTCGACCTCGACCTTGACCGGGAGGCCGCGCTTGAGGATCCGGAACATCCGGTTGTAATGCTCCGGCGTCACGGCGATGATCGGCAGGGTCTGGAGGTCCTTTTCGCGGGACCAGTGGTCCTGGTTCGAGCCGGGACGGGCGAACCCGCGGACGATACCGAGCGAGCCGCCTTCGCACTGGAGGACGCACACGGCCCCTTCGTCCCGGAAGAAGCCCATCTTCTCCTCGGGTTTGACCAGGTCGGGATTGGGCGGCGGGGGAGGGGGCGGCGTCCGCTGCGGCCGCGGCAGGACGGCCTGTTCCATCTGCCGGAGCTCTTCGTCGGTGAGCCGCGAGACGCCTGCGGTCAGGGCGGCCATATCGAGCGTCGCCGGCGGGGTCGAGAGCACGGCCGCGCCCTTGAGCTTGCCCCGATAGCGGTCGAGGTCCTTCTTCGTCTGAATGTCAGCGGCGATGATGGCCGGCGCGACGACCTTGCCTTTCGTCCCCGAGGTGTAGGCCAGCGGGAAACCCATCATCGGCTGGTACTCCGGCTCGAGCATGTGGAGCGAGAAGTACTCGTTGTCCCAGGCCGCGCCGTAGTCCATGAACGGCTCGATCACGACGTTCTCGAGGCCGAGCTCCTCCATCTTCCTCTTGGCCCAGATCTGGGCCCGCTTCATGCCCTCGGACAGGGTCAGGCGGGCCCCCAGGACGTCGGTCATGTAGCCGACGATGTCCATGACCTGGGAGCGCTGCAGGCCTTCCTCGCGGATCTTGGCGATCATGTCCCAGTCGACCGATGGGACCTGGTCCGAGGCGAACGCCCCGATGGTGGCGAGAAGAACGGCGGCGGTGACGACGCGGCTGAAAGGCTTCATGGACGGCCTCCTTTCCGGGTCTTATCGACGGCCTATTCTGCACTTTCCGGGGGCCGTTGACAACCTCCCGGGGGTGGCATAATGTCTAGCGTGACGGAGAGGCCGGACCGTCCGGTCCGTGAAGAAGCGCATGATCCGACCGAAAGACCCGATCGTCGAAAGGGGGCGGCCATGATCCATTTCAAGCGTGTGGCTGCGATCCTACTGCTCAGCGGCCTGGCGTCCGGTGTCGGGGCGTACGGCCAAGAAGCCGCGCTCACGGACGAACAGGTCGCGGAGCGTCTCGCGTTCGTCACCTCGGCCCTCGAGGCCGGGCAGCCGCGGGCGAGGACCTGGCTCTACGGCTGGCTTGGGGCCTATTCCGCCGGGGCGGCGACTATGGGCGTTCTGGCCGCGACGAACTGGAAGAGCGGGCCCGACGTCGACAACAGCTTCGGCCAGGACATGCTCGTCGGCGGCGGGACCTTCGCCCTCGGCGTCGTCGGCCTGGTCATGGACCCGTTCACACCGGCCACGGCCGCGAAGAAGCTGCGGGCCCTTCCCGAAGCTTCCGCGGTGGAGCGCCTAGCGAAGCTGAAACAGGCCGAGGAGCTCCTGCGCGAGTGCGCCCGCCGCGAGAAGTCGGGCCGGAGCCTGACGACCCATCTTCTGAATGCCGGGGTCAACGCGGCGGCCGGGATCGTCACCGTGGCCGCGTTCGATCGCCCGGCCGGCGACGGCCTTCTGACCTTCGCGCTCGGCGAGGCCGTCTCGCTCCTCAACATCTTCACCCAGCCGATGCGGGCGACCCGCGACCTCAAGAGGTATGAGGCGGGCTACCCGGCGGCCGCGGCGACGTCCGCGCCCCGTGTGACCTGGTCGCTGGGCGTCCGTCCCGACGGCTTCACCTTCCGCCTGCAATTTTAAAACGGGGACACAATACCTATTACCCAATTTCGAAATAGGTGAATAGGTATTGTGTCCCCATTTTTCTGGCCTTGACTCGGACGGCCCCTGAGGCTATCTTCGGCCGGACGGATGGGTCAAACGCCCACATGGGAGGGGACAATGAATAAGATGCGCGCTCGAATTCCGGCGCCCGTTCTCGCGGCGCTCTTCATCGTCGGGCTTCCGGCCGCCCTAGCGGCGGCCGTGAGGCTGCCGGCGGTCATCGGCGACCACATGGTCGTCCAGCAGGACAGGCCCGTAGCCGTCTGGGGCTGGGCGAACAAGGCCGAGCCGGTGACGGTCCGCTTCAACGGCCAGGAAAAGAAGGCCGTGGCCGACGCCGCCGGCAAATGGCGCGTCGTCTTCGATCCGGTCAAGGCGGGCGGGGCGCCCCTCGAGATGACGGTGAGCGGGGCCTCGGGGCCGGCGCTCGTTGTCAAGGACATCCTCGTCGGCGAGGTCTGGCTCGCCTCCGGCCAGTCCAACATGGAATGGGCCATGTCGTGGCTGCCCAACCCGGCGCCCGAGATCCTGCGGGCCGACCACCCGAACCTCCGCCTCTTCCTCGTCCCGAAGCGCACCGCCGCGGAGCCGCGCGAGGACGTCGAGGCCCAGTGGAAGGTCTGCGCGCCCGACGCGGTCCGGCCGTTCTCGGCCGTGGCCTACTATTTCGGACTGGAGCTCCACAGGAAGCTCGGCGTCCCCGTCGGCATGATCGCCTCGGCCTGGGGCGGCACGCTCATCGAGCCCTGGACGCCGCCGGCGGGATACGCGGCCTTTCCCGAGCTCAAGCCGATCCTCGACGGGCTCAAGACCCGGAACGACGACT
>CAYOYQ010000144.1:5264-7522 GCA_964408215.1 uncultured Eubacteriales bacterium
CTGGGACAGCCCCCAGACGCCGACCGCGCTCTATAACGGTATGATCCACGCGCTGACGCCGTTCGCGATCCGCGGGGCAATCTGGTACCAGGGAGAGAGCAACCGCAACGACGGCCTCCTCTACACGACGAAGATGGAGGCCCTGATCCGCGGCTGGCGCGAGTGCTGGAAGATCGGCGATTTCCCCTTCCTTTACGTCCAGCTCGCGCCCTACAACTACGGCTACGACCGGAACATGAAGGGCAGCCCGGTCCACGACGCCGAGCGCCTGCCGCTCATCTGGGAGGCCCAGCGCGACGCCCTCCGCATCCCCGCGACCGGCATGGCCGTCGTTACCGACATCGCCGATCTCACCAACATCCATCCCATCAACAAGGTCGACGTCGGCCGCCGGCTGGCCCTGTGGGCCCGGGCCAAGACCTACGGCGAGAAGGGCCTCGTCTATTCGGGGCCGCTCTACAGGGCGATGACCGTCGAGGGGGACAAGGCCCGGATCGCCTTCGACCACGTCGGCGGCGGGCTCATCTCGAACGACACGCAGCCGCTCGTCTGGTTCGAGATCGCCGGCGAGGACCGGATGTTCTACAAGGCCGAAGCGGAGATCGATGGGGCGACGGTCGTCGTCCGGAGCCCGCGCGTCGCGGCGCCCAAGGCGGTGCGGTTCGGCTGGCACGAGATGGCCGTGCCCAACCTGGCCAACAGGGAGGGCCTCCCGGCCTCGCCCTTCCGCACCGACGACTGGTAATTAGATCGGGGACACAATACCTATTCACCCATTTTAAATTAGGTGAATAGGTATTGTGTCCCCCTTTTCCTACTTTTTCTTCCAGATAGGGACGCCCCGGCCGGGAGTCCAGGGGGCGCCGGCGGCCTCGAGGTCGCCCTGGAGCTTCCTCAGGTCGACGTCGATCGTCTGCCGCATCTCTTCGAGGAGCTTCTCGAACGCGTCGGCCGCGATCTCGTAGCCGCGCTTGGCCGTGGCCGTGATCGGCCCGGTCGCATCGAGCTGGGCCGTCACCCGGTCCATGAGCGAAAGCTCGGTCGGCTCGGAGCGCATGGCCCGGGTCCGGTCGCCGAAGAGGACGACGAGTTCGTCCTGAATGCGCTTCTCGATCGCCCGGGCCGCCTCGGCCAGCTTCGGCGCTGCGTCGGGTGTCTCGAGCAGGGCCTTCCTGACGTAGCGGATGTTCTTCAGCGCGTCCTCGGCCGCCGCGCCCGCGCCCATCATGGCCCGCTGCAGCTCGCCGGCCTTCTTCTGGAAGACGAGGAGAGCCGCTTTGTCCTTCTCCGGCAGGCTGGCCAGGTTCAATGATTCGACGACGAACGGCTGCGGCCCGGCGAGCGCGGTCGTGACACCGTCGACGACCTTGGCCAGCGTCACCGTGAAGCGCCCCGGCACGGCCATCGGGCCGACCGGATCGCGCTCCCACGACTCGCGCTGAGGCGACTCGAGCTGGGTCGGCTCGACGGCCGGATAGCGCAGGTTCCAGGCCACGCGATGAAGGCCCTTTGCCGTCGGCGCCGCGATCCGCCGCACGACCTGGCCGGCCTCGTCCTCGACGATGAGGACGACCGCCGGCTTGTCCTCGTTCTCCTCCTTGCGCAGGGCGTCCCAGCCGGGGATCGGCACGGGCTTGCCCTCCTTGATCAGCTTGGCCTCCGCTTCCCTGCGCGCTTCGGCCGCCGACTTCACGCCGTCCTTGAGATAATAGGTGAAGACGGCGCCAAAGGGAGGATTGGGCGCGGTGAAGTAGGCTTCGCCGAGACAGCCCTTCATGTCCGAATCGATCGGCCGCAACGGCAGGTACTGCAGGGCCTTCTTGACCGGGAAAAGCGCGGCCTCCCTGGCCAGCGCGTCCGCGCTCATCTCCCGCAGCGGCGAATAGTCGTCGAGGACGAAGAACCCGCGCCCGAACGACGCGCCCACCAGGTCCGACTCCCTCTCCTGGACCTCGATGTCGCGGAACGAGATCGTCGGCACGCCGCCACCGAGCTTGAGCCAGGTCTTGCCGGCGTCGAGCGTCGCGTAGATCCCGAACTCGGTCCCGGCGAAGAGCAGTTCCTTCTTGACGCGGTCCTGAGCGACCGACCAGACGATCGTCCGCTGCGGCAGCCCGCCGGCGATGTTCGTCCAGGTCCGGCCGCGGTCCGCGCTCGCGAGAAGGTACGGCTTGTAGTCGCCCGTCTTATGGCTGTCGACGGCCGCGTAGACCGTGTCCTTGTCGTGCTTGGAGGCCATGATCTTGTTGACGAAGAAA
>CAYOYQ010000145.1:0-7467 GCA_964408215.1 uncultured Eubacteriales bacterium
GTCCTGGGCGTCTCGTTCATGGTCCTGGGCATCTTCTATCTCGGCGACCAGGCCGGCTTCGACGCCGAGAAGATCATGCCTCTCGTCTTGCTGAAGATGCCGGTCGGGCTGCGCGGCCTGTTCATGGCCGTGCTCCTCGCGGCGCTCATGTCGACGATCAGCGCCATGATCAACGTCACGAGCTCCGTCGTCATCAACGATTTCATCAAGCGCTACTTCGCCAAGGACCTCGGCCAGAAGGCCCTTGTCCGACTGGGGCAGGTCGCTTCGGTCGTGGCCGTCCTCGTCGGCTTCGTCTTCTCCCTCTCGTTCTCGAACATCGTCACGGCCTGGGAGATGATGGTCTTCGTCGTGGTCACGGTCATCCTGGTGCCGGCGACGATGCGCTGGCATTATTGGCGGTTCGGGGCCAAGGCCTTCGTCTGGAGCATGGCCGTTTCGGCGGTCCTGATCTCGCTGCGGCTCATTTTTATCAAGGGCCTTCACGCCGCCGCCTCCCTGACCGTCGATATGGGGATCGGCCTCGTCACGACGCTCGTCGCGGCAGCCCTGACCAAGCCCGCGGACATGGAGGTCCTGGTCAAGTTCTACGCCAGGGTCCGGCCGTTCGGCTTCTGGGGACCGGTCCGGCGGGAGTGCGTCCGGCGCGGCCTCGTTCCGGCCAAGGACAAGATGCCGAAGATCGACATGCTCAACGGCGTCGTGACGGCGGCCTTCCAGTTCTCCCTGGCCATCCTGCCTTTCTACCTTTTCCTGAGGAAATGGAAGCAGCTCTCGATCTGGGCCGGGGTCGCCGCGGCCATCGCGGTCGTCCTGTATTTCACCTGGTACAAGAACCTGCCCAGTAAAGAGGAGCTTTAAAACGGGGACACAATACCTATTCACCCATTTTCTCGGCCTTCGACGGCCGCGGAGAGCAGAACGTCCGTCCAGTCCGACATGGAATTGATCCCGAGGGACCCTAATGAAAGAAAGAAATAGGGGAATAGGTATTGTGTCCCCGATTTCGGTGCATCTGATCTGCAACGCGCATCTCGATCCGGTGTGGCAGTGGCGCTGGGAGGAGGGGGCGGCGGAGGCGCTGGCGACCTTCCGCAACGCCGCCGACATCCTCGACGAGCACCCGGGGCTCATCTTCTGCCACAATGAGGCCTGGCTTTATCAGCACGTCGAGCGCCTCGACCCCGAGCTCTTCGCCGCGATCCGCCGCCACGTCGAAGCCGGGCGCTGGGCCGTCTCCGGCGGCTGGTTCATCCAGCCCGACGTCAACCTGCCGGGAACGGAAGCGCTCATCCGCTCGATCGCGGAGGGCCGCCGCTACTTCCGGGAGACGTTCGGCGCCGCCCCCCGGGTCGCCTACAACTTCGACTCGTTCGGGCACAGCGGCGGCCTGCCCCAGATCCTGCGCCGGGCCGGCTACGAGATGTACATCCACATGCGGCCGCAGGCCGAGGAGCTCGCCCTTCCGGCGGATCTCTACCGCTGGCGCGGCGTCGACGGCACCGTCATTGCGGCCTACCGCATCGCCGTCGGGCTCTATCACACCGAGCACGACAACATCGAGGAGCGCCTCCGTGAAGGCGTCGCGCTAGCGCTTCGGCTCGGCCGCGACGTCCCCGTCTTTTGGGGGCTCGGAAACCACGGCGGCGGGGCGACGCGGCGGGATCTCGCCGCGATCGACGCCTTCGCCGCCCGCGAGTCGCGCGTCCGCGTCGCCCACAGCACGCCCGACCGGTTCTTCGACGCGGTCAAGGACGCGGCCGGCGCGGCCCCGGTCCACGACGGCGACCTTCAGCGGGTCTTCACCGGCTGCTACACGTCGCTTTCGCGCGTCAAGCGCCGGGCCGTCGCAGGATTGGGCCGGCTCGTCCAGGCCGAGGGCGTCGCCGCGGCCGCCTCGTGGCTTCGCGGCGCGGCGTTCCCGGCAACGGAGCTTCGGGAGGCGTGGGACCTCCATCTCTTCAACGACTTCCACGACATCCTGGCCGGTACCTGCACCGAGCCGGCGGAGCGCGACGCCTTCGACCAGTACGGCCGGGCCGAGGACGCGGCCCGCGCGATCACTCTTCGCGCCGCGGCCGTCCTCAATCGCGGTAGCCGCAACTCGCCGGCCCTGCCCGTCACGGTCGTCAATATGAATCCGTCGCTCCGCCGCGTCCCGGTCGAGTTCGAATGCATGGCCGACCACCGGCCGTTCTGGAAAGGGCTATGGCGGATGCGCCTCTTCCGCGCCGACGGCCGCGAGGTCCCATGCCAGGAGGAACAGCCCGAGTCGCTCCTGCCGTTCAACAACTGGCGACGCCGCGTCGCCTTCGTCGACGACCTGCCTGGCGTCGGTGTCTCGCGGTACTGGCTCAAGGCGTTCGAAGTCAGGGGACACGCAACTCAAGAAGGGGGACACGTACCAAAAGTACATGTCCCCTTTCAAGCCCCCGTCGTGCCGGCCTCTCGCCTCGACCCGCGCTCGGGGCTCATCGCGGCGCTGGCCGCTTTCGGCCGCTATCCCGCCGGGCCCCTCTTCGAGCCGCTCGTCGTCGAGGACACGGGGGACGCGTGGGGCGCCGGGCTCGGGCATTACCGCAAGATCGTCGGGCGGTTCAAGCCCTTGGGCCGGCCTGCCGTCGTCGAGCACGGCCCGGTGCGCATCGTCACCCGGTCGGTCCGCGCCTTCAAAGCTAGCCGGATCGTCATCGATGCCGCGACCTATCCCGCCTGGCCCGTTGTCGAGCTCCGCTTCCGTGTCACCTGGAACGAGGAGCGCCGGCGGCTGAAGCTGGCCGTGCCGACCGGGCTCGTCGAGCCGGCTCTCCTGGCCGAGGTCCCGGGCGGGGCGATCTTCCGGCCCGCAGACGGCGAAGAGCATGTCCATGGCCGCTGGCTGGCCATCGAAGGAACGCCTGCCGCGGCCAGCCGAAAATCCCAAGCGAGAGTGACGGTCCCCGCCGGGGACGGGCCCCTCGCGCTCGGCATCGCTTCGTCCGGGCAGCACGGACTCGACTTCATGGACGGCGAGCTCAGGCTCTCGGTCCTGCGAAGCTCGGCCTATTGCCACGAGAGAGGATTTCATTTGGGGACACGTACCAAAGGTACATGTCCCCAATGGAAGTTCGCCGATATCGGCGTCCACGAATTCCGGCTCCTGGTCACGGCCGGCGCGCCGGCTTCGGTCCGCGCGATGATGCCCGGTCTGGCCGACTACTTGGCCGCTCCCCCCGCCGCCTACGCCCATTTGCCCTACGACGAGAGCCTCGCCTCGCCGGTCGAGACGTTCCTCGCTCTGAAGCCCCGCTCGGTCCGGCTCCTGGCCTTCAACCGTTCCTACGACGGGAGAGCGCTGATCGTCCGGCTCCAGGAAGCGGTGGGCAAAATGACCAAGGCGGAGTTGAAGATCGCGCGGCCGCAAAAGGGCGCCGTTCAAGATCGGGGACACGTAACTCCGGTACATGTCCCCTTGTCGTTCGCGCCCTTCGAGATCAAGACGGTCCGCGTCGAGAAGGACGGGACCTGGCGCGAGGCCGCGCTCATAGAGGAGATCTGATCGGCCTGTATGGCGAGGGCCATCGACGATATTCCCACGCCGAAGAGGGGCATCTCCCCGCGTGAACAGCGGCCACGAGCCACTTGAAGAGAGGGGACACGTACCAAGGGTACATGTCCCCGATCATCCGAGGAACATGTCCCCAAGGTCCTACTTGATCGCGACGCCCATCGTGTCGCGGTGGAAGTCGATGAGAGTGCGCATGTAGGGGCCGATGGCGTCGGCGCTCGCGAAGCCCGCCTTCTTGGCCGCCGCCTCGCGCTCGTCCTTGGTCAACGGGCTCGGCGCGGCCCAGTGCTGGAGGTCGCGGTAGCAGCCGAGCGTGTAGATGTCCCACGACGCGCCCGACTCGCGGACGAAGATCATATTATAAGGACGGCCCCCGGCGACGCCGTAGACGTTCTCCATCTCCCGTTCCTTATAGAGCTCGGACTGCTTGCCCGGCAGCGAGACCATGATCTCGATGTGGAAGTAGGCCATGCCCTCGAACTGCTTAGTCACGAACTCGAGCGGAGGGCCCATCACGTAGACGTCCTCTTTCCACGACGAGCAGGCGTCGACCTTCCCCGCGAAGGCCTCCTCCGTGAGCCCCGAGGCCTCGGCGGTTCTCTTGCGCTTGGCCACCCGGGCCTTGGCGTAATAGTCGGCATAGCTGCCCATCGGAGTGAGGAGCATCAGGTCCCACTGGTCGCCTTGGGTATGGCGCCACCAGAAGGGCCGGACGTCGCCCGCCTTTTCGATCACGGCCATCCGGTCCTTGTAGAGCGCGATGAGGTCAAGCAGCTTGCCTTGCGCGGCGCGAATGAAGGTGGTCTTGTAGAGGTAGACGGGTTTGGCAGACGGAGGCGGCCCCGTAACTTCCGCTGCCGCTGCGGCGACAAGTCCCGCGACGGCGAAAAAGCCCAGCACGATCGCTGTTCCTCTCGAGCGCTTCTTCATGGTCCCTCCATCTCTCCAGAAGAGAGGGGACACGTACCTCGTACATGTCCCCGCCCGGCTCCGGCCGGTGCCTCACATCATACACAACGGCCCGGTCCTTAGGAAGACGGGGACACGTACCAAGGGTACATGTCCCCATCCCCGGTCTCCTTGACAGGCCCCCGGCCGCGCCGCTATCATCCCTTTCGCCCATGACCAGCCGCGAGATCGTCAAGGCCATCGTCGGCCTCGCCCCTGCCCCGCGCTGCGGGCTCTGGCTCGGCAATCCCCATCCCGACAGCTGGCCCGGCCTCCACCGCTACTTCGGCACCAAGACCGAGGAGGAATTCCGCCTTAAGCTCGGCGACGACTACCGCTGGATCTCGCCGAGCTTCATGGCCACGACCTTCCCCTCGACCGCCGCCAAGGGCATCTTCAACTGGAACTGGGAGGCGGCCAAATCCAGCCACGGTCAGGCCGGCCCGCTGGCCGAGGTCGAGGACCCGGCCGAGCTCGACCGCTTCGACTGGCCCGATCCCGCCCGCCTCAATTTCTCGGAGACCCTCCGGGCCCTCGACGAAGCCGGCCCCCATTACCGCGCATCCGGCCTCTGGACCCCGTTCTACCACGACCTCATGGACTTCTTCGGCATGGACGCCTACTTCATCAAGATGCACACCCACCCCGAGGTCGTCGAAGCGGCCACGGACCGCGTCTGCGGCTTCTACTACGAGGCCAACGAGCGCTTCTTCGACCTGGCCGGCGACCGGGTCGACGCCTACTTCTTCGGCAACGACTTCGGCACACAGCTCGACCTGATGATCTCGCCGGCCCTCTTCGACCGCTTCGTCCTGCCCTGGTTCCAAAAGCTTACGGCCCAGGCCCACCGCCGCGGCTACCAGGTCGTCCTCCACTCCTGCGGCTCGATCCACAGGGTCATCCCCAAGCTCATAGCGGCCGGGGTCAACTGCCTCCACCCGCTTCAGGCGAAAGCGGCGCACATGGACGCCGAGACGCTGGCCCGCGATTTCGGCGGCCGGATCGCTTTCCTCGGCGGCGTCGACACCCAGCGCGTCCTGCCGCTTGGCTCGCCCGAGGACGTCAAGCGGGAAGTCCGCCGGGTCAAAGCCCTGCTCGGCCCGCACCTCATCGTCAGCCCCAGCCACGAAGCCATCCTGCCCGACGTCCCGCCCCGCAATGTCGCCGCCCTGGCCGAGGCGGCGCTCGAATCGTGATATAATCGTCGCATCAGGGATATCCGGTCCGAGGGGTGTTCCATGAACGTTCTCTTCGCCATCGCCTTTCGCCGCGGCCCGCGCCGCGCCGTCCTCGCCGCCGCCGCGGCGGCCCTGCTCATCTTCTTTTCGCCGGCCTTTTCGGGCACCTCCGCAGCCTCTACCGGCGCCTCCGGCCAAGCCACGGCCCAGAAGCCGCTCCAGTACCAGGTCACCATCTCCGTCAAGCTGGTCCAGGTCTACGTCACGGCCAAGGGTGGCGTCCCGGTGAGCGACCTCGCCGCGTCGGATTTCGCGGTCTTCGACAACGGTAAGAGCTACCCGGTCACCCACTTCGAGAAGCACTTCCTGGAGACCGGCGAGGCCGTCATCTCGACGCCGGCCTCGCCCGAGATCGCCGCCCCCATGAACCGCAAGTTCTTCCTCGTCTTCGACTTCGCCTTCATGGACCCCAAGGCCATGCTCCGGGCGAAAAGCGCCGCCCTCAAGTTCCTGGACGGAGGGCTCCAGCCCACCGACGAGATCGGCGTCGTCAGCTACCAGGCCACCCGGGGCCTCGTCCTCAACGAATACCTGACCACCGACCACGCCCGGGTCCGGGCCATCGTCGAGAGTTTCGGTGCCCGGGCCAAGGCCGGCCGGGCCGAGAACCTGACCCAATTCATCTACTCCACGGACCTCCCCGTCCTTGCCGCCGACGAGCGGGCGACGAACCAGGGCGCGGCGGTCGACGTCAACAGCCAGTTCTACGAGAGCCAGGCCAAGGCCCAAGCCGGCCAGGCGATCGGCCCGGCCGGTCGCCAGAACTACGTCGACCAGGCCCGCCAGCTCATGGTCGCGCTCGGCCAGATGGCCAAGGTCCTCAGGGCCGTGCCCGGCTTCAAGAACATCGTCTTGTTCTCGGGCGGGATCGCCAGCCAGTATCTCTACGGGAAAAGGGGCGGCGCGACCCTGGGCGAGTGGACGACGCCCGAGCAGCTGGCCTCGCAGCTCGGCGGCTACGACGGCGCCCAGGCCAGCGCCACGCTCCGAGACGACTACAGCGCCATGGTCAAGGACTTCAAGGCCTCCAACTGCCCTGTCTACACGGTCGACGTCTCCCGGGAGCGGATGAAAGGGGACGTCCAGACCCAGACCGGCGTGTCGAGCGAGAGCCTCCGCGAATTCGAGGGCGAGGACTCGCTGCGCCAAATCGCCAGCGGCACCGGCGGCAAGTTCTTCGCCAAGACCATGGAGGAAGAGCGGGTCGTCGAGGACATCCAGGGCGCGACATCCGCCTACTACGTCCTCGGCTACGAGGTCCCGGAGACCTACGACGGCAAGTTCCACAAGATCAAGGTCGAGGTCGGCCGCAAGGGCCTCGACGTCATCACCCAGGGCGGCTACTTCGGCGCCAAGCCGTTCAAGGAGTTCACCCGCTTCGAGAAGCTCATGCACGTCGTCGACGTCGCCCTGAGCGAGACGCCCGGGCTCCAGGTCCCCCTCGACATGCCGGTCCTGGCCCTGCCGCTGACGGTCAGGGGCTGGTCGCAGGCCCTCGTTTTCGCCAGGGCCTCCCAAGCCGTTCTAGCCGAGGTCCTGGGCAATAAGGCCGAAGCCTACCTCCTGCTCATCGACGACAAGGGCGACGTCGCCTCGATCAAGAGGTTCGCGCTGCCCGCCCAGGCGACCGGCAAGGAGACGCTCTTCCCCTCTTTCCTCCTCCCGGTCAAGCCCGGGCGTTACAGCGGCCGGATCGTCCTGCGCAATCTCGAAACGGGGCGGGCGGCCCGGGGC
>CAYOYQ010000146.1:0-7339 GCA_964408215.1 uncultured Eubacteriales bacterium
AGGCTCTACCTGAAGGAGGGGTCGAAGGTCGTCCGCGAGGCCGTCGTCTCCTGCGGCAGCGGTGTGGTCCTCGAGGAGCCGGGCGGCAAGAAGCGGTCCTGGGTCTTCGATACGCCGCGGGGCGAGTTCACGGTCAAGTCGAAGATCACCAACCCCTATTGGGTCAAGCCGGATTGGGCCTTCATCGAGGAAGGGGAGGCGATCCCCAAGGGGATGGAGGACCGGATCGAAGCCGGGACGCTCGGGGACTACGCCCTGGGTTTCGGCCAGGGCTACTTCATCCACGGCACGCTCTATACGCGGCTCCTGGGCCGCAACGTGACCCACGGTTGCGTCCGGGTCGGCGACGAGGACCTCAAGGCCGTCTTCAAGGCCGTCCCCGTCGGGGCCAAGATCTACATCTATTGAGCCGGAAGACATGAAGAGAGCGCTGACGCTGGCGATAGTCGGGGCGGGGCTTCTCGCCGTGCTCGTCCAAGGCGCCGCCGTGGACCGGCGCGAACTGGCCCAGAAGCAAGCCTCGCTCACCGCCGAATACGCGCTGGCCAAGGACTCCAACTTCTATTTCGTCCTGGACGTCATCGGGCGGAAGCTCGATCTCCGGGTCAGGGGCATGGTATTGATGTCCTGGCCGCTCGAGAAGATGAGGTTCTGGGGCAACCCGGGTTTCGCCGGCTCGGTCCAGATGGTCAAGAAGACCACTCTCAAGGCGCCCGAACGCATCGTCATCAAGCCCGGCGACACCGAGGAGCCGGCGCCGGCCCCGGCGGCCAAGCCGGGAGAGAAGGCCGTGGCCGCCCCGGCGAACCCGGCCGAGTTCGATCTCGAGGCCCTCGAGCTCAAGGATATGCCGAAAGCGTTCAGCCTCGATTTCGACAACGGGCTCCATATCTCGGTCAAATCCGGGGACTCCGGGCCGGCGGGGATGGCCAAGTCGCTGCGGGAAGCTTGGCGATGGTACGTCGACCTGCCTCTCCGGAACCTATTCGGCTCGCGCGAGGGCCGGAAGATCTCGGAGCTCGAGCTGACCTTCCCCAAGGGCGAGATCGCCCAGGCCATCTACTGGCACTTCTTCGACGGGATCAAGGGAATCATTCTTTAGTCGACCTTGGAAGGCCTCTCTCCGGCGTCGCCCTCTTTCATAGTTCTTCCCAGCACCGCCCCTCCGTGTATCTCCGGGGCGGCGCTGATGGTCGCTTCGAAGACTCCGCTCCCAGCCGCCCCTCGCTGCCTCGAGAGGCAACTAGAGAATAACAAAATATACTTGACAGAATAATACTAAGATTTTATAATGGTTTCGCGCTAAATCTGAATATCCAGGAGGATTTTTTATGAGCAAGATCATAGGCATCGACCTGGGCACGACGAACTCCGTCGTCGCCATCCAGGAAGGCGAAAAGACGACCGTCATCCCGAACGAAGAGGGCGGGCGGACGACGCCGTCGGTCGTCGCCTTCACGACCAAGGGGGAGATCCTGGTCGGCCAGGTCGCCAAGAGGCAGCGGGTCACCAATCCCGAGAACACGATCTATTCGATCAAGAGGTTCATGGGCCGCCGCTACGGCGAGGTCGGCCAGGAGATCAAGCAGGTCCCGTTCAAGGTGACCGAGGCTTCCAACGGCGACGTTCGCGTGGAGGCCCACAACAAGCTCTACGCGCCGCCCGAGATCTCGGCCTTCATCCTGCAGAAGCTGAAAAAGGCCGCGGAGGACTACCTGGGCGAGAAGGTCGAGCGGGCCGTCATCACCGTTCCGGCCTATTTCAACGACAGCCAGCGCAAGGCCACCAAGGACGCCGGGCAGATCGCGGGTCTCAAGGTCGAGCGGATCATCAACGAGCCCACGGCCGCGGCCCTGGCCTACGGCATGGACAAGAAGAAGGACGAGACGATCGCCGTCTACGACTTCGGCGGCGGCACGTTCGACATCTCCATCCTCGAGGTCGGCGAGGGCGTCGTCGAGGTCAAGGCGACCAACGGCGACACGCACCTCGGCGGCGACGACCTGGACCAGCGGGTCCAGGACTGGATCGTCCAGGAGTTCAAGCGCGAGTCGGGCATCGACCTGACCAGGGACAAGATGGCCCTGCAGCGCCTGAAAGAGGCCGCTGAGAAGGCCAAGATCGAGCTCTCGACGACCATGGAGACCGAGATCAACCTGCCGTTCATCACCGCCGACGCCTCCGGGCCGCGGCATCTGTTGATGAAGATGACCCGGTCCAAGCTCGAGCAGCTCTGCGAGGATCTCATCCAGCGCTCCGTCGCCCCCGTCCGCCAGGCCCTGGCCGACGCCAACCTCAAGGCCTCCGATATCAACGAGGTCGTCCTCGTCGGCGGCCAGACCCGCATGCCCCGCATCCAGCAGCTCGTCCACGAGCTCTTCGGGCGGGAGCCCCACAAGGGCGTCAACCCGGACGAGGTCGTCGCCGTCGGCGCGGCCATCCAGGGCGGCGTCCTTTCGGGCGACGTCAAGGACGTCCTGCTCCTCGACGTCACGCCGCTGACGCTGGGCATCGAGACCCTGGGCGGCGTCTTCACCCGGATGATCGCCCGCAACACGACCATCCCGTTCAAGAAGACCGAGATCTTCTCGACCGCGTCGGACGACCAGCCGAGCGTCGAGATCCACGTCCTCCAGGGCGAGCGCGAAATGGCCGACGCCAACCGGACCCTGGGCAAGTTCCATCTCGACGGCATTCCGCCGGCCCCGCGGGGCATCCCCCAGATCGAGGTCACGTTCGACATCGACGCCAACGGCATCCTCCACGTCTCGGCCAAGGACATGGGCACGGGCAAACAGCAGGCCATCACCATCACCGGCCACAGCGGCCTCGACGAGAAAGAGATCAACCGCATGGTCAAGGACGCCGAGGCCCACTCCTCCGACGACAAGAGGCGGCGCGAGACGATCGACGCCCGCAACCACGCCGACCAGCTCGTCTACAGCCTGGAGAAGCTCCTCCGGGACAACAAGGACAAGGTCCCGGCCGAAGAGGCGGAGGCCGTCCAGCGCGAGATCGAGAATACGAAAAAGGCCATCGAGTCGGACGACCTCGAGCGCATCCACAAGGCCACCGAGGACCTGTCCCGGGCCTCCCACAAGCTGACCGAGCTCATGTACCGTCAGGCCGGTCCCCAGCCGGGGAGCGGCGCGTCCGCCGACGCCGGCGGCGCTACGGGGTATCAGCAGCAGCCTTCCGGCGGCGACGGCGGCGGCGCAGCTTCGGACGAGGGCGAGGTCATCGATGCGGAGGTCGTCGACGAGGACACCAAGGGAAAAAAACACTAGGCCCCGCGGCCTCTGCCGATAGACCGGGACCCGGGACGGGCCCGCCGATGACTTGAGGTGCGGCCATGGCGAAAGACTATTATCAGACGCTGGGAGTCCCCCGGAGCGCGGCCGCCGCCGACATCAAGAAGGCGTACCGCAAGCTGGCCCGGAAGTACCACCCCGACCTCAACCCCGGCGACAAGACGGCCGAGGCCCGGTTCAAGGAGATCCAGGAGGCCTATACCGTCCTCAGCGACCCGAAAAAGAAGGCCCAGTACGACCAGTTCGGCGAGAGCGGGGGCGTCCCGCCCGGCGCGGGGCCCGGCGGCCCGGGCGGCCCGGGCTTCGAAGGCTTCGCTTTCTCCGATTACGGCTCCTCGACCTTCCGCGATTTCTTCGAGAACCTGTTCGGCGGAGGCGGCGGGCGGAGCGGCCGGGAGCCTGTCGAAGGCCCCGAGCGCGGCGAAGACCTCCAGTACTCGATGCAGATCGGCTTCGAGGACGCCATCCACGGCGTCCAGGCCAAGATCCGGGTCAACCGGCTGGTCGCCTGCCAGACCTGCGCCGGGACCGGCCGGGCGGCCGGCAGTCGGAAAAAGGCCTGCGCGGCCTGCGGCGGCACGGGCCGGGGGTCCGTCCAACGGGGGTTCATGAGGTTCTCGAGCCCTTGCCCGACCTGCGGCGGGACGGGGCAGGCGCCCGGCGAGGCCTGCCGGTCCTGCGGCGGCCAGGGCACGGCCCAGATCTCCGACCTGATCACGGTCCGGATCCCCGCGGGCGTCGACAACGGCTCCAAGGTCCGCGTCCCGGGCCGGGGCAACGCCGGCCGGAACGGCGGGCCGCCCGGCGACCTCTACATCGTGATCGAGGTCGCGCCGCACGCCTTCTTCCGCCGCGAAGGGGCGGCGATCTCCGTCCGGGTGCCGATCACCGTGCCCGAGGCGACCCTCGGGGCCAAGGTCGAGGTGCCGACCTTGTGGGGCAAGACGACCATCCGCATCCCTCCCGGGACCAAGTCGGGACAAAAGTTCCGGATCCGGGAGCAGGGCGCGCCGCTCGCCCGGGGAAAGGGGCGCGGCGATGAATACGCCGAGGTCTACATCGTCCCGCCGCCCTTCGAGGACCAGCGCGTCCGGGACATGATGAAGGAGCTGGAGAGGATCTCCGGACCCAATCCGCGGGACACGATAGGGATGGGCTGACATGAAAAAGACACGCAAGGAAACGAAAAAGGGACCGGCCCAGTACTACCACATATCGAGCGTCGCCAAGATGTACAACATCCACCCTCAGACCCTCCGGCTCTACGAGCGCGAGGGCCTGCTCCAGCCGTCCCGCAGCGAGGGCAACACCCGCCTCTATTCCGAGGACGACCTGCGGCGGCTGGAGCTCATCCTCAACCTCATCCGCGACCTCGGGGTCAACCTGGCCGGGGTCGAGGTCGTCCTCAACATGAGGGCCAAGATCGAGCGCATCGAGTCCGAGGTCGGCGAGTTCCTCGAGTACGTCCGCCGGGAGTTCTTCCAGGGGAAGGAGGACGAGTTCGAGGCCCGCAAGAAGGCCCTGGTCCATGTCCGGCCCGGGGGCGTCGTCAAGGCCAGGGAGCGCGAAGGGTAGCGCGGCCGGACATGGACACCCGCGATTTCCTCGACGCCCGGAACCTCAAGCACTACCTCGAGGAGATCGCCAAGTTCCCGACGCTCGCCGAGGCCGAGGAGAAAGAGCTCGGCGAGAGGATCCGCAAGGGCGACCAGGACGCCCTCCAGAAGCTGGTCAAGTCCAACCTGCGGTTCGTCGTCTCCTACGTGAAGAAATACAGGGGCATGGGATTGAGCCTGCTCGACCTCATCGACGAAGGCAACATCGGCCTGATCGAGGCGGCCCGGCGGTTCGATCCGACCCGGGGCGTCCGTTTCGTCTCCTACGCCGTCTGGTGGATCCGCCAGGCCATCGTCCACGCCCTGACCCTTTACTCGCGCATCTTCAACATCCCCCAGAAGCTGGCCGACCAGATCTCTCTGATGAAGCGGAAGACGGCGACGCTCAAGATCGAGCTCGGCCGCGACCCGACCCGGGACGAGATCGCCCAGGCCATGGGCATCTCGGAGACCGACCTCGAGGACCTCCAGATCCTCGACGAGCGGAACCTGTCCCTGAGCGACAAGGTCCAGGACGACGACCTCGAGGTCGAAGACCGCATCCGCGACGCGTCCTCCCCGTCGGTCGAGTACCAGATCGTCAAGGCCTCGGTCCAGGAGCAGATCCGGGGCATCCTCGGCGAGCTGGATGAGAAAGAGGCCCTTGTGATAAGATTACGCTTCGGGCTGGACGACGACCGGCCGCTGACCCTCCAGGAGATCGGCGCTCGGCTGAAGCTGACCCGGGAAAGGATCCGCCAGATCGAGCAGAAGGCCATGCGCAAGCTCAGCCGGTCCCAGAAGCTCCAGCACCTCCGGGGGTACCTGAATTGAGCGAACCGGCGGTCTGCCCGAAGTGCGGGGGGACGGGTTGGCTCCTCGAGGACGCCGGCGGCTCGGAAGTGGCCAAGCGCTGTGCGTGTTTCGGAGACCGGGTCAAGAAGTCGCTCGTCGAGCAGGCCAACATCCCCCGGCGCTACCTGAACTGCACCCTGGACAACTTCGAGGTCCACAACGATTCCCACCGGGACGCTCTCAAGATCTCGCGCCAGTTCGTCAAGAACTATCCGGCCCAGGATGTGGGGCTGGTGTTCATCGGCCCGTGTGGGGTGGGGAAGACCCATCTGGCCGTGGCCATCATCCAGGAGCTCATCCGGACGAAGGACGCGGCCTGCATCTTCTATGATTTCCGCGACCTCATCCGCGAGATCCAGAGCACCTTCACCCCCGAGTCGACCCTGTCCGAATCGGACGTCCTGGCGCCGGTCTTCCAGTCGGAGGTCCTCGTCCTCGACGAGCTCGGGGCCAAGCGGACGACCGCCTGGGTCGAGGAGACGGTCTTCTATATCATCAACCACCGCTACAACCACAAGAAGCTGACCCTCTTCACGACGAATTACCCCGACACCGACGAGGAAGAGGACAAGCGCGACTCCTTCTACAAGAAGGGCGGCGACAGTCTCATCGACCGCATCGGCGTCCGGCTCCGGTCGCGGATCTACGAGATGTGCAAGGTCGTCGAAATGACGGGCGACGACTACCGCAAGATGGCCAAGCAGGCCAGCTACCGGTTCTGACGGCCTCCTCCCAGGGCTTGCCTTTTGCGAAGACCCATGCTATCATGCCCCAGCCTGCTCCTCGGTAGCTCAATCGGCAGAGCGGGTGGCTGTGTTATCGCAGCTTCCACGAGAGATCGTGGTTGAAAAACCGGGTGAATTCAGGGAAGCCTGCCCTCCGCGGCGGAGAAAGGTAATCCTGAGCCAAGCCCTGTCCCGGCGGGACAGGGAAGGTGCAGAGACTAGAGCAACGCTCGTACCGCGGACGGGGTTCGCGGGAAGCGCCCGGCACCCTCAGCCCTTATCCGGGCCGGGTGAAGAGATAGTCCAAGCCCAGAAGAAATTCTGGGGCGCTTGTAACCACTAGGTTGCAGGTTCGAGTCCTGCCCGAGGAGCCATTTCCAACCGCCGCCGCCGGCCGGGGCGGAGTCATGAAAACGCATCTCGACTGCATCCCCTGCTTCGCCCGTCAGGCTCTGGAGGCCGCGCGGCGGATCTCGCCCGACCCCGCCTGCCACGAGCGCATCCTCCGCGACGTCCTCCGCTGGACGGCCGATATGGATATGGACCGGCCGCCGCCGGTCCTCGGGCAGCGCCTACACCGGCGGCTCCGCGAGATCGTCGGCATGGACGACCCCTACCGCGAGGTGAAGGACGCCAGAACCGCCTGGCCTTGGGCGTCTTCGCTGATCTCGAAGCGGACATCGGTTCCGCCCCGGACCCCCTCGACCGGGCCGTCCGCCTGGCCATCGCCGGCAACGTCATCGACTTGGGCGCCGGCGGCAGCGTGACCGAAGCGGACGTGCGCGAGGCCGTTCGCCGGGCGCTCGAGGAGCCCCTCGCCGGGGACCTCGATGAGTTCCGGAGGAGCGTCGGC
>CAYOYQ010000147.1:0-7280 GCA_964408215.1 uncultured Eubacteriales bacterium
ACGCGGCCCGGCTGAACTTTTCCAATGTCGGGTTCAGCCGCCCTCCTCGCCGCTCTGAGGCGGCTTCCTGTGGGAACACCCCTGCGCGTTCGTCCCCCTCACTCGTCCCTTCGAGGCCGTGAACCCGAGGGGGCGGGATGCGTAATCATCGAATAGAAGTAGAAAGGAGGGGACGATGGAAGAGACAAGAACGCGGGGCCTCGGGTGGATCCCGGACTATCCCGACTTCCGGGATTACACGGAGGGAACGCCCGACGTCCGGGCGGTGCTCGGGCCGACGGGCCTCGGCGCGCCGGACCGCGGCGGCCGGGGCCCGGAGCCGCTTCCGGCGGCGGTCGATCTGCGGCCGTGGGCCTCTCCCGTCGAGGACCAGGGCAGCCTCGGCTCCTGCACGGCCCAGGCGGGCGCGGGCGTCATCGAATATTACGAGCGCAAAGCTTTCGGCCGCCACATCGACTCCTCACGCCTCTTCCTTTATAAGACCACACGGAACCTCATGAAGGCGAAAGGGGACTCGGGCGCCTACCTCCGCCTGACCATGGGGGCCATGGTGCTGTTCGGAGTGCCGCCCGAAAAGTACTGGCCCTACACCGACACCGAGGAGGGCTTCGACAAGGAGCCCCCGTCGTTCTGCTACGCCTTCGCCCAAAGCTACAGGACGCTCCTCTACTTCCGCCACGACCCGGCCGGCGTCTCCCGGGCGGCCGTCCTCGAGCGGCTGAAGACGCATCTCGCCGCCGGCCATCCGGCCATGTTCGGCTTCACGGTCTACAGCTCGATCGACCAGGCCGAGACGACGGGCCGCGTCCCCGAGCCGTTCGGCCGCGAGCGCATCGAGGGCGGGCACGCCGTGGCGGCCATGGGGTACGACGACGCCCTGTCCATCACGAACGCCTCCGGCGGCGCGCCCTCCCGCGGCGCCCTCCTCATCCGCAACTCTTGGGGCAAGGGTTGGGGCGAGGCCGGCTACGGCTGGCTCCCGTACGCCTACGTCCTGCGCGGCCTGGCCGAGGATTTCTGGTCCGTCCTCAAGAAGGACTGGGTCGACACCGGAGAATTCAAAATCTGAGCGGAATCCGCTATAATTCTTTTTCCTTGATCTTCGAAGCTCCGATCATAACGAGGAGGAACCGATGAACCTGCGCCGCACTTGGGCGATCGCCCTTGTTTTCGTCGCCGTCGCGGCCGCGCCCGCGCTGAGCCAGGAGACCGAGAGCACCGTCGCCGAGCTTTCGGCTTTCCACGAGGTCATCTATCCCATCTGGCATACCGCCTATCCCGAGAAGGACATCGCCATGCTCAAGAGCCTGGTCCCCCAGGTCAACGAGCTCGCGGCCAAGGTCTTCGAGGCGAAGCTGCCCGGGATCCTGCGGGAGAGGCAGGCCAAGTACGACGCCGGCCTGGCCGAGTTCCGCAAGTCCGTCGAGGCCTACAACACCGCGGCCAAGGGCACGGACGACAAGGCCCTGCTCGACGCCGCCGAGGTCCTGCACGCCAAGTACGAAGCCCTCGTCCGGGCCATCCGGCCGGTGCTCCCGGAGATGGACGCCTTCCACAAGGTCCTCTACGTCGTCTATCACAAGGACCTCGCCGACCAGAAGTGGGACGCGGTCCGGGCGGCCGCTCCCGATCTCAAGGTCAAGGCCGAAGCCGTGGCCAAGGTGGAGCTTTCGGCCCGGCTCCAGCCCAAGGCCGAGGCCTTCAACGCCGCGGCCGCGGGTCTCGTCGAGGCGGCCGGCGCCCTGGCCGCGCTGGGGCCCCAGGCCGACGGCGCCGCGATCGAAGCGGCCGTCCTGAAGCTCCACGGGCGCTACCAGGCGCTCGAAAAGATCTTCGACTGAGGCCGGGGCGGGCGCCGGTCACTTCGCCTTCCGGTCCTCGATGAGGACCTGAAGGACCTCGAGCTCGTCGGCGTCGAACCAGATCTTCGAGCACGACAGGCATTTGTCGACCGGCACGAAATACTGGTAGTTGTACGGCCGGGCGGCCATCCGATAGCCGCAGCTCGGGCAGGCGACCGCCGCCCCGAGGGCCGACTGGATCTTCTGCTTCTTCAGCGGATTGAGGAGGACCGTCTCCCGGAACCGGCGGGCCTTCTCGACGAGCGGCTCCGAGAACGCGAGCTCGCGGCGGGCGACGATCCGGTCGACCGAGGCCGCGTCGACGAGGCGGCCGCGGCAGCGCCCGCAGACGCGGACCGGGACGCCCTCGTAAAAGGCCTCGGCCAGGGGGATGCGGCAGCGCGGGCAGAGGTTCGCGCGGCCCGGCGAGAGCGGCTTCTTCCGGGCCAGGTTCTGGAGGGCCGTCCGGATCTGGGGGAACTCGCGGGCCCGGGCCTCGATCCCTTCCTGGGTGTTCTTGATCCTCATGATCGCCGAGAAGCGCGGCCGCGACAGGAGCTCGGGGACCGTGAACGGGCCTTCCCAGGGCCCTTCGGCCGGCCCGGCCAGGAGCCAGACGCGGGCCTCGTCCTCGGGAGCGGCGAGGGCCGCCGGTCCGGGGGCGGGCGGGAAAAGCTCGAGCTGCTCGGCCCGCAATTCCTCATAGGAATGAAGGACGCCGCGAGCGTCCTCCCGCGCCTTCTCCTCTTCCCAGACCGCGTGGATGAGGGCCTGCGGCTTCTTCCGGACCATGGCGGCCAGGACGCCGAGCCGGGTCATGAGCGGCGGCTGGGAGCTGAAGATCCGCCCGGCCAGCGTGTCCGGGGTGTCCTTCGCGTCCGGACGGACGATGAAGAGGGGGGCGTAGCTCAGCGGGAAATCGCCGACGAACGAGTTCTTGACCTGGGCCTTGTAGACGATGCGGCCCAAGGCCTCGGGAGCGCGGCAGAGCTCGACCGCCGCGGCGTCGGCCAGGAGCTCGCGCTCCCGGCTGACGAGCATGCTGAGGAGGCGCATGACCAGGGCTGAGAGGGCCACGGCGGCGGTGAAGAGCACCGGCGGGACGCCGGGGCCCCTCGCGCGGCCGGCGGCCGGAGCGGCGCCGTCGTCGGCGTCGGGCTCGAGGGCGTCCTTGAACTTCTCGAAAAGGTTGGCCAGCGAACAGACGAGGGTCAGGTAGAACGTGTCGCCGCGGGCGATGTGGGCCAGCTCGTGGGCGGCCACCGCCTGCAGCTCGTCGCGCGTCCCTTCGGCGAGCAGTCCCTCGGTGACGGCCACGGCCGGGGTGCCGTCCTCCTCGATGACGGCCAGCGAGTTGACGGCGAAGGACGGCAGGACGTAGACGTTGACCCGCGGCAGGCCGGCGGCGATGCGGATCTCGTCGACGGTGTTGAGCAGCTGGACGTGGTAGCGGTCCGCGGCGTCCGGCGTCATCGCCTGGAGCCGCCGCAGGATGAAACGGGGGCCGTTCTTGCGGGCGTCCTGGAAATGCAGGACCGCGGCGACGGCGGCGACGATGAGGTCGGCGAGGAGGAAGCGCGGCCAGAAGCCCGGCGACGAGAGAAGGCCGCCGCGGAAGACCAGCCCGACGCTGGCCAGGAAGGCCAGGCCGACGAGCCCGAGGGCGAGGACGTAGAAGAGGACGACCGCCCCGAACAGGGGCAGGCTCTTCCGCCGTTGACGCGCCTGGACCTCGTAGAAGTCCCGCGGTTTGATCGCCATGTCCGGGCTGAATGATAGCCGAATCCCGGCCCGCCGGTCAATGCGTCGGAGAGGGGGACACGTACGCGGCACGTGTCTCCATTTTGGCGATTGACCGCGCGCCGGGGCCGACGTATCATGAAGGGACTTTCCGTCCCCAGGAGGTCGTCGTGAAGAGATCCCACCATCGGCCCGTTTTCATGGTTTGCGTCCTGGCTCTTTTCGCTTTCGCCGGCCTGACCCGGCTCCCGGCCGTCGATACGTCCGACACGAAATTCCTGACCCAGCCGGCCGTCTCGGCCGAGCGGATCGCCTTCGTTTACGCCAACGACATCTGGACGGCCGACCTTGAGGGCCGGAACGCCCGGCGCCTGACCTCGGACATCGGCGCCGAGATGATGCCCGCCTTCTCGCCCGACGGCCGCCTCGTCGCCTTCAGCGGCCAGTACGACGGCAACATCGACGTCTATGTCGTCCCGGCCGGGGGCGGCGTCCCCAAGCGCCTGACCTGGCACCCGTCGGTCGACCTCGTCCAGGGGTTCACGCCCGACGGCAAGTCGGTCCTCTTCGTTTCCGGCCGGTTCTCCAACAACCGCGCCTACTCCCAGCTCTTCACCGTGCCGGTCGAGGGCGGCGAAGCGACGATGCATAAGATCCCTTACGCTTACAAAGCGGCCATCTCGCCCGACGGCCGGTCGATCGCCTACAACCCCTTCCCCGAGGCCTTCCCCCAATGGAAGCACTACCGCGGCGGCCGCTTCTCGCGGATCTGGATCTTCGACGACAAGACCGAGTCGATTGTCAAGGTGCCCCAGCCCGAGGGGCGGTCCAACGACGTCGACCCGATGTGGTTCGGCGGGCAGCTCGTCTTCCGGTCCGACCGCGACGGCGAGTTCAACCTCTATGCCTACGACGCCGCTTCCAAGTCGGTCAAGCGGCTGACCGAGTTCAAGGACTTCCCCGTCCTCTCGGCCTCCGGCGGCGCGGGCAAGGTCGTCTTCGAACAGGCCGGCGTCCTCCATCTCTACGACGTCGCCCAAGGCCTGGCCAGGCGCCTCAAGATCGGCATCGCGACCGATCTCCCGGAGCTCCGCGAACGCTTCGCCAAGGGCCCGCAATGGGTCCGCGGCGGTTCGGTCTCCCCGAGCGGCGCCCGGGCCGTCGTCGATTTCCGCGGCGAGATCGTCACCGTCCCGGCCGAGAAGGGCGATCCCCGCAACCTGACCCAGACGCCGGCCGTCCACGAGCACTCCCCGGCCTGGTCGCCGGACGGCAAGTCCATCGCCTTCTTCTCCGACGCCGCGGGCGAATACGAGCTCCACGTCGCCGCCCAGGACGGCAAAGGGGCCGTCAAAACGTACAAGCTCGGCGGCGCAGGCTTCTACGGCTCGCCGGCCTGGTCGCCCGACAGCAAGAAGATCTCCTTCTCCGATAACGCCCTGACCCTCTTCTGGATCGACCTGGCCACGGGCGCGACGAAGAAGATCGGACAGGAATATCTCTATCAGCCCGGCGGCCAGGCCCGGATGCGGTCGAATTGGAGCCCCGATTCCAAGTGGATCGCCTACACCCTGGGCACGCCGACCTTCTTCCGCCGCGTCTATGTCTATTCACTGGACCAGGACAGGTCCTATCCCGTCACCGACGGGCTGAGCAGCGTCGAAGAGCCGACCTTCGACGCCGAAGGCAAGTACCTCTGGTTCCTGGCCTCGACCGACGCCGGCCCGGTGGCCCAGTGGTTCGACATGTCGAACTCCGACCTCAGGCTGACGGATTCGTTGTACCTGGCCGTGCTCCGCAGCGACGCTCCCAACCCGCTGGCCAAGGAGAGCGACGAAGAGAAGCCCAAGGAGGAGAAGAAGGAGGCGGCCGCGCCGGCGGGGAAGCCCGGCGGGGCGCCGGCGGCCAAGGAGCCGCCCAAAGCCCCGGCGGGCGTCCGCATCGACTTCGACGGTCTCGAGAACCGCATCGTGACCGTCGGCATCCCGGCCGGGGTCTACGACAATCTCCAGGCCGGCGAGGGCGGCAAGATCTTCTACCGCAAGAGCGAGCCGCCGCTCAGCCCGACCGCGGCCGGGCCGGGCGAATCGTCCATCCGCGTCTACGACCTGGCCACCCGCAAGGACGAGGCCTTCGGGCCGTCGTGCGACGGCTTCGAGCTCTCGGCCGACCGGAAGAAGATCCTCGTCGCCTCGCGCGGCTCGATGACGATCATCCCGGCGGCCGGCAAGCCCGAGCCGGGCAAGGGCCGGCTCAACCTCGACGCGATCGGCGTGCGCGTCGTTCCCGCGGCCGAGTGGAAGGAGATCTTCGACGAAGCCTGGCGCATCAACCGGGACTTTTTCTACGATCCGGGCTACCACGGCGCCGACTGGAAGGCGATGAAGGCCAAGTACGGCGCGTTCCTCGCCGACCTCCCCTGCCGGACCGACCTCAACCGGCTCATCCAGTGGATGTGCTCCGAGCTCGGCGTCGGCCATCACCGCGTCGGCGGCGGCGACACGCTGGCCCAGCCGGCCCGCGTCCCGGGCGGCCTGCTCGGCGCGGACTACGCCGTCGAGAACGGCCGCTACCGCTTCAAGAAGGTCTACGGCGGGCTCAACTGGACGCCGGAGCTCCGCGCCCCGCTGGCCGAGCCGGGCGCCGAGGTCAAGGCCGGGGAGTATCTCCTGGCCGTCGAAGGCCGGCCGCTCGTCCCGCCCGATGATCTTTATGCCCGGTTCGAGGCGAAGGCCGAGAGGATCGTCGAGATCACCGTGGGCCCCGATCCCGGCGGGGCGGGCTCGCGGACGATCAAGGTCGTGCCCATCGCCGACGAGGGGGCCCTGCGCAACCGCGATTGGGTCGAGGGCAACATCCGCAAGGTCGAGAAGGCCACGAACGGCCGGGTCGCCTACGTCTATGTCCCGAACACCTCGACCCTCGGCTTCGTCTATTTCAAGCGCTACTTCTTCCCCCAGGCCGACAAGGAGGCCATCATCGTCGACGAGCGCTTCAACGGGGGCGGGTCGGTCGCCGACTACTACCTCGACTGGCTGCGCAAGCCCGTCTCGGCCTACTGGGCCATGCGCTACGGCGCCGACCTCAAGACGCCCAGCGCCTCGATCCAGGGGCCCAAGGTCATGATCATCAACGAGACGGCCGGGTCGGGCGGCGACCTTCTGCCCTACATGTGGCGCAAGTTCGGCATGGGCAAGCTCGTCGGCACCGCGACCTGGGGCGGCCTGGTCGGCACGCTCGGGTTCCCCGTGCTCATGGACGGGGGCGGCGTCACGGCGCCCAACCTGGCGTTCTGGGACGTCGGCGAGGGCTTCGGCATCGAGAACGTGGGCATCCCGCCCGACCTTGAGGTCGAGCAGACGCCCAAGGACGTCATCGCCGGGCACGACCCCCAGCTCGAGGCGGCCATCAAGGTCGCGATGGACGAGCTGAAGGCCAACCCGCCGGCCAAGCCCAAGCGCCCGGCCTATCCGATCCGGGTCAAGAAATAAATTAAAAGCGGGGACACAATACCTATTCACCCATTTTCTAATTGGGGAATAGGTATTGTGTCCCCGGTTTAGTCATTCGACAGGTCAGTCGCCGCCTTTGATAACCTCTCTGACTTTGTCAACAAGTTTGCGGACGAAGGCCGCGTCGGTCTTGCCGCCCTCGGGCGCCTCGACCTTGAAGGTCATCGTGCCCTTGTCGGCGTCGTAC
>CAYOYQ010000148.1:0-7270 GCA_964408215.1 uncultured Eubacteriales bacterium
TCGCCCAGGCCGGCCTGGGCGAGGTCGAGACCGTCGACGATGAGGGTTTCGGCGCGGAAGCTGCCGTGGACGATCATGGCCTCGAGCGAGCGCAGGACCTGCTCGGTCCTGGCCCCGTCCTGCTTGAAGTTCATGATGACCCGGCTGCGGACGAGCTCGTCGAAGTCGTCCAGCGCCGAGCGCATCTTGGGTGACTTGGCCAGCTCTTTGAAGATGTCCTCGTACCAGGTCATGATGTGGTCGACGCGGCTGGCGTAGGAGACGTGGATGACCGGCTTCCCCTGGAGGAGCTTGTCGGCGGCGATGTGGACGAGGCAGGCCGTCTTGCCGACGCCTTTACGGCTGGCCAGGACGCCGATGTTGCCCCGGCCGAGGCCCCCGGAGATCGATCTCTCGAGGATCCGCAGGGGGCTGCGCTTGATGAGTTCTTCTTTGACGGTGAGCGTCATGTCCGTGACTCCGTTGTTTTGGTGAGCTCCTGGGCCAGGTTCGCCGGGACGCGGCCGTACTTCAGGAACTCCATGGTGAACTCCGCCTTGCCCTGGGTCAGGGAGCGGAGCATCGTCGAATAGCCGAACATCTCGGCCAGCGGCACCTCGGCGTCGACGCGGGAGAAGGTGCCGTCCTCGACCGAGCTGACGATCGTCCCCCGGCGCTGACTGATCGTGGCGAAGACGTTGCCGGCGAACTCGCACGGGCCCTCGACCGAGACTTTCATGATCGGCTCGAGGACCTGGGGCTTCGCCTTCAGGTAGACCTGCTTGAAGGCCGCCAGGGCGGCGGTCTGGAAGGCGATGTCCGACGAGTCGACGGGATGATACTGGCCGTCGACGAGGACGACGCGGACGCCGGTCACCGGAAAGCCGATGAGCGCGCCCTTCTTGAGCGCGGCCCGGAAGCCCTTCTCGCAGGAGGGGATGAACTCGCGCGGGATGCGGCCGCCCTTGACCTCGTTCGCAAATTCGAAAACGCCCTTCGGCAGGGGCTCGACGCGGCCGATGACCCGGGCGTACTGGCCGGCGCCGCCCGTCTGCTTCTTGTGGGTGTAGTCGAACTCGGCCTTCTGGCTGATGGCTTCGCGGTAGGCGACCTGGGGCATGCCCGTGGCCACCTCGGCCCGGTACTCGCGCTTCATCCGCTCGACGTAGACATCGAGGTGCAGTTCGCCCATGCCCTGGATGATCGTCTGGTTCGATTCGGGATCGACGTAGGTCCGGAAGGTCGGGTCCTCCTTGGTGAACCGGTTAAGGGCCTTGGCCACCCTATCGGCGGCGGTCTTGTCCACGGGCTCGATCGCCAGAGAGATGACCGGCTCGGGGACGTGGATGGCGGACAGGGCCAGATTGAGGCCCGGGCCGCAGAAGGTGTCGCCGGAGGCGCAATCGACGCCGAAGAGGGCGACGATGTCGCCGGCCGAGGCCTCGGTGATCTCCGCCATCGCGTCGGCGTGCATGCGGACGAGGCGTCCGACCTTGATCTTCTGGCCGGAGCGGGTGTTGACGATCTCGTCGCCTTTGCGCAGGCCGCCCTGATAGATGCGGACGTAGGTCAGCTGCCCGTACGGCCCGTCCTCGAGCTTGAAGGCCAGGGCCACGGTCTTCGCCGCGGGATCGGCCGCGAGGACGCGCTCGGCGCCCCCGGCGTCGAGGTCGACGGCCCGGTTCACGACCTCCCCGGGATCGGGCAGATAATCGACGACCGCGTCGAGGAGCGGCTGGATGCCCTTGTTCCGGTAGGCCGAACCGACGAAGACGGGGACGAGTCGCCGGGCCACGACGCCGCGCCGGACGGCGGACTTGATGAGGGCCTCGGTCGGCCGGCCCTCGAGGACGGCCTCCATGAGCTCGTCGGAATGGAGGGAGGCGGCGTCGAGCAACTCCTCGCGCTTCTTGGCGGCCTCGGCGGCGAGCTCGGCCGGGACCTCTTCGATCCGGACGGTCTCGCCGTCGGCCCCGTCGAAATAGAGGGCCTTCATCCGGACGAGGTCGACGATCCCCCGGAAGGCGCCCTCGAGGCCGATGGGGAGCTGCATGAGGACGGCGTTGTGGCCGAGCTTCTCGGCGATCTGGTCGCGGACCTTGAAGGGATTGGCCCCGACGCGGTCGACCTTGTTGACGAAGGCCATGAAGGGGACGTCGTAGCGGCGGAGCTGGCGGTCGACGGTGATCGTCTGAGACTGGACCCCGCCGACCGAGCAGAGGACCAGGATGGCCGAGTCGAGGACGCGGAGCGACCGCTCGACCTCGATGGTGAAATCGACGTGCCCGGGCGTGTCGATGATGTTGATCGAATGGCCGGCCCAGGCGACGTTGGTCGTGGCCGAGGCGATGGTGATGCCCCGCTCGCGCTCGAGGTCCATGGAGTCCATGGTCGCGCCGACGCCGTCCTTGCCCTTGACCTCGTGGATCTTGTGGATCTTTTTGCAGTAAAAGAGGATCCGCTCCGTCAGGGTGGTCTTGCCGGAGTCGATATGCGCACTGATGCCGATGTTGCGCATTCTGGCGACGTCGCCGCTCATGGGGTCAGGCCTTTCACCAAACGACCGACGCTGTCGGGATATTCGGGGTTTGACCGGTTCCGGTCCAGCGGAGGATCCGAAGATCGAACAGTCGAGCCGGTATTATAGCCGAAATCCCCCCCGACCTCAAGTTGAAGGAGGGCCGCACCGGCGCCCCGGCCCGTTCCCGGACCTGACGATCGACCCCTTACTTCTGCTGTCCCGTCATGTTCTTGAAGTCGATGACCGG
Organism: uncultured Eubacteriales bacterium; assembly: GCA_964408215.1. GTDB lineage: Bacteria > Acidobacteriota > Aminicenantia > Aminicenantales > Saccharicenantaceae > RBG-16-66-30. The sequence continues at coordinate 2,748 of CAYOYQ010000148.1, forward strand.
GATGACCTTGTCCGGCATGATGCCCCACTGGACGTTAGGGGCCAGCTTCTGGACGAACTCCCACTGGATGATGGTCGGGTTCTTGGTCAGGGCGGCCTGGCGGATCTCGATGCTCTTGGCGTCGCCCTCGGCGGCCACGATCTGCTGTTCCTTGCGGATCTTCGCCTGCTCGAGCTTGTTCTTTTCCGTGGTGATGTTCTCCAGGGCGATCTGCTTCTCCTCGAGGGTTTTGGCGTACTCGGGGGTGAAGGTGATGTTCCGGATGACGATCTCGTCGAGGATGAGGCCGTTGGCCTGGAACTTGGGCCCGATCTCGTCGAACAGGGCCTGTTGGGCCTCGTAGCTCCTCTTGGTGTAAAGATCGTAGGCGGCGAAGCGGGTCGGGACGCGGCGGCCCGAGCCGCGGATCTCGGTCTTGACGACCTTCTCGACGTACTCCCGTTCCGAGCCCAGGTTCTGCAGGATCCAGGCCGCCTTGCCGGGTTCGATCATGAACCGGGCGGTCATGCCGATCCGGATCTGCTGGCCGTCCGACGTCAGGGCCGTGATGATGATGTCCGGATAATCGGCCTCGCTCGCCTGAGGCTGCTCGGAGGCCTCGTAAGTCTTCTTGAGCGTGGGGAAGATGACGACCTTGTCGATGAACGGGACGATCGCGTGCAGGCCGGGCTTGAGCTCCTGGCGCACGGCGCCGAGCCGCTTGACGACACCGACCGTGCCGGCCTGGACCGTGACCAGGGACTGGACAAGGAGAGCGACGGCGATGACGCCCACCAGGATCCAGGCCGCCAGGCCCCTCTTGCTTCTGAGCCAGGCGTTGAAGCCGCTGCCCATCCTTTCGCGCTGGGCGATGAACGCGCCCATGATGAGGATGCCGAAGATGAAGGCGATGAGATAGCCGGTCATGATGAGCCCTCCTTTCTGAAGGCCACAGGGCCGCGTGCCCTGCGAACGGACGCGATTATAGCCCGAAAGGGGAGCGAGAGGAAAGACGGCCGGGCTACGCCGCGGCGGCGATGATCCCGCCGCCGACGACCGTGTCTCCGTCGTAGAAAACGGCCGACTGGCCCGGGGCGACTGAGGCCACCGACTCGTCGAACTCCACCCGGGTCGTCCCGTCCTCGAGGGGCGCGATCGTCGCCGGAACGGCCCGGCCGGACGAGCGGACCTTGACCCGGACCTTGGCCGGGGCGGCCAGCGCGTCGAACGGCCCCCAGACCGTATCGCCGACCAGGGCCGAGCGCCGGAAGGTCTCGCTCTTCGGGCCGACGATGAGCCGGTTCGAGCCGGCCTCGATGCCGATGACGTAAAGCGGAACGGGGTGGGCGATCCCTAGGCCTTTGCGCTGGCCCACCGTGTAGTGCCAGATGCCGCGGTGACGGCCGAGGACGCGTCCCTCGCCGTCAACGATGTCGCCCTCGAGGTCCTCGCGGCCGACGATGTCGGCGAGATCGCCGGTATAGAAATCCTGGCTCTCCTTGCGGTCGTGAACCGGGAGTCCGGCCTCGCGGGCGATCTCGCGGACGCGGCTCTTGAGGAGGTCGCCGAGCGGGAAGAGGACCGTCGCGAGCCGGGCCTGGCCGAGACGGTAGAGGAAGTAGGACTGGTCCTTGCGGGCGTCGGCCGCGCGCTTGAGGACGAATCGGACGCGCGCCGGTTCGTACTCGACCCGGGCGTAATGGCCGGTGGCGAAGCGATCGAAGGTCAGTCCGGACCGGCGGGCCGCCTCCGGCAGGAGGCCGAACTTGATCATCTCGTTGCACCGGACGCAGGGATTAGGCGTCCGCCCGGCGAGATAGCCGGTCCTGAGGTCGCGCAGCACGGCCTCCTCGAAGCTCCGGGCGCAATCGATCAAGTGAAGCGGGATCGCCAGGCGGGCAGAGACATCGCGGGCCGCCTGGATATCCGCGGACTCGTCATGGCCGTAGCAGGCGCCCCGTCCCCCGGACGGCCCGCCCGGGCCGGTCCAGGTCTTCATCAGGACGCCCGAGACGTCGTGGCCGGCCCGGACGAGGAGAAAGGCGGCGACGGCGGAGTCGACCCCGCCGCTCAAGCCGACCGCGATCTTCATCGGCCGCTTTCGCCGCGCCGGGGAACGGCCCGATTGAGGCTGCCCATCCGGTAGCCCTCGACGTCGACCGCGACCCAGAGATAGCCGAGCGACCTCAGCTTTGAGGCGATCTTGCGGGCCGTGGCGGGCTTGACGAGGCGGGCGAGGTCGCCGTCGGGGACCTCGATCCGGGCCAGGTCGCCGTGATGGCGGAGCCTGACGACCGGGAAGCCCAGGCCGCGGATGAATTTCTCGCCGGCCCGGACCTTCTCGAGGACTTCCCGGGTGATGGGGGTGCCGTAGGGGATCCGGCTGGCCAGGCAGGGATTGGCCGGCTTGTCCCACGACGGCAGGCCGAGCTTCTTCGAGAGCGACCGGACGTCTTTTTTAGTGAAGCCGGCCTCGACGAGGGGGCTCGAGATCCCCAGCTCCTCGGTCGCCCTCCGGCCGGGCCGGTAATCGGCGAGGTCGTCGACGTTGGAGGCGTCATAGACGGCGCCGACGCCGAGGGAACGGGCGAGCTCCGCGATCTTGGTGAACAGCTCGCGCTTGCAGTGATAGCAGCGGTCGGCCGGGTTGGCCGCGAAGGCGGCGCACGCGAGCTCGTCGGTCTCGAGGAGGATGTGCCGGACGCCCAGGCCGCGGGTGACGCGCCCGGCGGCCCGCTTCTCCTCGGGCGTGTAGGTCTCGGAGACGCCGGTCACGGCCGTGACATTTTTCTGGCCGAGGACGTCCACGCACACCTTGAGGAGGAGCGTCGAGTCCACGCCTCCGGAGAAGGCGACGAGGGCCCGGGGCCGCGACCGGATGACGGCCTCGAGCCTCGCCCTCTTGGTCGTTCGCTCGGCCATGGGGGCCACTATACCACAGCCCGGCCCGTTCCGCTCATTCCCCCTCGAGCGGCAGGCTCTCCGGGGTCTCGAGGAAGCGGATGAGGTCCTTGGTGAAGCGGGCGGCTTCGGCCCCGTCCACGACCCGGTGGTCGAAGGCCAGGCAAAGGGGCAGCGTCCGTTTGATCCCGACCGCGCCGCCGACGACGCGGGCCCGGTCGGCGACCTTCATCGTGGCCAGGATGGCCACCTCGGGATAGTTGATGATCGGGGTCGCGACCTCGCCGCCGATGACGCCGACATTGGTGATGGAGAAGGTCCCGCCCTTGAGCTCGGCCAGGTCGATCGTCCGGTCGCGGGCGCGCCCGGCCAGGTCCTGGATCTCGGCGGCCAGCGCGGCGATCGATTTCTGGTCGGCGAACTTGACGACGGGGACGATCAGGCCGTCGGGGACGTCGACGGCGATGCCGATGTTGTAATACTTTTTCAGGACGATCTCGTTCTCGTCCTCGTCGAGCGTCGCGTTGAAGGCCGGGTGGAGCTTGAGGGCCTCGATCAGGGCCTTGACGATGAACGGCAGGTAGGTGAGCTTGGCCCCGGCCGCTTCGACCTCGGGCTTCATCTTGGCCCGCAGGGCCTCGAGCGGGCCGGCGTCGGCCTCGTCGCAGTGGGTCACGTGGGCGGCGTGGTCGAGCGATTCCCTCATCTTCTTCGCCGTCGACCGGCGGATGCCGCGGAGAGGGACGCGCTCGAGCGTCCCGTAGAGGTCGTACTTGGCCTTGAGCTTGACCGCGGGCTTCCTTTCGAGAGGGGCGGCCTGGAACGACCTGACGTCGGTCTCGGTGACGCGGCCGCCGGGGCCCGTGCCTCGGACGGAGGCGATGTCGACGCCGAGCTCCTTGGCCAGGGCCCGGACGCCGGGTGTGGCCAGGACCTCGCCCGGCCGGGCCGGCGCCGGAGCGGGGGCCGCGGCGGGCGTCCCGGCCACGGCGGGGGCCTCCGACGCGGCCGCGGCGGCCGGCGCTCTTTCAGCCGGCTCTTCGCCCTGCCCGCCGATCGTCACCAGCGTCTGGCCGACCTTGACCAGGTCCTTCTCCTTGAAATGGAGCTTCAGGACCGTCCCCGCGTAGGGGGACGGCATCTCGACGACAGCCTTGTCCGTTTCGATCTCGGCCAGGGTCTCGTCGGCCTGGACCTCGTCGCCTTCCTTGACCAGCCAGCGGACGATCTCGCCTTCGGTGATGCCTTCGCCGACGTCGGGGAAGCGGAACTCCTTGGCCATGTCAATACTCCATGAGCCTGCGGACGGCCCGCAGGACGCGCCCGGCGTTGGGATAATAGAGGTCTTCAGTCTTGGGCAGGGGCACGGCGATATCGGGGGCCGTCACTCGCAGGACCGGGCCCTTCAGGCTGAGGAGGGCCGACTCGGCGATGGTGGCCGCGATCTCGGCCCCCAGGCCGCAGGTCTTCGGCGCCTCGTGGAGGATGACCGCCCGGCCCGTCTTGCGGACCGAGGCCAGGACCGTCGCGCGGTCCATGGGGCTGAGCGTGCGCAGGTCGACGATCTCGAGCGACAGCCCCTCCGTCTCGGCCGCGGCCGCGGCCGCCCGGGCCACGGGGACCATCGCGCCCCAGGCGACGAC
>CAYOYQ010000149.1:0-7224 GCA_964408215.1 uncultured Eubacteriales bacterium
AAAATCCTGCCACACTTCCCCCTTTTTCCACCACACTATTCGTCATAGAGCCGTCGCCGGGTCAGGTTTCTAGCTCGATCTTTTCGACGAAGATCTCGCGGCCTTCGACGATCTCGACCCGGCGCGAGCCGCAGCCGGCGCAGGAGAAATCGGTCTCCTCCCGGACCGTCTCGCCGCCGCAATCGGGACAGCGCAGCCGGACCGGGACGACGACGATCTCCAGTCGGGCGTCCTCGGCCGGCGTTCCTTTCTTATAGGCGTCGAAGGCCGATCCGAGGAGGTCCGGGACGGCCCCGGACATGGCGCCGACCTTGAGGACGACCTCCGTCACACGCGTCGCGCGGTGCTTGCGGGCTTCGTCCTCGAGGACCTCGAAGACGGAGGCGATGAGCGAGAGCTCATGCACGGCGGGACCTCTGGCGGTCGAGGGCCCCGGCCAGGAACTCGGCCAGGCGGTCCAGGCCTTCGCCCCTCAGGGCCGAGACGGTGAAGACCTCGAGGCCCGGCTTGATGGCCAGGGCTTCGGCGGCCGCCCGGGCCGGGTCGAACGGCACGTAGGGCACAAGGTCGGCCTTGGTCAGCACGAGGCCGTCGGCCGAAAGGAACGCCTGCGGGTACTTGGCCGGCTTGTCGTCGCCCTCGGGCGCCGAGAGCAGGACGAGGCGCAGGTCCTCGCCGAGATCGTAGGAAGCGGGGCAGACGAGATTGCCGACGTTCTCGATGAACAGGAAGTCGATCGCCGCCGGCACGTCTCCGAGGACCTTGCCGATCATCCGGGCCTCGAGGTGGCAGGCCCCGCCGGTCGTGATCTGCCAGGCGGGGACCCCCTTGAGGCGGATGCGTTCGGCGTCCCGCTCGGTCTCGATGTCGCCCTCGATGACGGCCATCCGGAAGCGGCCCCGGAAGCGGTCGGCCAGGGCTTCGAGGAGGGTCGTCTTGCCCGAGCCCGGCGAGCTCAGCAGGTTGACGCCGAGGATGCCGCGCCGCCGGAGCTCGGCCCGGATCCCCGCGGCGGCGGCCTTGTTCGTGGCCAGGAGATCGCGGGCCACCGTGATCGTTTTAGTCGTCATGTCCGGAGCCCTTTCAGGAAATCCGTGAGGAAGGCCAGGGCCAGCTCCAGGTTCCGCCCGCCGTCCTCCGTCAGGCCCTCTCCGACCCCGAAGCGGCGGCCGCGGACGGCCAGGACCCAGGCCTCCGGCCTCTTGCCGTAGAGGCCGGCCGCGACGGCCAGGACCGCCTCCGGCCCGAGGGCGTGGCTCATCGCCGGAAGCCCCCCGGCCGGCTTGACCTTCCGGAACGCGAACGGCTTTCTCAGGCCCCGGGCCGCGTCGATGAAGATGACGATGTCGCGCTCGGCGCAGGCCAGGGCGTCCTCGATGTTGAGCTGGTAATTGGCGTCGCAGGCGACGCCGCGGAGCCGGCGCTTCCTCAGCCGCTCCGCCGCGGCGGCGCCCAGCCCGTCGTCCCGGCGGCCGGGGTTGCCGATCCCCAGGACGAGCACCGACGGCCGCTCGCGGCGGGGGACGGTCAGCGGACCTTCCTCTGGAGGATGCGGCCCGCGGCGTCCTCGAGCGTGACCTCGAGCGGCATCCGGCCCAGGGCGTGGGTGGCGCAGCTCAGGCAGGGGTCGTAGGCCCGGATGGCCACCTCGACGCGGTTGAGCATGCCCTCCGTGATCTCGGGCTTTCCCGAGAGGACGTTCACGGCCACCCAATGGACGGCCCGGTTCATGGGCTCGTTGTTGTTCGTCGTCGACACGATGAGGTTGGCCATGGTGATCTGGTCGTCGGCGTTGACGCGGTAGTGGTGGAAGAGCGTCCCCCGCGGCGCCTCGACCAGCCCCACGCCCTCGGCCGCGCGCTTGCCCGTCTTGACGAGCTTCGTCCCCTGCAGGTCCTTGTCGAGCAGGAGCTCCTTGACGACCTCGGCCGCGTGGAGGAGCTCGATGAGCCGGGCCCAGTGGGTGTGGAGCGACATGTTGTTGGGCTTGCCGTCGGTGTAAGCCTTGTAGGCCTCGAACTCCTTCTGGGCCAGGGGCGAGGGGATGTAGTCGCAGGTGTTGAGCCGGGCCAGCGGGCCGACCCGGTACCAGCCGTTCTCCTTGCCCAGGCTGCGGAGGTAGGGGAATTTCATGTAGCTCCAGGACCGGGTCTCCTCGCCGATGTGTTCGAGGTAATCCTGGTAGTCGACGTCGTCGAGGACCTTGCGGCCCTCGGCGTCAACGGCCCGAAGAACGCCATGATAAAGATCGAGCGCCCCGTCCTTGCTGACGAGGCTGAGGTGGTTCGAGGGGAACGCGGCGAAGCCGTCGACGAGATCCTTGTTCTGGCGCTGGTAGTCCTTGAAAAGCTCGACGCCGGCCCTCGCCCATTCGATGGCCAGGTCGGCGTTCAGATCGGCGGTCCCCTTGAGGAGGCGGTCGCGCTCCTCGGGGCCGAGGTTCTTGTTGATGCCCCCGGGCACCGCGCCGGTGCCGTGGATCTTCTTGCCGGCCGTCGCCAGGATGACCTCCTGGCCGAACTTGCGGAGCAGGATGGCCTTGGTCGCGAGCTCCTTGTCGACGGCGATGAGGCCGATGACGTTGCGCACGGCCGGGTCGGCGTCCATGCCCAGCAAGAAATCGGGCGCCGAGAGGTGGAAGAAGTGCAGGGCGTGCGACTGGAGGATCTGGCCGTAGTGCATGAGCCGGCGCATCTTCTCCGCGGTCGCGGTAAGCTTCCCCGGTCCGGCGCCGACGACGACGTCCATGGCCTTGGCCCCCGCCAGGTGGTGGCTGACCGGGCAGATGCCGCAGAGCCGCTGGACGAGGACCGGGATCTCCCAGTAGGGCCGGCCCTGGACGAAGCGCTCGAAGCCGCGGAACTCGACGATGTGGAAGCGGGACTGGGTCACCTTGCCGGCATCGTCCAGCCGGATGGTGACCTTGCCGTGTCCTTCGACCCGGGTGACGGGCTCGATCGTGATTTTTTGACCCATGGCGTCGCTCTCTAATCGAATTTGATCTGGTCGTAGGTCAGGTTGACGGGCCGGCCCTCGATGAGGGCGGTCACGGCCTCCCAGATGGCGTCGGCCGAGGGCGGGCACCCCGGCAGGAAATAGTCGATCTTGACGACCTCGTGGCAAGGGTAGACCTTGTCCAGGATGATCGGCAGGTCCTCGTCGTTCGGGATGATGCGCTCCCCGGCCTCGATCGTGGGCGTGTTCAGGTAAGCCTCCTCGAGGCACTCCTTGAGCGGGATGCTGTTGCGCAGGGCCGGCAGGCCGCCCATGATGGCGCATTCGCCGACCGAGACCAGGACCTTGCAGTTCTTGCGGAAGTCGCGGAGGACATGGACGTTCTCGCTGTTGCAGCAGCCGCCCTCGATGAGGCCGACGTCGCAGGGCTTGCTGAAGCGTTTGATGTCGTCGATCGGGGACTTGTGGAACTCGACGACCTCGGCCAGCTTGAGGATGCGCTCGTCGATGTCCAGGATGGACATGTGGCAGCCGAAGCAGCCGGCCAGCGAGGCGGTGGCGATGACGGGTTTGCTCACGGTCACCTCCCGATCCCTTTGGCCGCATCGGAGCCGATGGGCTCGTGGTCGAACTTGCGCCGGCCGATCGGCACGGCGAAGCCGACCTCTTTTCGGATGATGGCCCCGACGGGGCAGATGTCCATGGCCCGGCGGGCCTCGGCGTCCGAGAGCCCTTCGGCCAGCTTGGCGTCGATCTCGATGGCGACGCGGGGGCCCCGCTCGACGGCGGCGAAGATCTTCCGCCCGTCCTTGGCCCGGACGCCGCGGACGCAGCGGAGGCACTGGATGCAGCGGTTGCGCTCGAGCATGAGCAGCGGCGACGCGGAGAGGATCGGCCGGCCGGGCCAGAGGAAGGGGAAGCGCGGGACCATCATCTTGTAGCGGTAGGCCAGGGCCTGGAGCTCGCAGTGGCCGCTCTTCTCGCAGGCCGGGCAGAAGTGGTTGCCCTCGACGAAGAGCATCTCGATGAGGGACCGCCGCATGTCCTCGAGGTCGGCGGCCGTGTTCTCGACGGCCATCCCCTCGGTCACCGGCTGGGTGCAGGCGGCCATGTACCGGCCGGCGACCCGGACGGTGCAGATGCGGCAGCTGCCGACCGGCTTGAGGCCCTCGTAGTTGCAGAGGACGGGGATCCAGACGCCGTTGGCCTTGGCCGCCTCGACGATCGTCTGGCCCGGCTGGGCGACGCACGGCTGGCCGTCGATGGTGAAGCGGATCTCAGTCATAGAGGTGCTCCTTGCACTCGGGCTCGCGGCCCGCCGCCGCGCAGCCGTCCCGGATCGCCGCGTCGAGGTCGAACTCGGGGACGAACGCCTCGCCCTTGCGGACCTTCGCGGCGTAAAGGTCGGGGAAGCTCTTCATCGTCGTCAGGATGGGGTTGGGCGAGGTCTGGCCGAGCCCGCACCGGCTCGTCGCCTTGACCAGCTTGCCCCAGGTCTCGAGGTCGCGGAGGTCGGCCTCGGTGCCGAGCCCGCGCCGGACCTTCTCGAACTTCTTCTTGAGCAGGACGTTGCCCGCCCGGCAGGGGACGCACCAGCCGCAGGACTCCTCGACGAAGAAGTCCATGAAGTTCTCGACGATCTCGAAGATGTCGCGCTCCGGGCCGAAGACGATGACCGAACCGCCCGTGGCCAGGTCGGAGAAGCAGATCTTGCGGCCGAACCCGTCCGGGGCGACCATCGTCCCGGACGGCCCGCCGACCTGGACGGCCTTGGCCCCGGCGCCGCCGGCCAGCTCCAGGAGCTGGTCGAGCGTGAGGCCGTATTCGACCTCGTAGACGCCGGGCCGGCTGCAGTCGCCGGAGACGCTCAGGAGCTTGGTGCCGGCCGATTGGGCGGTGCCCATCCCCTTGAACCAGGCCGCGCCCTCGGCCAAGATGCGGGCGGCCGTGGCCAGGGTCTCGACGTTGTTGACCGTTGTCGGGAGGTTCCGGTAGCCGTTCGAGACGGGGAAGGGCGGCCTGTCGCGCGGCTCGCCGCGCTTGCCCTCGGCCGATTCGAGCAGGGCCGACTCCTCGCCGCAGATATAGGCGCCCGCGCCCGACTTGATGACGATGTCGAAATCGAAGCCGGCGCGGCCGGCGACGCCCCGGCCGAGGAGGCCGTCCTGGCGCATCCCGGCCAGCGCGTCCTCCAGGTGGGCCCGGAGGTAGGCGTATTCCGAACGGAGATAGAGGACGCCCAGCTTGGCCCCGACGGCGTAGCCGGCCACGGCCATGCCTTCGAAAAGCAGCTTGGGCAGCTCGGTCAGGATGACCCGGTCCTTGAAGGTGCCGGGCTCGCCCTCGTCGGCGTTGCAGACGACATAGTGCTCGGCCGCTTTTTCGCGGCGGCAGAACTCCCATTTGAGGCCGGTCGGGAACCCGGCCCCGCCCCGCCCGAGGAGGCCCGCCCGCTTGACCTCGTCGATGACCTGCTCGGGGGACAGGCCGGCGGCCTTGCGCAGGGCCGCTCCCGGCTCGTGGGCCCCGAAGAGGACCGGCCCGCGCCGGCGGATGTTGTTGACGACCATGGCCCGGACGAGCTCCGACTGGTTGGCCCCGTCGCCGAGCGCCGTGACCTGGCTCGCCGCGGATCGTCCCTCGCGCAGGCCGCGGACGATCGCCCGGGCCTTGTCGGGCGTCAGGCCGGCGAAGACGACGCCGTCGACGATGGCCGAAGGCTCCTGGTCGTTCATGCCGATGCAGGAGGTCGGGAACAGACCGACCTTGCCGTCGCCGGAGACCTCGCCGAAGCGGCAGCCGGCCTCCTCCTCGAAGGCCTTGGCCACGGCCGTCCGCCCCTTCATCCGCGAGGTGATCGAGTCGTTGAGGTAGACCGTCGACGCGCCCCGGGGCGTGAGGGAGAAGAAGTGGTAGAACGAGACCGCGCCCCGGACCTCGGCTTCCGAGAGCTTGAGGTGGGCCGCGATCCGTCCGACGGCCTCGTCGGGGACGTGCCCGAACCCGGCCTGGACGTCGCGCAGGACGTCGAGCAGGGCGGCCGCGTCCCTGGGATGGCGGTGGACGATGTCTTTCAGTTTGGCCATGGTCGAACCCCGGTCATTAGGTTTTCGAGCGGATCAGTGTAACACAAAAAAACGTCCAGGAAAACCGCCCTCCCAAGGGGGGAAGAAAAGGGCTTGACCTGATGTCCCGAATCACGATATCATTCGAGACAGAGAAGTATCGGAACTTCACAGGAAGGAGGAGACATGCGGAAAAAAGCACTGATCGTGATGGGCGTCTTCATCGCGTTCTTGGTCATCCAGGGGTGCACCTCGGCTCCGGAGAAAACCCTCCTCAAGAAATATTTCAACGCCGTCGCGATGAACGACAACGATACGATGTCCTCCATGGCCCTCGAGCCTCTCCAGCCCGACATGACCTCCTGGAGCATCGTCAAGATCGGGACGGAGAAGATCGAGCCGGCCACGCTGCCCGCCCTGAACGCCGCCGAGATCGAGGCCAAGAAGGCCCAGGACGCCCAGATCGGGCCGACGATCGACGCCAGCACGGTGCTGCAGGACGCCCAGTACGAGAAGGACTTGGCCCGCTCCGCCGCCGGCAAGGCCGCCGCCCAGAGGAACATCGACAAGTTCCAGGCCGCCTACGATGTCGAGAACGGCAAGATGCAGGCCCTCAAGAAGGCCTACAACGAGGCCAAGGCCGCCGCGGCCGCCGAGGAAGAGATGACCATGTTCTCCTTGGGACAGCGGGAGCTCCCGGTCGTCCGCTCCCTGACCGGCGACGTCCACTCGAAGGAAGTCGAGATCGCCATCGCCATGAAGGACGGGAAGACGAAGAACTACAATCTCCTCTTGAAGCAATACATGCTCAAGGACGAGGCCAACAACCTGCCTCACCGCGGCCGCTGGGTCATCATCAAGTTCGAGCCCCTCAACTGAGGGGCCCGGACCTTTCCCGGCCGCATTTGACTCTTTGCCCCCCGTCACTATAATAGTGTTTTTTTCGGGCCGTTAGCTCAGCGGTAGAGCACCGGCCTTTTAAGCCGGGTGTCGCTGGTTCGAATCCAGCACGGCTCATTGGCGCTCGCCCCTGTCGTCTAGAGGCCCAGGACACTGCCCTTTCAAGGCGGCAACACGGGTTCGAATCCCGTCGGGGGCGCTAATCCCCTTGATTCCGGAGAGTCCCTCTCTCCGGCTTCGCTCGGGAATTGCCTCTTGCTCCCCGGACCCCCTGGGAACCAGTCCCGACGGTTCCCCCGCTACG
>CAYOYQ010000150.1:0-7108 GCA_964408215.1 uncultured Eubacteriales bacterium
GAAGTCGAAGCGCTTGCCGGCCTTGATCAGGGCCGCGGCCAGGCGCAGGGTGTTGCCCGGGTGGACGTTGTTGTCCTGGTCGCCCGTGGTGATGAGCAGGTGGCCCTTGAGGTTCTTGGCGATCTCGGAGTTCTTGTCGATGCTGTACTCGAACTTGACGTTGCCGTCCTTGTCCGTGACCTCCTTGACCCCGTGGTGCTTCTCGCTCCACCAGCGGTTGTAGATGTTGTTCTCGTGGTTGCCCGAAGAAGAGACGGCGACCTTGAAGAAGTCGGGATAGACGAGCATGGCCGCGGTCGACATGAAGCCGCCGCCGGAGTGGCCGTAGATGCCCACCCGGTCGATGTCGATGAACGGATGGAGCATCGCCAGCTGCTCGATGGCCCGTTTCTTGTCGGCCAGGCCGTAGTCGCGGAGGTTGCCGTAGCCGTAGTTGTGGTACCACTTCGAGCGCGAGGGGTGGCCGCCGCGGTTGCCGACCTCGATGACGATGAAGCCCATCTGGGCCAGGTTCAGGCTCTGGCTGCGGGGGACGAACGTCTTGGAGACGCTCTCCGTCTGCGGCCCGGGGTAGACGTAGGCGATGATGGGGTACTTCAGGGCCGGGTCGAAGTCGAACGGCTTGTACATGACGCCGTAGAGGTCGGTGACGCCGTCGTCGGCCTTGACCTTGAACGGCTCGGGGTACTTGAAGCCGGCCGCGACGAGGGCCGCGACGTCCGTCTCCTCAAGGGCCAACAGGAGGTTGCCGGCCGCGTCGCGGAGCTCGGACTTCGGCGCCTGGTCGACCCGGGAGAAGTTGTCGACGAAGAACCGGGCCGAGTCGTTCATCGAGGTCGCGTGCATCGCGTCGCCCTTGTCCAGCTGTTTGAGGCCCGTGCCGTCGAGGTTGACCCGGTAGAGGTGGGTGTAATAGGGGTCTTCGCCGGGCTCCCGGCCGCAGGCCGAGAAATACAGCACGCGGGCCTTCTCGTCGACCTGTTCGATCCCCTGGCTGACGAATTCGCCGGAGGTGAGCTGGGCCTTGAGCTTGCCGTCGCCGTCGTAGAGATAGTAGTGGCCCCAGCCGTCGCGCTCGGACCACCAGACGATCTCCTTGCCGCCGCCGAGGAGCCGGAGCGGCTGGACCTCGACGTAGGTGTTGAGCCGCTCCTCGATGAGCACCTTGACCTCGCCGGTCGCCGTGTCGGCCAGACAGACCTCGTAGCCGTGGAGGTCGCGCGTCTGGCGGCCGAAATAGAGCTTGTCGGCGGTCTCCGACAGCCACTGGGCCGGCGGCGGGAACTCCTTCTCCCGGTCGAGGGCCCGGCGGGGGGCCATGAAGATATTGAGGGTCGCGTCCTTGAACTTCTCGGCTTTGATCTTGACCTTGCCCTTCGTGGCCAGGTCGAAGACGGCGAGCTCGGGCTGGGGCTGGTTCTCCTCGCCCGGCATCCCGTAGCGGTAGGTCTCGAGCGTCGGCCGGGGATTGGCCAGCGAATTGATGACCCAGAGGTCGCCGACCTTGCGTTCGTCCTGGCGGATGAGGGCGATCTTTTTGGAATCCCGGGACCAAACGATCATGCCCGCCGGGGCCCGGAAGTCCTTGCGGTCCTTCTCGTCCTTCTGGAGCTCCTTCTTGTCCTCGTCGTTGAGGTCGCGAGCGTAGGAAAAGTGCTCCTCGCCGTCCGTCGTCAGCTGCTCTTCCTTGACGGTCTTGTCGTCGGCCTTCTTCTGGGCCAGCTTGAAATTCTCCGCGTCCATCATGAAGAGGTTGTGCCCGCGGGCGAAGATGACGGTCTTCTCGTCGGGGGAGACGGAGGCCCAGCGGGGCCGCTTCAGCGGCTCCTTCCAGTCCTCGACCAGGGCCAGTCTCCCGGAGGCGAGGTCGTAGGTGAAGGACAGGACCTTGGTCTTCTTCTCCGGCTCCTTGGGCTTCTCGGCTTCCTTCTCCTTGTTCTTCTCGGTGTCCTGGAGCTTCTCCTTCTCTTTCTCCTTGTCCTGGTCCGTCTTCTGGGCCTCCTCTTCCTTGGCGATCTCGGAGGCCTTGACGATCTTGCCGTTGACCGAGATGTCGTTGTCCTTGGGCACCTCGATCTCGAACTGGAGGGCCGTGTCCTTCTTGATGAACTTGATCGTCCGAATGGGCAGGTGCTGGGCGTCGTAGGGCGCGAGCAGGATGCGGGTCAGCTGGGCGGCCATCTTGGCGTTGTCGAAGAGCGGTCTCTTCGACTTGGCCGCCGGGTCGGCGACATACCACTTGCGGCCCTGGCTCGTCTCGTAGCTGTACCAGAAACGCTCGCCCGTCTCCAGCCAATGGGGCTGGACGGACACGTCGAAGACGAGCTTGCCGACCTTGGCCGCCGTCCAGCGCGAGGCCAGTTCGTAGTTGGCTTTGCGGGCCTCGGGCCCGGCGGCGTGGCCGGGGACGGCGGCGATCGAAACGATGAGGAGAAGGGCCGCAGCCGCGACGGCGGCCGTGCGGGAGAAGACGTGACGGGATGACATGGGGAGACCTCCTTTAATCCTCGAAGCGGAAGCGCGGCCGCGCGGACTTGTTGTTGACCTTGTCGGCGTCCAGGGCCCACATGCCCCGGCCGTGGGTCGCGACGACGATGATGTTGTCGCGGGGGTGGATGACGAGGTCGTGGGCGTAGACGGTCGGCAGGTTGCCGCCGAGGACCATCCAGGTCCGGCCCCCGTCGGTCGTCACATAGACGCCCATGTCGGTCCCGACATAGAGGATGTCCTTGTTGACCGGGTCCTCGCGGATGACGTTGACCGGACCGACCGGGATGCCCTTGGCGAGCGATGTCCAGGTCTTGCCGTAGTCGGTCGACTTCCAGACGTAGGGCGTGAAATCGTCGTCGCGCTTGCCGTTCTGGGTGACGTAGACCGTGCCCAGGTCGTAGGCCGAGGCCACGACCCGCGACATCCATTTCGCCGGGGCCAGGCCGGCCGTGATCTCGGCCCAGGCCTTGCCGCTGTCCTTGGTGACCCAGAGGCGGCCGTCGTCGGTCCCGGCGTAGATGAGGCCGTACTTGAGCGGCGACTCGGAGATCGTGAAGAGGGTCTGGTAGCGGATGTCGCCCCGCGTCGCCGGGTCGTTCGTGGTCAGGTCGCCGGAGATCCTCTCCCAGGTGTCGCCCCGGTCGAGGGAGCGGAAGACGTACTGCATGCCGTGATAGAGGATGTCCGGGTTATGGGGCGAGAGGATGAACGGCGCCAGCCACTGGCCGCGCAGCGGCGGCTCGTTCTCATAGAGGACCGGCAGGATCGTCTTGGTGAAGGGAGAGCCCGGGAAGCGGCCGGGCTTGTCGTACTCGGCCCGGGAGATCGTCCCGTAGAAGCCGGCCGAATAGACGATATCGGCGTTGGTCGGGTCGACGAAGTGGTTCGAGCCCTCGCCGCCGGGCGCGTTCTCGAACTCTACAGCCGGGATCCTGTCACGGCCCCGGCTGAGATCGACCTTACCGCGGAAGCTGCCGTGGTCTTGCATCGAGCCGTAGACCTTGAAGGGCGTGGCCATGTCGAAGTTGAGGTTGAAGAACTGGCAGAGGTTGAGCTCGTTCTGGAAGTAGCGCCAGTTCAGGCCCTTGTCATAAGAGACGGCCACGCCCTGGTCGAAGCCCTTGATCATGTAACTGGAGTTGGCCGGGTCGATCCACAGGGCGTGATTGTCGCCGCCGGGGCTGCGGACGCCCTTGTAGGTCTTGCCGCCGTCGGTCGAGGCGCTGAACGGCACGCCCATGATATAGGAGGTCTCGGCGTCGTTGGGGTCGACGCGGATCTGGCCGAAGACCCAGCCGTAGGTGCCGGAGTGCTGTTGCATGTACGTCTTCTGCGCGGGCGTCAGGCCGCTCGTCTGCGTCCAGGTGGCCCCCGCATCGTCGGAGCGATAGACCGTGGCGCCCTTAATGAAGCCCTTCCCGGGATCAAAATAGCCCCGCACCGAGTCCAGCTCCTCTTGGGAGGTTTCGCGCAGCTCGTAATTATCGACGAGGGCGTAGAGCGTGTCGGGCTTGGTCAGGCAGAGATCGATCCCGACCCGGCCGCGGAATTGGACCGGCGGGAGCCCGGCGTTGATCGGCGTCCAGGTGGCCCCGCCGTCGGTCGTCTTGAACAGGCCGCTCCCGGTGTGGTTGGGGAAGGTCCGCGGGTCGTTCCACTTCTGGCGGGTCCTCTGCCACATCGCCGCGTAGAGCGTGTCGCTCGAGCGGGGGTCCATGACCAGGTCGTAGGCGCCCGTCTCGTCGTTGACGTAGAGGACCTTAGCCCAGGTCTTGCCGCCGTCGGTCGTCTTGAAGACGCCGCGCTCGGCGTTCTTCGTCCATTCGTGGCCGCCGGCCGCGACATAGACGACGTCGGGATTGGCCGGGTGGATGACGATGCGGGCGATGGTGTTGCTATCGGCGAGACCCATGTGCGTCCAGGTCTTGCCGCCGTCGGCCGACTTGTAGATCCCGACCCCGGCCTGGGAGCTGCGAAAGATGTTGTGCTCTCCGGTCCCGACCCAGATGACGTTCTGGTCCGAGGGAGCGATGGCGATGTCGCCGATGGCCGCGGTAACCTGGCTCTCGAAGATGGGCGTCCAGGTCACGCCCTCGTTCTCGGTCTTCCAAACGCCGCCCGAAGCCGAGGCCACATAGATCGTATAATTCCGGCCCTTGGGCGTGACGACGGCGACATCGGTCACCCGGCCGCTGACGTTCGTCGGGCCGAGGAATTGCCACTTGAGGTCCTTGAACTTCGAGGCGTCCTTCATCGCCTTGTACTCTTCGAAGCCCTTGAGCCTCATCGCGGGATCGGTCGACTGGAGGACTTTGGGCTTGACCGCTTTCGCTTGGGCGAAGGTCAGGGCGGCCAGCGCGATAAGCGCCGCCGCGACGATCAGGACGGATTTTCGGGTACGGGACATCGGAGACCTCCTCGGCGGGATCAGGAAAGGTCACTATATGAAAGGACGCGCCGAGTGTCAATGCGGACCCGGCCGGCGGGCCAGCCGGAACGAGATGGGTTGTAAAGATTATGAACCGAGGAGACCGATCCCGAACGAGACGACGTTACCGGCAATGGAGACCCCGAGGGCCCACGCGTACGGGAACGGAGTCTGCGGTTCCCGGAAGAACCGGCTCTCTGCCATCTTCGCGATGACCCAGGCCTCGATGAGGACGGCGATGATCTCAAGCAGCAAGATGGTCAACCAGTACCTCAGAGCGAACCCTTCATACGTTTCAAGGAGCAGGCGCAAACCGCCTGTCATGTACCAATAGGTCACCATGGTGACGGGAAGCCAGGCGAAAAAAACGCGGGAAAAGCGGAACTTCCGCCAGGCCAGGAGCCCAGCCACGACGAGAGCTTCGGCAACCAAAGCGGCGAAATCGAGGCCGCTGAGGACCGGTCGAGCCGAGGGATCGATCGGGTTCGCGAATAGGACCGAAGCCGAAACCAAGAGGAAGGCGCCGGCCAGAAAGGACCTCTTTTTTATCTTTCCCCTCCCTGCACGGCCGAGTATAAGACGGCCAAAGAGCGGATGTCAATTCTTCGAGCCCGGGTGTCTCCGGGCCGGCCTGAGGGCACAGGGCGTTCGGCTCAGCGCAGCCCCTCGAGCGCCTTTTTCGCCTCGGCGTATCCGGGATTGAGGCCCAAGGCCTTCTCGTAGGAGGCCTTGGCTTTGTCGGACAGCCCCTTCTTCTTATAAGCCTCGCCCATGTAGAAGTAGGCTTCCGGAGTGGGCTTGGCCAGGGAGGCCTCAAAGTCCTGGATGGCCCCGTCGAGGTCTCCGCCGAACCCCTGGGGGGCCATGAGCCTGACCATGCCCCGGCCGAAATGGGCGTCCGTGTTCTTAGGATCCAGCTGGAGCGCCGTCTCGTATTCCTGCATCGTTCCCATGCCGTATTTCATCATGTCCAGCGGATTGCCCTGGGCCAGGGTCCCCATGATGTGACCTTTCCAGGCGTGGAGATCGGCGGAGCCGGGGTCCTTGGCCAGGAGAGCCTCGACCATCTGCAGGGCCTCCTGGAATTTCTTCTCGCCGAAGAGCTTCTTGACGTCGTCCAGTGTGGCGTTCGCGGGAACGGCCGCCGGCGCTTCGGCGGCCGGCGGCTTGGCGAGGCCGGGCATCTTGCCGCCCATGACCTGGGGCAGCATGTTCAGAAGGACCGGCAGGAGCTCCTGGAGGAGGGACGGCTTCTTGTCCTCTTCCGGGATGAGCTCGACCCTGACCTTCTCGCCCTCGATGATCAGGAAGCCCAGGGGAACGGTCTTGGCCCCCATGCCTCCGCCGAAACCGACACCGCCGCCGCCCCCGCCGAGGCCGAACTTGATCTTGGCGAAGGGAACGACGATCGTTTCTTGGATGACCATAGGTTCGCCGACGACGGCCCCGGCCTTGAGCCCGGCGACGAGCCGGTCGAAATCGGCCAGGGGCTTTTCGAGAGGGCCTTGGGCCGCCAGGAAGACGGGGCCGATAAGGAGCGCGCCGCAGGCGACGGCGACGATCCGGTTTGCGTTCATGGCCTCCTCCTCACTTCTTCGGGACCTTGCCGACGCTGACGAATTGCGCCCCGGACTTCGTGATGATGATGAATCCCAGGGGCCGGGCTTCGCCGCTCATGTAGAAACCCTTGCCGCCCTGCTCGGGATTCTGGGGCATCGACGCCCCGCCGCCCCCGAAGCCGATATCGACCATGATGACCGGGACGAGGGTGACCTTGCCGGCCTTGATCGGAGCGCCGGTGACGGTCTTGACCTGAAGGCTGTTGGCCAGCCGTTGGGTCATGGCCTCGACCAACTGGTCCATGGGCAAGGGCGCCTTGCCCGGGGCCTTGGGGCCCGTTTGCGCCCCGGCCGGGACGCTCGACGTGAGCATCAAGGCCAGGGCCGTGAACGCGATAAGCCGAGTTCTCAAGATGCGCCTCCTTGCTGATCGAGATTCTCTTAAGGGCCTCCCCTGTCATCTTGATACTACGAGCGGGGGGACGTCAAGGTTGACCCGTCCGCACGATTTCGCCGCATCGGGAGATCTCCGAAAAAGACCGGGCGCGACGGCGCGCTCGGCGATAGGGCCTTTGCGGGCTAGGACAGGAGCGAGGCCAGGGCGATCGAATAGAACTTGGTGTCCTCGGAA
>CAYOYQ010000151.1:0-6824 GCA_964408215.1 uncultured Eubacteriales bacterium
TCGACCAGCTGAAGTTCTTGACGCGTTCGTCGTAGGAGCCGATGTTCGACATGAGCGATTGTTCTCCGTTCAGGGGGATTGCGGTTTCTTCTCGAGGACGACGACCGCCGAGGCCACGTCCTTGATATGGGTCAGCGAGACCTCCATGGCACCGATGCCGTGGGCCTCGCAGAACTCCTTGACCTTGCCGTGGACGAAAAGCTCGGGCTTGCCGAGGGCGTTGTTGACGACCTCGATCTCGGAGAACTTGTGGCCGCCCGACCAGCCCGTGCCCATGGCCTTGAGGAAGGCCTCTTTGGCCGCGAACCGGGCCGCGAAGTGCAGGGCCGGCCTGTGCTTGGACTCGCAGTAGGCGATCTCGGTCGGGGTGAAAAGCTTGGTCTTGAGGCTCTCGGTCCGGACGAGCTTCTCCTCGACCCTCTGGACCTCGATGATGTCCGTTCCGGCCCCGAAAATCAAAGACTTGAGCGCCTTTCGTCAGGGAATGTCGGCCCGCAAAAAAACGGACCTTTATTATAGATATCCCCGCCGAAATGTCAAAGCGCCGCGACGGCCCTTCTGAGCTTCTCCCGGACCTCGAGGCCGATCGCCCCGAGGTCCTCGTTCTTGACCGCGGCCATGGAGGCGAGCGGATCGATGGCCGCGACCTCGACCCGGCCCGGGGCGAGCTCCTGGACGATGACGCTGCAGGGCAGCATCGTGCCGATCTTGTCCTCGGCCAGGAGCGCCTTGTAGGCGAAGCCGGGATTGCAGGCGCCGAGGATCCGGTACGGCCGGAAATCGATGCCGAGCTTCTCGCGGAGGGTCGTCTTGACGTCGATCTCGGTCAGGACGCCGAAGCCCTCCTTCTTGAGCTCCGCCTTGACCCGCTCGACGGCCTGGCCGAAGGGGATGTCCAGGGTCTTGTTGAAATAATAGCTCATGGCCTCAATAGTTCTCGGCCAAGATCTCGTAATAGGCCCGGGGGTGCTGGCAGGCCGGGCACACGGCCGGGGCGTCCGGGCCTTCGTGGACATAGCCGCAGTTCCGGCAGTGCCACTTCACGGGCGCGGGCCGCTGGAAGACCCGGCCGGCCTCGATATTCGCGGCCAGCTTGCGGTAGCGCTTCTCGTGGGACTCCTCCACGTCGGCGATCTCCTTGAAGGACGTCGCGACCTCCGGGAAGCCCTCGGCCCGGGCCGTCTTCTCGAAGCTGGCGTAGATCGCGCTCCACTCCATCTTCTCGCCGGCCGCCGCCGCTTCGAGGTTGGCCTTGGTGTCCCCGATGACGCCGGCCGGGTAGGCGGCGGTGATCTCGAGCTCGCCCCCCTCCAGGTGCTTGAAGAACACCTTGGCGTGCTCCTTCTCGTTCTCGGCGGTCTCCAGGAAGATCGCGGCGATCTGCTCGAAGCCCGCCTTGCGGGCCACGCCGGCGAAATACGTGTAGCGGTTCCGCGCCTGCGATTCCCCGGCGAACGCCTTCAGCAGGTTCTTCTCGGTCTCGGTCCCCTTGATCGATCTGCTCATGTGATATCCCTCCTTATTAAATTTTCAGGAGGGGGTCAAACCTACTTTTTTTCGAAAAAAGTAGGTTTGACCCCCTCTTTGTATTCCTTCGGATAAGCCGGCTTGGGGGCGAACTTCGGCGGCGAACGCGGTGACGCCCAAGACGAGGAGGGCGATCGGGGCTCTCAGCATGCGTTTCATCGACGTCTCCTTCGAAGATGCCCGGGGAGGTCCGCGCGGGCGAATCCCGGGTACAGTCCAGATTACGTGTTCCTCCCCGCCGAATCAAGTGCCCGGCGAGACGGTGTCAGACCTACCTTTTACCCGTTTTGGGCAAAAGGTAGGTCTGACACCGTCCTCAAATCGCGCCGAGGCGCCGGCCGACCTTGAGGAACTTGTCCAGGGCGAACTCGATCTGTTCGGTCGAATGGGCGGCGCTGATCTGGACGCGGATGCGGGCCTTCCCGACCGGCACGACGGGGTAGCTGAAGCCGATGACGTAAATGCCTTCCTCGAGGAGCGCGTTGGCGAAGTCCTGGCTGAGCCGGGCGTCATCCGGGAGATGCCCGAAAAGGACAGGCACGATGGGGTGGATGCCCGGGACGATGCGGAACCCGGCCTCCTCCATGCCCCGGCGGAACAGGCGCGTGTTGGCCAGGAGCTTCTCGCGGAGCTCCGCGGACTCGCCGAGGATCTTGAGGACCTCGACCGTGGCCCCGGTGATCGCCGGCGACAGGGAATTCGAGAAGAGATAGGGCCGGGAGCGCTGGCGGAGGAACTCGATGATCTCCCGCCGTCCGGCGACGCAGCCGCCGCTCGCCCCGCCGAGGGCCTTGCCGAAGGTGGTGACGACGAGGTCGACCCGGTCGACGCAGCCGCAATGCTCGGGCGTGCCCCGCCCGGTCGGGCCGATGAAGCCCGTCGCGTGGGAATCGTCGACGAGGACCAGGGCGTCGTATCTCTCGGCCAGGTCGCAGATCTTGTCGACCTGGGCGATGATGCCGTCCATGGAGAAGACGCCATCCGTGACGATGATCTTGAATTTCGCCTCGCGGGCCTCGATGAGCTGGTCCTCGAGGTCGGCCATGTCGTTGTTGCGGTAGACGAACCGTTTCGCTTTCGCCAGGCGGACGCCGTCGATGATCGAGGCGTGGTTGAGCTCGTCGGAGACGATGGCGCAGGTCTCGTCGAGGAGGGGCTCGAAGACGCCCCCGTTGGCGTCGAAGGCCGAGGAGTAGAGGATGGCGTCGTCCACCCCCAGGAAATCGGCCAGGCGCTCTTCGAGCTCTTTGTGGACCCGCTGGGTGCCGCAGATGAAGCGGACCGAGGCCAGGCCGAAGCCCCAGCGGAAGAAAGCGTAGTTGGCCGCGGCCATGACCCGGGGATCGTTCGAGAAGCCCAGATAGTTGTTGGCGCAGAAGTTGAGGACCTTGGCCCCGGACTCGGTCCGGATCTCGACGCCCTGGGGCGTCTCGAGGACGCGCTCCTTCTTATAGAGCCCGCGGTCCCGGATCTTCCGGAGCTCGGCCTCCAGGTGGTCCTTGAATCGTCCGTACATCGAAGTCCCTCCGTTTCCCGGCGGGCATATTACACGCGCCCAGGCCCGAAAAGCAAGGGAGTCTCGGCCCTTGTGTCCGAGGCCCGTCTGGCGGAGAATAGCCCGGACGGACGACGCGATGACCAAGAACCGCGCCCTGGCGCTGCTCGCCGTGACCGAGCTCTTCGCCATGTCGGTCTGGTTCTCGGCCTCGGCCGTTGTCCCGGCCCTGACTGCGGCCTGGGGCCTTTCGGGCGCGAGCCAGGCCTGGCTGACGATGTCCGTCCAGCTCGGCTTCGTCGCCGGCGCGTTCGGCTCATCGGTCCTCAACCTGGCCGACCGGCTCTCCGCCCGCTGGTTCTTCGCCGTCTCGGCCCTGCTCGCCGGCGCCGCGACCTTCCTTATCCCGGCGATCGATGCCGGCTTCCCGGCCGCGCTCGCTCTCCGTTTCCTCGCCGGCCTCTTCCTGGCCGGGGTCTACCCCGTCGGCATGAAGATCATGGCCACCTGGACGCGCGAGGACCGCGGCTTCGGCATCGGGCTTCTTGTCGGCGCCCTCACGCTCGGCTCGGCGGCCCCTCACTTGATCAAGGCCTTCGGCAGGATCGGCGATTGGCGGGCGGTCCTCCTCGGGAGCGGCGGCCTGGCCATCCTCGGCGGCCTCATCGCGGCCGCGCTCGTGCGCGAGGGGCCCGACCGCGCGGCCGCCCCCCGGTTCGACTGGAAGTTCGTCGGCGCGATCTGGCGCGACCGGCCGGTCGCGCTGGCCAACCTCGGCTACTTCGGGCACATGTGGGAGCTCTACGCGGCCTGGACCTGGGTGCCCGTGTTCCTCGTCGCGTCGTTCAAGCTGGCCGGGGCCGACGAGCGATGGGCCGCCGCGGCCGGCTTCGCCTTCATCGCCGCCGGAGGCGCCGGCAGCCTCGTCGCCGGGAAGCTCGCCGACCGTGTCGGCCGCACGGCCGTCACCGCCGCGGCCATGGCCGTGAGCGGAGCGTGTTCGATCGTTGCCGGCCTCTTTTTCGGCGCGAATCCCTGGGCCTTGTCGCTCCTTTGCCTCGTCTGGGGCTTCGCCGTGGTCGCCGACTCGGCCCAGTTCTCGGCCGGCGTGAGCGAGCTCGCCCCTCCGGACCGGATCGGCACGGTCCTGACCCTGCAAACGAGCCTGGGCTTCCTGCTGACGACGGTGACGATCCGCCTCGTGCCCGCGGTCGAACGCTGGGCCACGTGGCGTTGGGCCTTCGCCTTCCTGGCCCTCGGCCCCGCCGCGGGCATCTGGGCCATGCTCCGGCTGCGCCGCCTGCCCGGCGCCGCGAGGATGGCCTCCGGCCGCCGCTAGGACAGCACTCCCCTACTTCCTGTAGGAGATCGTGGTCGAGGCCTGGGCCGTCGGCATCACCTCGACGACGCTGACGTTGACGTGGGCGGGCCGTGTCGCGCACCAGACGACGGCGTCGGCGATATCGTCGGGGCCGAGCGGGGTCAGCCCCTGGTAGACCTTGCCCGCCCGCTCGGCGTCGCCGTGGAAGCGGACGAGGCTGAACTCCGTCTCGACCATGCCGGGAGCGATCTCGCTCACCCGGATGGGGGTGCCGTTGAGATCGAACCTCAGGGCCTTCGACAGGGCCCGCGCGGCGAACTTGCTGGCGCAATAGACGCCGCCGCCCGGATAGACCTCGTATCCGGCGATCGAGCCGATGTTGATGACGTGCCCGTGCCCGCGCTCGATCATGCCCGGCAGGACCGCCCGGCTGACCCAGAGGAGGCCCTTGACGTTCGTGTCGAGCATCTCCTCCCAGTCCTCGACCAAGCCCTTCGGGAGCTTGTCCAGGCCCCGGCTCAGCCCGGCGTTGTTGACCAGGACCTCGACGGCCCGCCATTCGGCGGGGAGGGCGGCGATGGCCGTTTCGACGGCGGAACGATCGCGGACGTCGAGGCGGAAGGCGTGGGCCGCCGTCTTGTATTCGGCCTCGAGCGTCCGGGCCAGCTTCTCGAGTCTCTCCAGGCGGCGCGCGCACATCAGGACGCGGGCCCCGAGACCGGCGAAGGCCTCGGCCGTCGCCCGACCGATGCCCGAGCTGGCCCCGGTGACGAACACGATCTTGTCTTTAAGCGAAAGCATGACCTATCTCCTCATCCTTGTTGTTTTTATTCTATAATATCCTGGCCATGGACGGAACAGCAGGAACAGCGGCCCCCTCGAACTTGAAGAAATGGATCGTCGCCGCCCGCCCCTGGGCCTTGCCGGCCTCGACGATGCCGGTCGTCTTCGGCACGGCCCTGGCTGTCGTCGTGGGCGGGGCGCGCTTCGCCCCCCTCCGGGGCCTCTGGGCCCTCCTCACGATGATGGTCCTCCATTCGGCGGCCAACATGCTCAGCGACGTCTTCGATTTCCGCCACGGCCTCGATACGGACGTGACGCCGGTCAGCGGGGCCATCGTCCGCGGCTGGCTCACGGACACACAGGTCGCCCGCGGCGCGGCGGTCCTGTTCGTCCTGGGGACGGTCTCCGGCCTGCTCATCGCCCGGGCCGCCGGGCGGTCCCTCTTCATCATCGGCGGCATCGGCCTCGCGGTCGGCCTCTTCTACGCCCTGCTCAAGGCCCATGCCCTCGGCGACCTGGCCGTCTTTCTGGATTTCGGGCTGCTCGGGGCCGCCGGCGCCTGGGTCGTCCAGACCGGCTCGTTCTCGTGGCTGCCGGTCGTCTGGACGGTGCCCATGGCCATGCTCGTCGCCGCCATCCTTCACGCCAACAACTGGCGGGACATCTCGTCCGACGGCGCGAAGCGTGTGACCACGGTGGCCGGCCTGCTCGCTGACCGCGGCTCCTCCGCCTACTATGGGTTCCTCATCTTCGGCCCCTTCGCCATCGACGCCGCCCTCATCGCCGTGCCCCGGGCCCTGGGGGGGGCCGTCCGCCCGATGCCGCTCACGTTCGTCCTCGTCGCGCTGGCCCTGCCGAGCGCGCTCCGGCTCTGGGGGCGGGCGGCGAGGCGGGCCCGGCCGCGCCGGCCCCTCGATTTCGTCATCCTCGACGGGGCGACGGCGAACCACAATCTGGTCTTCGGCCTGCTCAGCACCGCCGCCGTCCTCCTCGAGGGCTTCGTGAGCTGGGGATGACGCCGCTCCGTCCGGGCCGCGACGTCCGCCTCGTCGGCGGGATCGGAGCGCTGGCCGCGGTCCTCTTCATCGCCCTCTTCCGTTTCCGGCGGATCGGGCCGATCGACTTCTGGACCTGGCTCGCGGCGAACATCGTCATCGTCACCGCCCTGGCCTTCCTGGCCGACAAAGGCTATAAGGCCAGGCTCCGCGAGGATCTCCGCTCGGGGCTGCTCATGAAGGTGACGATCGGCCTCGCCTCGGCCGGGGCGCTTTACGCCGTCTTCGCCGTGGGCCGGACCGTCGCGCCGCTCGTCTTCCCGTTCGCCGCGTCCGGGATCCGCCGGGTCTACGCCCTCAAGGCCGGAGCGTCGGCGCTGCGGATCGCGCTTCTCCTCGGCCTCGTCATCGGGCCCGGCGAGGAGCTCTTCTGGCGGGGGTTCTTTCAGGAGAAGGCCGGTGGCACCACGCGCCCGGGGATCGGCTTCGTCCTCGCCGTCATGCTCTATACCGCGGTCCATCTCGCCAGCGGCAACATGATGCTCGTCATCGCCGCCGCGGTCTGCGCCGTCTTCTGGGGCTGGCTCTACTTCGCCTTCCGCTCGCCCGTGCTGAACATCGTCAGCCACACCCTCTGGGACCTCTTGGCGTTCGTCTTCCTGCCGTTCTGACGGGGATCCGACTCGCGCTTGGAAGCCCTGGA
>CAYOYQ010000152.1:0-6812 GCA_964408215.1 uncultured Eubacteriales bacterium
CTCCTTTGTGTCGCCGTGTCGATCGTCCTCGTCTCCGGTGTCGCCGTGGCCCAGGTCCGCGTCGAGGTCCGGCCGGCGGGCGGGACCTTCCAATTCGTGGCCGGCGGGAAGGCCGTCGCCTCCATCGTGCCCTTCGCGGGAAAGGAGATCGCGGCGACCGATGCCGTGAAGGAAGCGCGGCCGGGTGTTTTCGAGTGGACGCGGACCTTCGCCTATCAGGGCAAAGATCATGTCCGGCCCGTGCGCCTGACGATGGAGGTCGAGGCGCTGTACGCGTCGCGATACAACCTCATCCCGGCCGTATCGTACGACGGCAACGCCTGGGGGACGGGGGGCGAGCCCAAGGGCTTCGCCAAGGACGGCCAGCCCTGGACGTTCGCCTATCACCGGACGTCGATCCCGGGCGCGACATATTCCGAGTCGGAAGCGTGGTCGGTCGGGCTGTTCAGCGCGCCGGGCCAGGTGCTGGGGGGCTTTTCCTGTGCGCTCGAGCCGGCGAAGGACAAGACGGTCCACCGGCTGTTGTGGCCTGAGGAGGAGACGCCGCAGGTCTACAGCATGCGCGACGCCTACCAGGACGCCTACCGGGGCGACCTGAGGATGTCGGCCGGCCAGACGATCGCGCTCAAGGCCTGGATCGTCGTCGCGCCGGTCACAGTGGCGCGGCACGGCTGGCATGCCCTGGTCGACGCGGCCTGGGCGCTCAACGCGAGGGCGGTCAAGCCTCGGTTCGAACCCGAAGAGCTGTGGGAGATGGCCATCCAGTTCGCCGGCGACAA
Organism: uncultured Eubacteriales bacterium; assembly: GCA_964408215.1. Lineage (GTDB taxonomy): Bacteria > Acidobacteriota > Aminicenantia > Aminicenantales > Saccharicenantaceae > RBG-16-66-30. The sequence continues at coordinate 780 of CAYOYQ010000152.1, forward strand.
CCTCTGGGCCGAGGAGAAGGGCTTCAACGGCTTCTCGATCGGGCTCCGGTGGGACCCCGTGGAGCAGGGGTGGATCCAGCGGCAGGGCTGGAAGTACGAGATCGGCTGGGCCGGGCAGAACGTCTCGCTGGCCAACTCGATGCTCAACGACTACCTGCTGTCGAGGGAGCGGACGTCGCTCGACAAGGGCGTCCGGTGCCTCGATACGTGGCTCCGGAACGCCCGGCTGAAGAACGGGCTCTTCCGGACCCATTACGATCATCTCATCGGGCTCGCGGACCCGAAGGACGAGGTCCAGGACGCCTGCAATCTGGGCCACGCGGCCCAGGGGTATTTCGAGGCCTATGATCTCGCGGCGCGGTGCGGATTGAAAAAACCGGAATATCGGGCCGCGGCGCTGGGCGTGTGCGATTTCGCGCTCAGGGCCATGAGCGCGAACGGACGGCTCGGCAAGGCCTGGCGAAACGACGGGAAGCTGGTCGATCCTGAGGGGACGATCGGCGCCTTCCTCATCCCGCCGCTGGTCACGGCGTATCGGGCGACGCACAAGGCGGAGTACCTGGCCGGGGCGGAGAAGGCCTTCGCGTTCTACTACGGCGAGTACGTCAAGAGCGGCTTCACGACGGCCGGGGCGCTCGATACCTACTGCATCGACAAGGAGTCGGCGACGCCGCTGCTGAAGGCGGCCCTGGAGCTCTATGACGTCACGGGGAAGGACGCGTTTCTGCGCCAGGCCGAGGACGTCTCGTACTACCTGGCGACGTGGCAGTGGCACTACAGCGTGCCTTACGAGGAAGGGACCGTGCTGCGCGAGATGGGCTACGACACGTACGGCGGGACGGCCGTCTCGACCCAGCACCACCATCAGGACCCGTACGCGCTCGCCATCGTTAACGACTGGATCAAGCTGGCCCGGCTGACGGGGAAGGCGATGTGGCGCGAGCGGGCCGTCGCGGCCTGGGCCAACGCCTCGATCGGCATTTCCAACGGCGACCTCGTGGTCATGGGCAAGAAGCGGCCCTACGGCAGCCAGGACGAGGGATTCCTGCACACGCGCTGGCTCCTGCCTTTCGCCGTGAGCCAGTGGCTCGTGGCCTGGCCCGCCGCTTTCCGGCTGGAGATCCTCCGCCAGAACCCCAACTGGTCCATCTTTGACAAATAAAACGGGGACACAATACCTATTCACCCATTTCTTTTGAGCTGATCGAGGACCCCGGCATGAAGAGATCCGTTCTCAACGCATTATCGGGGGAGTGACATGGGCCGAACAGGCGTGACAAAGACCCCCTCAGTAAGGACCCAGCGGCGAAAATGGGGAATAGGTATTGTGTCCCCGTTTTTAATGTTGATCATTATCGTCGCGGCCTGCGGGCCCCGTGCTACAAAGAAGCCCGATAGCCTGCGGACGCCGCCGGCACCGCTCTACCGCGACCCGGTTTTCGATGGCGCGGCGGACCCGTCGCTCGTCTGGAACGACAAGGAACGGGCCTGGTGGATCTTCTACACCAACCGTCGGGCGAACGCCGTCGACGCCCAGGACGGCGTCCGCTGGTGCCACGGCACCGACATCGGCATCGCCTCCTCGGCCGACGGTGGCCTGACCTGGACCTATCGCGGCATCGCCAAGGGTCTCGAGTTCGAGCCCGGCCGGAACACCTTCTGGGCGCCCTGCCTCGTCGAGCACGGCCGGACCTTCCACATGTACGTCGCCTACGTCCGGGGCGTCCCGGCCGACTGGAGCGGGGACCGGCACATCGTCCACTATACCAGCCGCAACCTCGTCGACTGGAAATGCGAGGGCATCGTTCCGCTGAGCTCGGAGCGGGTCATCGACGCCTTTGTCTACGCCAAGCCATCGGGCGGCTGGCGGATGTGGTACAAGGACGAAGCCGACGGCTCGCACATCTACACCGCCGACAGCGAGGACCTGTTCAAGTGGACCGTGGCCGGTCCGGTCATCGCGGACAAAGCCCAGGAGGGCGCGGCCGTCTTCTGGTGGCAGGGCTCTTATTGGATGCTGGTCGACCGCTGGCAGGGAATGGGGGTCCTGCGATCCGCCGACCTCGCGGCCTGGGCCGAGCAGCCGGGAACGATCCTCGGCGTGCCGGGCAAGCGACCCGACGACGGCGACATCGGCCGCCACGGCGAGGTCGTCGTCCAGGGCCCCGAGGCCTACATCTTCTACTTCACCCACCCGTTCGGGCCCAAAGCGCACACGGAGGAAGGCAAACATCGCTCCTCCCTCCAAATCGCCCGGCTCGAGATCAAAGACGGCGTTCTCACCTGCGACCGGGACAAGCCGTTCCCGCTCGAGCTTCGCCCGCCGAGCGGCTTCAAACCCGCCCAGAGCCCGGAGAGCCCGCTCGCGCTCGAGACGCCGGACGCCAAGCTCACCGCCGCTTTCGCCTGGGCCAAGGACCAGGCCCTCGACTATGTTTTCCCGGCCGGCGTCCACGGAGATCCCGTCGGCGACTGGTACGAGGCCGCCCTGCCCTCGCGCTTCGCCTTCTGCATGCGCGACGTCTCCCATCAGGCCACGGGTGCCCACGTCCTGGGCCTGTCCGCGTTCAACCGCAACATGCTCGGGGAATTCGCCCGGGCGATCAGCCCTTCGCGCGACTTCTGTTCTTATTGGGAGATCGACAAGTGGGATCGGCCCGCCCCGGTCGATTACAAGAGCGACAAGGACTTCTGGTACAACCTGACGGCCAACTTCGACGTCCTCGACGCCTGCTGGCGGCAATACCTTTGGACCGGCGACCGGGCGTACATCGACGACCCGGCCTTCCTGAGGTTTTACAGCCTGACGGTCAAGGACTACATCGACGCCTGGGACAAGGACGGCGACGGCATTCCCGAGCACCACCCCGAGTACGGCTATCGAGGCCTCGGCGGGTACGACGAGGGCCCGTTCTCCGACCAGGGCCTTTACGGATCCGACCTCCTCGCGGCCATGGCCCGGGCCTTCGAGTCCTACGCCGGGATCCTCCGGGTCCGGAATGGGCGAGGAACAGGCGGGGAAGCACAGGCAGATGAGAGGGGAGAGCCAGCCGAGATCATGGGTTTCCTGGATCAGGCCGCCGCCCTGAGAGCCGCTTACGAACGCGACTGCTGGAGCGACGCGAAAGGCAAGTACGCCGACGGCCGGGTCCAGGGCGGTGCGCTCGTCTTCCAGGACGCGATCTGGAACGGTGTCTTTCCCCTCTATTTCGGCTTCATCCCGGCCGGGCCGCGGCGCGACGCGACGCTCCGCCGCGTCGTCGAGGCCGAGCCCGAAGGCATCGAGATCGAATCCTATCTGCCGGAGATCCTGTATCGCTACGGAAGCGAAGACGCCGCCTACGCCCGCATCCTGGCCCTCGCCGACCCGGACAAGGCCCGCCGCGATTACCCGGAAGTCCCGTTCGCCGTCGTCGGGGCGATCGTCACCGGGCTCATGGGCGTCGAGCCTGCGGCCGACACGCGCACGGTCAGGACCCGTTCCGGGCTCACGGCGTCGACGCCTTGGGCGGAGCTTCGCGGCCTGCCTGTTTTCGCCGGCGTCGTCGACGTGCGTCATGAGGGGCGTCAAAGGACGATGCTCAACGCCCGCTCGGCCGGGGACTTTATCTGGCGGGCCGTTTTCGACGGTCACTGGGATGACCTCGAGGTTGACGGCGTCGAGAAGCACGCCAACAATGCCACTGTCGACGAGGCTGGCCGCACGGTCTCCTGGGTCGAGGTCAAGATGTCCGTCGGCAAGAAGGTCACCGTTTCCGTTCCGGCCGCTCGCCGATATTAGGACTCGGGACATGTGCCGCCCGGTCCGTGTCCCGTTCTTTGAGACCTGGAAGAACGAAAAATAGTGGGGGGGAGAGCCAAGAAGAGAAGGTCTCATGTAAAATAGGGCGGAGCGGACCGTTAAGGAATAGCGGGTCGTCAGAAGCGAGGAACTGGATCGATGAGAAAGAACATTGTCGTTAATGGCCTCTTTTGTTTCGTTATCGTGCTCAGCTTTCTTCTCCCCCTCCCCGCCGCGGCGGGCGGTCAGTCCGCTCCCGGTCCGAAGACCGCGCCCGCCGGGCCGCGACGCTGGACCGCCGAGCGAGCCCGAGCTTGGGCCGGGGGGGAGCCTTGGATACTCGGCTGCAACTACATCCCGCGGACCGCCGTCAACACGCTCGAGATGTGGCAGGAGGCGACCTTCGACCCGCTCATCATCGACCAAGAGCTCGGCTGGGCCGAAAACCTGGGCTTCAACAGCGTGCGGGTCTTCCTCCATTACCTGCTCTGGCAGCAGGACCCCGGCGGGTTCCTCAAGCGGCTCGACCGGTTCCTCGAGATCGCCGACCGCCATCACATCGGGACGATGTTCGTCCTCTTCGACGACAGCTGGAACCCCAAGTTCGCCCCGGGGCCCCAGCCGGCGCCGCGCCCTGGGGTCCACAACTCGGGCTGGGTCCAATGCCCCGGCCCCGAGCTCCTGGAGAACCCGGGCCGCTGGCCCGTCCTCGAGGCCTACACGAAGGGCGTCATCGGCTTTTTCCGCGAGGACCGGCGCGTCCTGGGCTGGGATCTCTACAACGAGCCGGGGAACTCGGGCTACGGCGCGCGGTCGCTCCCGCTCCTCGAGAGCGTCTTCGACTGGGCCCGCGCCGCCGCCCCGCGCCAGCCCCTGACCGCCGGCATCTGGGACACGTCGAAGGAGCTGGCCGAGCTCAACAAGCTCCAGGCCGAGCGCTCGGACATCGTCACCTTCCACTCCTACCAGGCCAAGGCCGACGCGGAGAAGCGGATCGCGGCGCTCGAGGTTTTCGGGCGGCCGCTCATCTGCACCGAGTACATGGCCCGCACGGCCGGCAGCCGCTTCGAGGACATCCTGCCGCTCTTCAAGTCGCGCGAGATCGGGGCCATGAACTGGGGCCTCGTCAAGGGCAGAACGCAGACGATCTTCCCCTGGGGGTCGAAGGAAGGCAGCCCCGAGCCGGCGGTCTGGTTCCATGACGTCATGCGGCCGGACGGCGCGCCCTATCTCGCGGCCGAGGCGGATCTCATTCGCCGTCTTTCGGGGAATACGCGGCCGGCGAGCGGGGCAAGCGGCGGGCCCGCGGCCGTCGCAAAGCCCTTCCACGCCTGGGCCCTGACGCCGCCCATGGGCTGGAACAGCTGGGACTCGTTCGGCCAGGCCGTGACCGAGGACGAGGTCAAGGCCAACGCCGACTTCATGGCCGCGCGCCTGGCCCCTCTCGGCTGGCGCTATGTCGTGGTCGACATCGAATGGTCGGAGCCGCAGCGCCTCGGGCCCGATTACCCGGTGAAGTCGCAGTCGGAGATCGACGCGTTCGGCCGGTTCGTTCCGGCCGTCGAGCGCTTCCCGAGCGCGGCCGGCGGGCGCGGCTTCAAGCCGCTGGCCGATCACGTCCACCGGAAGGGGCTCAAGTTCGGCGTCCACATCGTCCGCGGCATCCCGAGGCTCGCCGTCGAGCGCAACACGCCGATCGAGGGCACGGCGTTCCGGGCCGCCGACATCGCCGACAAGGCCGACCATTGCGACTGGAACGAGGACCAGTGGGGCATCGACGTCGGGAAGCCGGGCGCGCAGGAATGGTACGACTCGCTCTTCCGCCAGCTCGCGGGGTGGGGGGTCGACTTCGTCAAGGCCGACGACCTCTGCTACCGGGGCGAGGAGATCGCCATGATCCGGCGGGCCATCGACAAGACGGGGCGGCCCATCGTACTGAGCCTGTCCTACGGCCCGATGCCGCTCGAGCGAGGCGAGGCCCTCGCGGCCGACGCCAACATGTGGCGGCTGCTCGGCGACCTCTGGGATTATTGGGACCAGGTCCTGCCGGCCTTCCGGCGCCTCCACGATTGGGCGCCTTTCGCCGGACCGGGGCGCTGGCCGGACCCCGATATGCTGCCGCTCGGCCGCCTGCGCGCTCTGCCCGAAGGCTGGTCGAAGAACGTGACCATGAACCCGGGCTATTTCGAGATGGTCTCGCACGGCGGCCGCGAGGACGTGGCCAATTTCCTGAGCCGGGACGAGCAGCGGAC
>CAYOYQ010000153.1:0-6768 GCA_964408215.1 uncultured Eubacteriales bacterium
ATGTACAACGTCTTCGACCGTTCGACGAACGACACGGTCTATACCGAGTCCCAGTTCGGGCCCCTGGCCCGCTTGAACCTCGTCACCGGCGAGTCCAAGAGCATCGCCTATCAGCGCCAGAAACCCGAGACGCGCTGGAACTGGTGCGCCCCGATCCTCGTCTCGGCCCACAACAGCGACATCGTCTACCACTGCGGCAATATCGTCGTCATGTCGGCCAACCGCGGCGAGACCTGGACCGAGATCAGCCCCGACCTTTCGACCAACGATCCGACGAAGCTCGTGGTCGGCGGCAAGGGCGGCGACGGCAACATCCAGTACTGCACGATCACGACGTTCGACGAGTCGCCGCTGCTGCCGGGCCTGCTCTGGGCCGGCACGGACGACGGCAACGTCTGGGTGACCAAGGACAACGGCAAGGCCTGGGCCAAGCTCGAGATCCCCGGCGGCCCCGGCTTCTGGGTCAGCCGGGTCGCCGCCTCGCCGTCCGACGCGGCTACGGCCTACGTCAGCTATACCGGCTTCCGCAATGACGATTTCCGCCCCTTCCTATATAAGACGACCGATTACGGGGCCACCTGGACCTCGCTCGCGGCGGGTCTCGCCGAAGGGCCGGTGAACGTCGTCCGTGAGGACCCGAAGAATCCGGCCCTGCTCTTCGCCGGCACCGACTTCGGCGTCTACGCTTCGATCGATGGGGGCCAGGCCTGGACGAAGATGAAAGGCCTGCCGACCCAGCCGGTCCACGACCTCAGGATCCAGCCGCGGGAGGCCGACCTCATCGTGGCGACGCACGGCCGCGGCGCCTATATCGCCGACATCAAGCCGCTCGAGGAGCTCACCCCGGCCGTGCTGGCCGAGGACGTCCACCTGTTCGCCCCGGAGGCCAAGGTCCGCTGGATCGGTCGGGACCTCCGCAAGTCCTCGAGCTCGAACTTCGCCGGCTCGAGCGAGGCCCCGGGCGTTGCCGTCTCCTACACGCTCAAGGCCAAGCCCAAGGACGCGGTCAAGGTCCGGATCTACGCCGGGACGCTGCTCCTCAACGAGTTCGCCGGCCCGTCCGAGATCGGGCTCAACACCGTGACCTGGAACATGACCGGCCGGCGCGAGCGGACGCCCGACGAGAAGAAGGCGGCCGAGGCCGGCGCCCGCCGGGCCCGCGAGGCGGGCTACGGGGGCGGCGTGGGCGATCCGAACTTCACTTCGTTCCCGGTCCAGCCCGGAGAATACAAGGTCGTCCTCGCGGTCGACGGCAAGACCTACGTGACGACAGCCACAGTCCTCAAGGACCCGCGATACTGAACGGCATTTTTCCAAGGGCCTTCCTCCCGACGGCGGGAGGGAGGCCCTTTCTTTTTGCTCATCTCCCATTTCCGGGACTTCCTCTCGTGGCGGCGAGAGGTATTGCTTCGAAGATCCCCGTAGCGGAGGGGGACCCGCCGAGCGGGGGAACCGTCGGGACTGGTTCCCAGGGGGTCCGGGGAGCAAGAAGCAATTCCCGAGCACAGCCAGAAAGAGGGACTTCCCGGAACCGGGAGAAGAGCCTTTCTTTTTGGATCCTGTTTCTGTTAACCTAAGCCCGGGAGGCGCGATCATGGAACCCAGGATCCAGGCGTTCTTAGATTCCGTCGACCGGTTCCCCCGTGTCGACATCATCCACCGGCCGACGCCACTGCGGAAGCTCGAGAAGCTCTCGGCCCGGCTGCGGGGCCCCGAGATCTACATCAAGCGCGACGACCTGACCGGCCTCGCCTTCGGCGGCAACAAGTCGCGCAAGCTCGAGTTCATCATCCGGGACATGATCGAGAAGAAGGCCGACGTCGTCATCACCTGGGGCAGCCTCCAGTCCAACTGGTGTATGCAGACGGCCGCCGCGGCCAAGACCTTCGGCATCAAGCCGGTCCTGGTCCTGTTCAAGCCGGCCGACCGGACGGCCGCGGCCGACGGCAACGTCCTCCTCGACATCATCCTCGACGCGGACATCCGGCTCATGGAGGCCGAGAAGGGCAAGATCATCAAGTCGGCCCAAGCCATGGACGTCCTCGAGGCGGCCGGGAAGGAGGCCCGGGGCCAGGGGCATCGGCCCTACCTCGTCCCCGTCGGCGGATCGCTCGTCCGCGGCGACATGAACGCTCCCCTCGGGGCCTTGAGCTACGCCGCCGCCTTCGCCGAGCTGCTGGACCAGATGAGGTCCGGCGGCGTCGAGCCGGATTACGTCGTCCACGCCACCGGCTCGGGCGGGACCCAGGCCGGATTGGTCGTCGGCGCCCGGTCCCTGGCCCCGGCCTGCCGGGTCCTGGGGATGAGCGTCTCGGACCCGAAGGGGCCGTTCTCCGAGGACGTTCTCGAGATCGCCCGGGCGGCCGATGAGGCCCTGGGCCTGGGCCTCGGCATCCTCGCCGGCGATGTCGTCGTCTTCGATGAGTACATCGGCGAGGGCTACGGGAGGGTGGACAGGGCCACGGCCATGACGATCCGGCTCGTCTTCCAGACCGAGGGCATCGTCCTCGACCCGGTCTATACCGCCAAGGCCATGACGGGCCTCATCGATCTCATCAAGACCGGCTTCTTCAAGCCGACGGACAAGGTCGTTTTCATCCATACGGGCGGCACGCCGGCCCTCTTCCCGAACAGGGACCCGCTGTTCCAGGCCTACATGGGCAAGCCCTAGCTCAGAGCAGCCGGGCCAAACCCGCTTCGAGCTCGTCGAGGGCGAGGCGTTGGATGGCCAGAGGGGCGGTCTCGAGCGCCGCCGGCGTCTTGAGCCCGCTTCCCGTCAGGACCAGGATGTCGGCGCCGTCGCCTTTCGCCGACCAGCCGGAAGCGCGGAGCTTCTTCAGGGCCGCCAGCGTCGTCGCCGACTCGGGCTGGCAGAACAGGCCTTCCGCCGCGGCCAGCTCTCTTTGGGCTTTGAGCATCTCCTCGTCCGAGACGGCGACGATGAGCCCTTTCCGGTCGCGGACCAAGCGCAGGACGGCGTTCCCGGCCGGCGGGGTCGGGTTGGCGATGGCGTGGGCGATCGTGCGCACCTCCGGCGGACGCTCGTAGCGCTCGAGGCCGCGCTCGAACGCCGCGGCGAGCGGGGCGCAGCCGCTGGCCTGGACCCCGACGATCGTCGGATAGGACGAGGCCAGGCCGGCGCTCTCGAGGTCCGAAAAACCGCGCATGAGGCCGAGGAGGTGGCCGCCCGAGCTCAGGGGAACGAACACGGCGCGGGGAACGCGTCGGCCGAGCTGGAGGAAGATCTCGAAGGCCGTGACTTTGTACCCCTCCAGGCGGTAGGGATCGATCGAGTTCATGAAGAGGATGTCCAGGCGCCTGCCGATCTCGCAGCTTCTTTCGAACAGGCGGCCGTAATCGCCCTGGATGGCGACGAGCTCCGGACCGTGGATCCCGGCCACGCGCAGGCTGGCGAGCGATGTCCCTTCCTTGAGCAGGACGAAGGTCCGCAGGCCGGCCCGGGCCCCGTAGGCGGCCGTCGAGGCGGCCATGTTCCCGGTCGAAACGGTGCCGATCCTTTTCGCGCCGAGGGCGACGGCCTTCTGCACGGCGACGGCCGTGCCCCGGTCCTTGAAGCTGCCGGTCGGGTTCTGGGCCTCGTTCTTGGCGAAGACGTCGCCGCCGCCGGCGAGCGAGGCGCCGACGCGCTCCAGGCGGACGAGGGGCGTCGACCCTTCGCCGAGGCTCAGGCGCGGATCGATCGTCTCAAGGGGCAGGAAGTCCGAGAACCTCTCGAGCGCGAGGGGCCGGTCCTCATGGAAGCCGCGGGAACGGCCCGGGCAGGGAGGGACGAGGAAGATCGGCTCCCCGCAGCCCGGGCAGAAAGGGGAGTAGGGGTCGCGCCAGGCGAGCGGTCCGCAGGCGATGCATTCGAACCTGTCCATGGACCGATTATAATTGCCCGCCGGGCCGTTTCCAAGTAGAATCACGCTGCGATGGACGACGCGGACTTCATGACGCAGGCGTTGCGCTCGGCGGAACGGGCGGCCCGGGCCGGCGAGGTCCCGGTCGGCGCAGTCGTCGTCCGCGCGGGCCGGGTCATCGCGCGGGGGGCGAACCGGCCCGTCCGCTCGTCGGACCCGACGGCCCATGCCGAGATCGTCGCCCTGCGGCGGGCGGCCCGGACCTCCCGGAACTACCGCCTTCCGGACTGCGACCTCTACGTCACCGTCGAGCCCTGCGCCATGTGCCTCGGCGCGATCATCCAGGCCCGCGTCCGGCGGCTCGTCTACGGCGTTGCCGATCCGAAAGCGGGCGCCGTCCGCTCGGTCATGACCTTCCCGTTCGCCCGTCTCAACCATCGCCCGGACGTCCTCGGCGGGGTCCTGGCCGAGGACGCGGCCGCCCTCCTGCGGGCCTTTTTCCGGGCCCGTAGAAAGTCGGGCTGATTTCGGCTATAATCTTGGCCTTTAGCGCGTCCCCGATAATGCGGAGAGGTGGCCGAGTGGTTGAAGGCGACGGTCTCGAAAACCGTTATCCTGAGCGATCGGGATCGCGGGTTCGAATCCCGCCCTCTCCGCCAGTACGATCCCGCCCATGAAAAAGATCCCGCTCGTCGTCACCGGTTTCGGCCACGTCGGCCGCGCCTTCTTCTCCCTGCTCCGGGAGAAGGTCGAGGACCTCGAGCGCCGTTACGGCCTTTGCCCCGAGATCATGGCCGTGTCGCGGGCCGAAGGCTCGTTCTTTACCGGCGAGCCGCTCGAGGTCCGGCACGTGTCCCGGGCCGGCGAGCCCTGGACGAAGGGCAACCCGAGCTGGCGCGAGGGGCTCCGGGCGGCCGAGGTCATCACCGAGCTCGGCCCGGGCGGATGCCTCGTCGAGTGCACCATCTCCAACCTGGAGACGGGGGAGCCCGGGCTGTCCTACATCTCATCGGCTTTCCACGGCGGCTGGAACGCCGTCGCGGCCAGCAAGGGCGCTCTGGTCGTCGGCCTGCCGATGCTCCGGGTCCAGGCCGCCGAGAACGGCGTCTGTCTCAAGTTCAGCGGGGCCACCGCCGCGGCCCTGCCCACGCTCGACGTCGGCCTCGGCTCCCTCGCGGGGGCCCGGATCGAAGGCATCCAGGGCGTTCTCAACGGCACGTCGAACTACATCCTGACCCGGATGGGCGAAGGCTTGGATTACAACGAGGCCCTCAAGGAAGCCCAGGACAAAGGCATCGCCGAGCCCGACCCGGCTTCCGACGTCAGCGGCTGGGACACGGCGGCGAAGATCCTGCTCATCACCAACGCCTGCCTGGGCACCGAATATGTCCTCAAGGACGTGCACGTCCGCGGCATCGCCGGCATCTCCGTCGATTTCGTCCAGTCGGCGCGGCGCGAGGGGCGGGCCGTCAAGCTCCTGGCCACCGCGGCCCCGGGGCGGCAGGGCGGCCGGTGGAGCCTCGACGTCCGGCCTTCGCTCGTCGAAGCCACGCACCCTCTCCTGCACGTCAACGGCACGGAGAAAGGCATCACCTTCCTCACCGATTCGATGGGGTCCGTGACCGTGACCGGCGGCCGCTCCAATCCCCGCGGCGCCGCCGCCGCGCTCCTCAAAGACATCATCAACATCTACCGTCCGGCGTTCTAGCCGCGTTGACCGTCCCCCGGATTTCTGATAAGTTGAGGGCTATCGGAATTCTCACCGGTTCCGAGGAACGGAGAGGTGTCCGAGTGGCTTAAGGAGCACGCTTGGAAAGCGTGTGTGTGCCGCAAGGTGCACCGCGGGTTCGAATCCCGCCCTCTCCGCCATCCTAACGTCGGCCCAAAGGAGCGCTAACATGGACAGCAAAGACCTCATCCAGATCGAGGACCTCTACGGGGCCCACAACTACCACCCGCTCGACGTCGTCGTCAGCAAGGCCCAAGGCATCTGGATGTATGACGTCGAGGGCCGCAAGTACCTCGATTTCCTGAGCGCGTATTCGGCCGTCAACCAGGGCCACCGCCATCCGCGGATCGTCAAGGCCCTCATCGACCAGGCCCGCAAGCTGACCCTGACCTCGCGGGCCTTCCGCAACGACCAGTGGCCGATGCTGGCCAAGGAGCTCGCCGACATGACCGGCTATTCGATGGTCCTGCCGATGAACTCCGGGGCCGAGGCCGTCGAGACCGCCCTCAAGGCGGCCCGCAAGTGGGCCTACCAGAAGAAGGGCGTGCCCCAGGACAAGGCCGAGATCATCGCCTGCTCCAACAACTTCCACGGCCGCACCGTCACTGTCATCAGCTTCTCGACCGAGCCGGCCTACCGGCAGGATTTCGGCCCGTTCACGCCCGGCTTCCCGATCATCCCCTTCGGCGACGCCGAGGCCCTCGAGAAGGCCATCACGCCCAACACGGCCGCCTTCCTGGTCGAGCCCATCCAGGCCGAGGCCGGCATCCTCATCCCGCCCGAAGGCTTCCTCAAGAGGGCCGCGGAGATCTGCCGGAGGGCGAACGTCCTCTTCATCGCCGACGAGATCCAGACCGGGCTCGGCCGCACGGGCAAGCTCCTGGCCTGTGAGCACGAAAGCGTCCGGCCCGACATGGTCGTCATCGGCAAGTCGCTCGGCGGCGGCTGCTATCCCGTCTCCGCGGTCCTGGCCGACCGGGAGATCCTCGGGGTCTTCAAGCCGGGCGAGCACGGCTCGACCTTCGGCGGCAACCCCCTCGCCTGTGCCGTGGCCCGGGAAAGCCTCCGGGTCATCCGCGAGGAGAAGCTCATCGAGACGGCCGCGGCCCGGGGCGAGTTCTTCATGGACAAGTTGCGCAAAGTCCGCAGCCGGCACATCAAGGACGTCCGCGGCCG
>CAYOYQ010000154.1:0-6712 GCA_964408215.1 uncultured Eubacteriales bacterium
ACGGCATCGGCGAGATGGGCTACAACAAGGACCCCGACGGCCGCGACCTCCAGCCCGGCCAGCCCGACTACATGCCGCCGGACGACTACAAGAAGGCCCGGCAGATCCTGGCCGACCTCGACGCCGTGGGCAACACGACCAAGGCCATCACCAAGGGGATCGCCATCGCCTCGGCCGTCATCGCCGCGGTCAGCCTCTTCGCCTCGTACATCACCGACGTCGGGCGGGTCCAGCTCCAGCTCGGCATCCAGAACGTCATGACCGCGATCCGGGTGTCCGAGACGAAGGTCTTCATCGGCCTGCTGCTCGGCGGCGCGTTCCCCTGGCTCTTCTCGTCGCTCTCGCTCCGGGCCGTCACCCGGGCGGCGGGCCTGATCGTCGAGGAGGTCCGGCGGCAGTTCAAGATCCCGGGGCTCATGGAGGGCAAGGTCAAGCCGGACTACGCCCGGGTCGTCGGCATCTCCACCAACGCCGCCCAGAAGGAGCTCGTGCCGCTGGCGCTCATCTCGGTCTTCCTGCCGCTCATCGTCGGCCTGGTCCTCCAGGTCGAGGCCCTGGGCGGCTTCCTCGCGGGCATCATCCTGAGCGGCCAGCTCCTGGCCGTGTTCATGGCCAACGCGGGCGGCGCCTGGGACAACGCCAAGAAGTGCATCGAGGACGAGCCGAAGGACATCGCCGCTTGCACGGGCAAGGGCTCCGACCGCCACAAGGCCGGCGTTGTCGGCGACACGGTCGGCGATCCGCTCAAGGACACGGCCGGACCGGCCCTCAACCCGATGATCAAGGTGACCAACCTGGTCAGCCTGATCGCGGCACCGATCATCGTCAAGTACAACAAGATGACGCCGGGGCTCGCGGCGATCGTCGCCGTGCTGCTGGCGGCGACGGTCTGGGGCATCTGGAAGAGCAAGCGCGAGGCCAAGAGCCTGTTCGTCGAGATCGAGGCCGAGGCGCCCAAAAAATAGGAGGATCGGGGCTGTCGGCGCCGAGTAAGGCGATGAGCGCCCCGTCCAGGATCATGTGGGGCAGCTTCTTCCTGCGCAGCGTGACCATGGCCTCGGGCAGGCGGGACGACATGACCTCGGCAGGCTCGCCCGATTTTGCGAAGTTTTAAGGCCGTGAAATGAGAATAGTCTTCGGCTCAAGATATTCGGACTTAGCTGATTTATGGTATTGTTCGGAATGGGAATGGATGTGGTCCCGCCGTTACAGTCACCGGCGATTCCACTCGTTGGGTATTCCGACGAGGAACGTCCGGCGCTCGATCACTTGATCGTGATCGTCGCGGCCGTTCGGGCTTCAGCCTGACGGCCCCGCTCCTTAGCGATTACAGTGAGTATATACGAGCCCGGCTTGAATTGTTCAGATGTCATCTCGACGAGCATTTTCCTAGCGGGACCGCTTCCGGTCTCGGTACGGACGGCGACAGAAACCGGCCATGAGCCGACCCCGGCCATCTCGTTGACCACGGCACTGATTTCGATCTCTGGGTCCAGCTGGCTCGAGGCGATCCGTAGGGCTGCGAGCAGCGTTTTCGTCCCAGACGGAAGGTCCCCAACCAGCGGGAACCATGCCTTGGGATCATAGCCGTAGAGGCCGTCGAGCGTGGTGCCGCCGGGTGCGTACGTGACCTCAGTCCTCCGGGGGGCAAGGAAGAGGGGCGGATCGATCCAAAGGTCCGCCAGGCCGGGGTTTGGTATCTCGAGAACCTGATATCCTCTTGCTCCCGCTCCGTTTTCCATATTACAAAGGGCGATTCGGCAGGCGGCGCGGCCTGGGCGCGCTCGGAGGGCGAATTGTATCTGGCAAAGGCCTTCGTTCGAAGAGTAATCATCGACTTTTAGGGGAATGATTGACTGCGTCTCGCCTTTATGGTCAAAAAGAAGCAAAAGGGCTTCGGCCCTATTCGCCAAGACGCACGATGCGACATTGCGAGGTACGGTAAGCACGGCGACTATGGCCGGGCTTCCTCCGTCCAAGATTGGCAGGGCCATAAGCGGGACATCCGCCGGGACCTGAAGCAGGGGATTCTCGGCCAAGGCGAGATCGATGATATGGAGGAGCTTCTCGCTAGCTGAATATTCGGAGAAAGGTTTTGGATCGAAATACCCTTTCTGACCTAGGACGGAGCACCCTTTCCTTTTAACCTCGACCCTGACATTATGAAAACGTCCGTCCTGCCTTTCATCGATGTAGTATCCGAGGACGTAGTACGTACCGGTTACCTTTTGAATAGTCCTATTGATGTCTTTATAGGTGTAAATGTTGTCGAAATATTTGCCGCCTGACTCCCTCGCGAGTTGTCTCAGAGCTCCATCCCCCTTCAGGTCTTTTTCATCGGAAGACGCAGCAGCTCCTGAGCCGGAGACATTAATGGCATAAACTGCGCAGTTGGACCCTGCAAGTTCCTGGCACATTACGCTGTAACGGTCACGCAGTTGGGCGTCCCCCCAAGGGTGCTTCTCTTCAGCAAGAATCGTCGTCCCCCCATATAGCGCATAGTTCGGGATTCCGGAAGAGAAGAGGATGATGTTTTTTATGCCCGGAATCCCTCGGAGGGCCTTCGCCATTTCAGAAATCTGGAACGTGAACCCGATAGCCTCTGCCTTCAAAGCCCTTTGTTCGGCAATGATGATCTTCTCCGTCGTTTTATTGCCAAGAGCTTCATCCACTTTCAGGTGGTCCTTAATCCATTCACTTTCAAGACCCCAGGCTCTGCCCAGGAATTTCTCGGGGCCCAGGCCCTCGACAACCCGACGGATTCGTCCATGGTCGGATGTCAGATACTCATGAAGCGTTAGCCCCTTTCTGGCCATAAAAGAGAGAACCCCGACCTCATCTTCGGGGCGGACTTGCGTATCGAGGAAATCCAAGGCCGCAGTCTTGGATTTTGAGATACCGGATCTACGGTTGAAGGCAAAATCGAAAAAGAGAAAGAACTTCCGATGCGTATTTCTTAAGGACGGAGACGGAACCGAAGTCTCCTCCGGCTGTGGAAGTCGATCATAAGAAAGCTCATGCTTTTCGAAATCTGTAATGGGTTTGGTCTGACCGTTATCATTAAGCTCGAAGTCGGATTTAGATAAATCGCCAACGGTATTTCCGTGCTTATCCAGCACATAAACCTGGACGAGCTTCAACGTCACGGTGACTTCGTGCTGATATCTCTCATGAATTCCACTAAGGGAAGCCGAAAAATAGACTAAGAATATAAATATCCCTAGAAACGCGGTATGAAGGATATATCTATAAAAAGATTTCAATTAACGCCTTATGCCTCCTTAACAGCTATTCCGAAGCATTACAAAATCACCCCCTGAACGACGCCTCCACGAATCCGACCCCGGCCAGAAGCGCTCCTGCGCCCAAGAACAAGGAGGCGCCAATCGTCCGGAGCATCTTTTTTCTGTCCCCTTATTCCCCCTTCTTAAACAGCCCCAGGCGTTGGGGCCTTCTTGCGCCAATTCTTGATCTTGGCGAAGAGGAGCCGGAAGACGAACCGGACGCCGCGCATCATCCGCGAGCCCAGCCAGAGCATCCCGAAACCGATCGCGGAGATGACGAGCGCCCCGACGATGTAGATGACCAGGTTGAGGGTCGGGTCGGCGACGAGCGGATAGATGTCCATCCAGGGATCGAGGAAGTTCGGCACGATGAGGCGGATGATCAAGATGACGGCGCTCAGCCACCCCGTCAGGATCATGCTGAAGGCCAGGACGTAAAAGGCCAGGATGAACCCCAGGATGGTGATGACGAGGCCCGCGACGAGCCCGATCCCGCTCGCGCCGAGCGGCACGCCGAAGAAAGCGATGAGCAGGCCGGCCAGGATGAGGAACGGCAGCTTCCTCTTCTTCCCCAGTGTGACCATGGCCTCGGGCATGCGGGCCGAGATGACCTCGGCCGGCTCGCCGAGCTTGTCCAGGACCTTGAGGATCCGGGCCACCTCGTCCGGCGCGGGATCGCTGCGGAAGGACTCGTAGATGTGGGAGTTGATCTCCTTGATGAGCTCGTCCCGGTCCTTGTCCGGGATGCCCTTGAGCCCCTTCCTGAGCCGTTCGAGATAGTTGTCGACGATCTGGGCCACCGGCCCGCTGAAACCGTTAGCCATTGTTGTTCTCCTTGGTCACGGAAAGCACACGGAGGTCCTCGTCCCCGGCGTCGAGCCCGGGGGCGTTCTCGGCGTTCGCCACGATCGCGGCCAGCTTGCGGAACTCCTCGCTGAGCGTCCGGAAAGCCTCTTCCCCTTTGAGGGTCAACGTGTAATATTTCCGGGGTGGGCCCTGGCTCGATTCGACCCACTCGGACTGGACGAGCCCTTCCTTGGCCAACCGGCCGAGGATGGGATAGATCGTTCCTTCCGTGAGGTCGATCGCGCCGGTCCCGGAGATCGTTCGGACGAGGGAGTACCCATAATGGCGGCCCCTGGAGAGCGCGCCGAGAATGGCCAGCTCCAGGATGCCCTTTCTCAACTGGGTGATCTTGTTTTCCATGTTATAACCAGATACAATGTAATACATAGTAGTATGTTTGTCAAGTGTTTTTTATAATAAATCGGGGATACAATGCCAATTACCGATTTTTCAGCCGTTTGCAGCGCTTATAGATTTGGGGAATAGGTATTGTGTCCCCCTTTTTCTTGACGGCTTGACAAGCCCCTCCTCGCCCGTTTAAATGGGGGACACAATACCTATTCACCTACTTCATAAATGGGAAATTGGTATCGTGTCCCCGATTTAGGAGTCACATGATGAGCAACCGAGCCCTCTCCGCATTGAGCCGCGCGTTCGCTTTGATCGTCCTCAGCCTCTGCCTTTTATCGTCGGCCTCTCTCGGCCGCCCGACGGCCTCCGGCCAAGAGGATGACGTGAAATACGGCGTCGGAAAATGGGATCCGGAATCGGGGCTGGGGAACCATCGCGTCGTCGTCCGGGTCGAGGCGCTCCCGGCTCCGCCGGGCGTGGCCAAGAGGCCGCCGAAGAAGGCCGGCGTCGTGCCGGCCCGGGTCACGCCGTCGGTCGTCCGCGTCGTCATCCCGTGGCGCCGCCGTGACGCCGAGCCGGACAAGAAGGATCTCATCGTCATCGACGCCGCGACCGGCGGCGCCGTCGCCAACGTGATCCCTCTCGCCGTCGAGCGCGAGTTCGGCGACATCCTCTTCGAGCCGAAGACGGTCCCCGGCGACTATTACGTCTACTATATGCCCTACGCATCCGAGGGCCGGAAGAACTACCCGAACGTCAAGTACGACCCGCCCGCGGTGACGGCCGACCCGGCCTGGGTCAAGGCGGCCGGTCTCGACCCCGGGAAGCTCGCTTCCCTTCCGTCCGAGGCGTTCCCGCGGGCCCGTGTCGTCGAATTCCAGTCCGCGGACGAGTTCAGCGCCTTCACGCCGATGGAGAGGATCGCCACGGCCGCCGAAACGAAAGGCCTCCTCGCCCGGCACCCGGATGCGGCCTATCTTGTCTTCCCCGAGGACCGGTCACTCTCCATCCGCATGACCGGCGACCTCCCCTATCACTGGGCGGTCGACGGACCGGCCGGGGCAGTGAAAGGCGAGGCCGCCCGCGGCGAGTACTTCACTTTTCAGATCGGCGTCTGGGCGGCCCGCGAGCCCCTCTCGAGTCTCAAGCTCGAATTCTCGGACCTCGTCCAGGCCTTGGACCGGATCGAGGACGGCGCGCCGGCCGCCCTCACGCGCATTCCGGCCTCGGCCCTGACCTGCTTCAACACGGGCGGCGTCGGCTGGGAAGGAGCGGCGTTCGTGAAGGACGTGGCTGTTGATAAAGGCCGGGTCCAGGCCATGTGGTGCGGCGTCCAGGTCCCGCGGGACGCGAAGCCCGGCGTCTTCGGCGGCACGGCCACGGTCAAGCCCAAGGGGCTTCCGGCGACGGCCGTGGCCGTCGAGCTTTGCGTGACCGACAAGGTCCTCGAAGACCGCGGCGACGCCGACCCTTACCGCATGACCCGCCTGCACTGGCTCGACTCTACGCTGGCCCAGGACGACGGGATCGTGCCGCCTTATGCGCCTCTCGCGGTCGAGGGCCGGAAGGTCGCATGCCTCGGCCGGTCGCTCACGGTCGGGGCGGACGGCTTCCCGGCGGTCATCACGAGCTCGTTCGCGCCGGAGATGACCCGCCTTCAGCCCAAGCCGTTCCCGCTGACGGCCGCGCCGATGAGGCTGGTCGCGACCGACGCCGCGGGGCAAGAGCTCCGCTGGGCCCCGGCCGCGGGCGGCCCCCGTCCGCGTCCGGCCGCGAAAGGTCCCGGCGCGGTCGTCTGGGAGACGGAGAACCGGGCCGGCGGCCTGGTCATGAAAGTCGCCGCCCGCATGGAGTTCGACGGCTTCGTCGATTACAAGGTCGCGGTCACCGCCGAGAGGGACACGGCCGTCTCGGACATCCGCCTCGAGGTCCCCTACCGCGAGACCAACGCCCGGTACATGATGGGACTCGGCTTCAAGGGCGGGCTCCGTCCCGAGACGTTCGAATGGGCCTGGGACCAGAAGAAGAACCAGGACGCGTTGTGGCTCGGATCGGTCAACGCGGGGATGCAGGTCGGGCTCAGGGCCGAGAACTACTCGCGGCCCCTCAATACCAACTTTTATCTTTCGAAGCCTCTCAACATGCCGCCGTCGTGGTGGAACGAGGGCCGGGGGAAGGTCACCGTCCGGGCGGAGGGAGCCGGGGCAGGTGCCGCAGGCGTGGCCAAGGGG
>CAYOYQ010000155.1:0-6703 GCA_964408215.1 uncultured Eubacteriales bacterium
CGCGCCGCGGCCGCGACGCGGCATAGCCCAGCGGCATCATGGCCACGAGCTTGAATTCCCGGGGGATGCCCAGGGCCTTGCGGGCCCGGCGGTAGCTGAACCAGCCCATCCAGCAGGTCGCCAGGCCCAGCTCCTGGGCCTGAAGGGCGATGTGCTCGCCGGCGATGCCCATGTCGATGAGATAGAAGGGCACGCCCTGGATGCGCGCGCCGAGGCGGACCGCCGCCCGGCCGGGTTTGGCCAGGAGGACCAGGATGACCGGGGCCTGGGCGGCGAATTTGGATCCGGAATAGAAGCCCGAGAACGCGGCCGCGGCCAGGCGCTCCTTGAGGGCCGGGTCGTCGACGACGATGAACCGCCAGGGCTGGACGTTATGGGCCGAGGGCGCGATCCGGGCCGCTTCGAGGCAGGCCCGGAGCTTTTCCGGCTCGACCGGCGTCGGCAGGAAACGGCGGATGCTCCGCCGCCCGCCGATGATCTTCTGGAAGGCCGTCCGTTCGACCGGCCCCTCGTCGCGAGCCATTTCTCCTCCCGCCGTTATTTTATCAAGTAGAGCTCGGTCTGGCGCTTGTCCAGGAAAGACACTCCGGACTTGACAAAAGCGGCGTCCTGCTCCAAAGCGATCTGGACGTCCTGGTTGTTCCACTCGGGGACCGCCGCCCGGACGTTGAGCTCGATCGAAAAGACGGCGTCGGGATAGAGCGGGTAGTCCCCCGCCCCGGGGACGCCGCCCTGGCGGTCCCAGAGCCCGATCGTTGGGCCGGCCGCGTGGCCATGGACGCCGAGGGGATGGGTGTAGATGCTCGGCCTGAGGCCTTCGTCCCTGGCCCGCCTGAGGGCGGCGGCCAGGATCCGGTTGCCGGTGAGGCCCTCCTTCATCTCGTCGAGGAGGATGTCCTGAACCCGGTTGCCCTGGGCCAGGGCCGCGCGGAGGCCCGCCGGCGCGTCGGTCTCGCCGGGAAGGAGGACATACGCGTGCTGCTGCGTGTCCGTATTGAGGCGAAGGTAGTTGATGCCGATATCGCAGTGCAGGAGGTCGCCCTTGTGGATGACGGGGCTGTCCTTGTAGGGGCTCGAGGCGGGCCGCTGGATCTCGACCCCGGGGTCGAACCACGTCGTCTGGCCGAGCGCGCGGAGCTTTTCCCAGATCCACCACTCGACGTCCTCCGTCGTCGTCACGCCCGGCGTGATGACCGTATTGGAGAAGGCCTCGGCGATGACGGCGTGGGCGATGGCGCAGATGTGATGATACACCTCGATCTCGGCCGGAAGCCGCCGTTCGAGCCAGCCCACCGCCAGCCGCTCGGCCGAAACCAGCCGCTTCGCGATGTCCGGCCCGAGGGCCTGGACGAGCCGGGCCTTCTTGGACGCGCTCAGGCCGTCGCCGAAGGCGAAGACGTCGGACTCGTCAATGCCGATCCTCTTCGGGTCCCGTTCCTTGACCGCCCGGGCCAGGGCCTGCCACTGGTCCTCCTCGTCGGCCTTCCAGACCGTCGGGAAGAGGTCGCCGACGCCGTAGCGGTTGACGGAGAACCGCTCGATCCCCTTGTCCCCTCCCCGGTCGAACATGACCAGCATGGTCAGGCGCCGGGCCGAGAGGCTGGCAAAAGGCACGAGCGAGAGATAGACCGGGTCCTCGTTGTACTCCTCGCAGATGACGAGCCACATGTCGATCCGCTCCCGCCTCATCAGCTCGGGCAAGAACGTCGTCAGGCGCTCCCGGAGCCAGCCGTCGTAGACGCGGGCCTGCTCTTTGAGGCTCAGGACGGCCGGGATGTCGGCGCCGGACGCGGCCGGCGCGAGCGAGGCCAGAGCGCTCGCCACGACAAGAAGACCGACGAGGAAACAACGCATATCCGTCTCTCCTTTCTCTCGGCGGGCCGATCTTTCGGGGCCCGATCGCCGGGGATTATACCTCAGAACCCGGCGAGAGGGCGAAATCCGCGTTGCCCGGGCCCGGCCGGAGGTGATATAGTCGGAGGGAACCTGGGAGGTCGGGAATTCGTATAGCACAGGGAAGCCCTTTGAGGAGGTCTGAACCATGAAAAAAGCGATTACCCTCGCCTTGACGTTCCTTCTGGCGGTCCTGTTCACGTCGTGCGCTTCGACCGGCCCGAAGTCCGGCGCCGCGGCCGGCGAGGCCTTGATCAAGCTCATGCCCAAGAGCACGACGGGGGTCATGGCCTTCGACTTTCACCGGGCCATGGGGACGGAGGCCGTGGCCAAGGCGCTCCAGGACCCCAAGGCCAAGGAAAAGTTGGATGAGTTCGCCAAGATCAGCGGCATCGACCTGATGAAAGACATCTCCTACGTCGGCGTCGGGCTCAGCGGCGGCGGGATGAACCTCCAGGACGGCGGCGTCATCGTCAACATGACCTATGACAAAGCCAAGCTCCAATCCCTCATCAAAGAGAAATCCCCCGAGGCCAGGGAAGAGCTCTACAACGGCGTGACCGTCTATTCCAACCTCGACGGCAGCGGCGACAAACAGATGACCCGGGCCGCGTTCCTCGACGCGAACCACATCATCCTCGGCAGCGAGAAAGGGGTCAAGGGCATCATCGATGTCCAGATGAAGAAGGCGGAATCGGCGGCCAAGAACGCCGAGCTCGCGGCGGTACTGAAGAAGGTCGACAAGACGAACATCGCCTGGGGCGCCATCCTCGTTCCTCAGGCCCTGCTCCAGAAGGGCGTCGCCTCGAGCCCGCAGCTCAAGGTCCTCGAGGGCGTCAAGGCCATCAGCCTGACCTTTGACTACCGGCTGAACGATCTCGTCGCCGATATCCAGACCCACGGCGGGTCCAAGGAGCAGAACGCCAACTTGGCCTCGACCCTGAACGGCTTCAAGGCCATGGGGGCGATGTTCGCCGGTCAGGAGCCGGTCGTGGGCGAGGCCCTCAACGGCATCGAGATCACCTCGGGCGCCGACTACACCCGCCTGGCGATCAAGCTGCCCCAGGAGACCCTCGACAAGCTGGGCAAGGTGGCCCAGTCGAAGGCCGGCGATCTCATGAAGATGAAGAAGGGCGGCGAGCCGGATAAGGACTGAGGCCGCTCAGTCCTCGGCCAGATATTCTTTGGCCCTGAAGATGACGCAGGCCAGGGCCAGGAACACGGCCGTGATCGCGACCAAGGCGATGACGGCCAGCAACGGCGACGTAGGTTCCAGCCGGAAAAGAAGCAGGGCCACCCCTCTTCCGCCGCCTCTCCCGGGCTGGTAAGGCAGCAGCGATTTCAAGTAGTGGACAATGGAAAAGCGCTGCGTCGAGCCGGGGAAATACTGGATGGCCGTCTCCCAGCCGAAGCCGAAAACGAGGCCCAGGATGATGGCCCGCTTGAGGATCGTTCCGAGGAACGTGAAGAAGGCCGTATAAGCCAGGATGCCCAGGACGAGAACGCCGAGGTAGCGCAGGAAGGTCGCGTAAACGGCCAGGTCCCCCATTTGGCCGGCGTTGAGGATGAAGTAGGAGACGCCGAGGCCGAGGGCCACCATGGCCGACGTCAGGGCCGCGGCGGCCGAGAACTTCCCCAGGATGATGGCCGTCTTCGGCACCGGCCGGGTCAGGAGATAGGCCAGCGTCCGGTTCTCTGTCTCTTCGGCCGTGACCGACGTGCCGTAGAAGAGCGTCACCAGGACGATATAGAACTGCAGGAAGATGACCATCAGGATCTCTGTCGAGACGGCGACCATGTCCCCAGTCCGGCCGTGATAGAAGGCCCGGGCCGCTACGGCGAGGGCCACGGGAACGAGGCCGATCAGGGTGAAGGTCCGGGCCCGGCCGGTGCGCCGCCCCAGGCCGAAGAAGAACCCGAAGATCTCGCGAACGGCGGCCCCGGTCCTCATGTCACTTCCCCACCAGGTATTTGAAAACGGCCTCGAGGTTGTCGTCGGGAGACGAGATCTCCTCGACCTCGATCCCGGCCTCCAGCACGGCCGGGGCGAGGCGGCCGAAGAAGACGTCGCGCTTGCGGGTCTCGACGACGAGCGTGCGGCCGTCCCCGCCGAAGGTCATCCTGAGGATCGACGGGTCGCCGACGAAGCGGGCGGCAAGCGCCCGGGGGTCGCTCGAGCGGACCGAGATCTGGTGCGGATGGGCCTCGATGAGCTCGCGGATGTAGGGGACGTCTCCCTCGGCCAGGACCTTCCCCTGGTGGATCAGCGCCACCCGCGAGGTCAGGGCCTCGATCTCGGGCAGGACGTGGCTCGAGACGAGGACCGTCCGGCCCTCGTCCTTGAAGCCGCGGATGAGCTTGATGAGCTTGCGCTTGCCGAGAGGGTCGAGGCCGCTCAGGGGCTCGTCGAGGATGAGGATCTCGGGGTCGTGGGCGATGGCCTGGGCGAACTTGACCCGCTGGCGCATACCCCGGCTATAGCCTCGGATGAGCCGGTCCTTGTCCTTGGTGAGCTCGACGATGTCCAGGGCTCGGGCGGCCCGCTCGCCGATCTCCTTGCGGGAGAAGCCGTAGAAGCGCAGGAGCCCGGCGAGGAACTCGAAGCCGGTCATGTCCTCGTAGAACGCGTCCGGCTCGGAACAGAACCCCACGGTCCGGAAGATCTCCGGGGCGTTCCAGACCCGGCGGCCGCGGATGGCGACCGCGCCGAGATTGGGCTTCATCTGGCCGGTCGCGAGCTTCATGAACGTCGATTTGCCCGCCCCGTTCGGCCCCAGCAGGCCGGTGATGCCGGCTTCGATCTCGAGGCTGACGTCGTCGAGGCCGAGGACATGGCCGTAGTACTTGGACAGGTGCGTCGCGGAGATGACGGCCGTCACTTGATCACCTCGACGCTGCGGATCTTGCGGTCGAGCACGGCCGCGGCCAGGAGGCAGATCGCGGCCAGGACGGCGAAGGACCAGAAGGCCGGCAGAGGCAGAGGGAGCTTCTGCCCGAACAAGGCCGCGCCGGCTTGCCCGATGTTGGCCGGGATGGAGAACAGGGACATGTAGGGCGTCCGGAAGATGCCCTTGAGCATGGCCGCGAGGACCTCGGAGAAGTAGTACGCGCCGAAGATGAGGACGATGGCATATCGGGTGTTGCGGCTCGAGGCCGAGAGGAGCATGATGTAGCAACCGAAAAAGACGGTCAGCAGGGCGGAATAGGCCAGGATGGAGACCGGCAGCCAGGGATAGGACCCGAGGAAGGCGAAGCTGCCGGCGAAGATGAGCTTAAAGACGACGAGGAGGAGCCCGGGCACCGCGGTCGCCAGGAGGACGAAGAAGGCGACGACGGCCATCTTGCCGGCGACGTAGTCCTTCTTGCCGAGAGGCCGGGCGAAATAGAGCTGGAGGGAACTGTGCTTGAGGTCGTCGGAGACGAGCCCGGCCGTGCCGAAGGCCAGGACGAGGATGAGCAGGAAGAGGAAGAAGCCGTTCGTCAAGAGGACCTTGAAGTAGTTCGGATCGATCTTGAGCAGGGACTTGTTGCTCTGGATCAGGGCCTTGAAATCCTCCAGACGCTCGGAGACATAAAGTCCGCCGAGGGCGAAGAAGGACGGGACGAAGGCCCCGGCGAACGCGAATTTGAAGCCTCTTTTCCGGAAGGCCAGGCGGATGCCCGTCCGGGTGATCGGCAGCCAGGGGAAGCGGCGCTCGACGAGACGCCCGTCCCAGTGGCTGTAGCCCTTCTCCCTGACGACGGCCATCAGTCCACCCCCACCGCGCCGGCGAAGAGGTCCTCGAGGGACGTCCGGCTCTTGACGAACGAGCGCAGCTGGGCTCCCGTTCGGACGGCGGCCCGGAAGAGGTCCATCCGTTCGGCGCCCTCGGGCATATAGACCTTGATGAGGCGGTCCTCGGTCTCGTCGACCCGGCAGCCGCGGGCTTCGAGCTCCCGGCGAAAAGCCACCGCGTCGCCCTTGATCCGGACCTCGTAGAGGCTGTAGCGGATGGCCCGGAGGTCCTCGATCCGGCCTTCGGCGGCGACCTTGCCCTTGTTGAGGATGACGACCGAGGCGCAGATCGACTCGATGTCGTCGAGGATGTGCGAGGACAGGATGACCTGGATGCCTTTGTTCGTCGCGACGTCGCGGATGAGCTCGAGCACCTCCGCCCGGCCGCTCGGGTCGAGGTTCGAGGTCGGCTCGTCGAGGAACAGGATCTTGGGATCGTGGACCAGGGCCTGGGCCAGCTTGAGGCGCTGCTTCATGCCCGCCGCATAGGTGTCGAGCAGGCGGTAGCGGGCCTCGTCGAGGCCGACGTAGAAGAGGACCTCGTGGGCCCGCTTCATGGCCTCCTGACGGGGCATTCCCGAGAGCTCGCCGAAATAGGCCGTGAAGGTCACGGCGTCCATGCCGGCGATGAAGCAATCGCTCTCGGGCATGTAGCCGACCGAGCGGCGGATCATGGCCCGGCTTCGGCGGATGTCGTAGTCGAGGACCCGGCCCTCGCCGGACTGCGGCGTGAGGAAACCGAGCAGGATCCGGAGCAGCGTGCTCTTGCCGGCCCCGTTCGGGCCGAGCAGGCCCACCGCCCCTTCGGCCAGGCTCATGGTCACGCCGTCGAGGGCCACGATCCGGCCGTAGCTGAAGTGGATGTCCTTGACCTCGATGCTCATGCGAAGCGATATCGTATTCTCATGGAAGGACGGAACGCAAGCGAAAAAAGTTCCCGTTATCCCCTTTCCCGGCCGCGGAAGGGTCTCGGGGATCCACTCCGTTCGCTGCCGGCGGGGAGCGGAGTCTTCGGAGCGGACCTGCAGAATCGGG
>CAYOYQ010000156.1:0-6652 GCA_964408215.1 uncultured Eubacteriales bacterium
TCAAGTCCTTCGCCGAGCGGACCAAGATCGTCTTCCACCCCGGCATCACGGCCATCGTCGGGCCCAACGGCACGGGCAAATCGAACCTCGTCGACGCCATCCTGTGGACCCTCGGCGGCCACCGCCAGAAGACCGTCCGCGGCGACCGGACCGAGGAGGTCATCTTCTCCGGCAACGCCAAGCGCCCCGCTCTCAGCATGGCCGACGCCATCCTGAGCCTGACCGGCGGCGACGAAGAGCTGACCATCTCCCACCGCGCCTTCCGCTCCGGCGAGAGCGAATACCGGATGAACGGCAAGACCGTCCGGCTCAAGGACATCCAGGACGAGCTCTGGAAGCACGCCATCGGCGCCTCCGAGTATTTCGTCATCGAGCAGGGCGCGATCGGCAACTTCGTCACCTCCAAGCCGACCGAGAAGCGGCTGTTCATCGAGGAGGCCGCCGGCACGGCCTACTACAAGGACAAGAAGCGGCAGGCCCAATCGAAGCTCGAGAGCACGGAGCAGAACCTCGTCCGCCTCGAGGACATCATCATCGAGGTCGAGAAGGCCAAGAACTCCCTCCAGCGCCAAGCCCAGGCCGCCAACCGCTACCGGCGCCTGCGCGAGCGCATCCGCGAGCTGACCTCCCACCATTACCAGAGGAAGCTCGTCGTCCTCGAGAAGGCCCAGCACGAGGCGGCCGCCCAGTACGACGCCAGCCTCGGCGGCGAGCAGGAGGCCACGGCCCGCCTGAAGAACGAGGAGCGCGAGGCCGCGGCCCGGCGCAAGGAGCACTGGGACCTCGAGAAGGCCCTCAAGGACGCCCAGGAGAAGCTCTTCGGCCTCAAGTCGAACGCCACCCGCGTCGAGAGCGACATCGACCGGGAGACGAAACGGCTCGAGTTCTACGAACAGCAGAAGAAGCGGGCCGAGGCCGACCGCGACGAGCTGCTCGCGGACGTCCTCTATTTGACGCGGGAGATCGAGGACCTCAAGGGACGCCTGGCTGGCTTCGAGGGGTCGCTCGTGGCCAGCCGCTCCGAGGTCGACGGCTCCGGGGCCGAGCTCGCGGCCGCGAAAGACGCGCGCCACAACGCCGAGCAGGAGGTCGAACGCCTGCGCGGCTTCTACCTCCAGGCCCTCCAGGCCTTGACCGAGACGAAGAACGAGAGCGTCCGGGCCGACAAGGAGCTCGAGCTCCTCCTGCGCCAGGAGGAAAAACTCTCCGCCCAGCTCGCCGAGCAGGGCGGGTTCCTGGCCGAGAACGCGGACCGGGCGGCCGCCCTCGAATCCGACATCACCGAGCAGCGCGGCCTCCGGGAATCCCTCGTCAGCCGGGCCGAGGACATCAAGACGGCCCTGGCGACCGAGCGGGTCGCGGTCGAATCGGCGCGGCAGGGGCTCGATGCCTTGAAAGCCCGGCGCGACGAGGCCGCCTACCACCTCCAGGCCCTGCGCAAGATCGACGAAAAGGAGCGCGGCGACGCTCCGGCCGACGACGTCCCCGGCGGATTGGGCATCCTGGCCGACCTCATCCGGACCGATCCCGCCAACGCCCTGCTCTTCGACGCGTTCTGGAGGGACGGGGCCCGGTCGCGGGTCGTGCCGGCCGAGGAGTTCCTGAGCGGACTGCCCGCGGGCCTTCGCGGCACCTATCTCCTCGTCCCCGCCGCCGCGCGGCCGGCGATCCCGGCCGAGGTGCTCAGCCGGCCCGGGGTCGTCGGGCAGCTCAAGAGCCTGATCGAGCCCGATGACCGGTTGCGGGACCGGCTGGCCGGCCTCGAGGACGCGGTCATCGTCAAGGACGCCGCCGAGGCCGTACGGGCGTGGATCGAGCATTCCGAGCTGAACTTCCTGACGCCTTCGGGCGATCTTCTCCTGTCGTCGGGCCTGCTCCGGCTGGGGCAGAGGGCCGAGGGCGCGGTCGCCCTGGCCTCCGAAATGCGCAGGCTCGAGTCCGAGGCCGCCTCCCTCGAAGCCGACAGCGTCCCGGTCATGGCCGGGATCGACGAGAGGACGAGAGCCATCGAGGCCCTCGAAGCCGAGCTCGGCGGCGTCCGCGAGGAGCTCGAGCGGACCGAGCGCATCATCCAGGACCGCGAGCGCGAGCTCCGCTACGCCCGCGGCGACGGCGACAGGATCCGGACGACCCAGGCGGTCCTGGGCAAGGAGCTCGACCTCCTTCGCGGCGAGAAGGGCAAATTCACCGAAGCCCTGCAGGGGACGGGCGAAGGGTTGGCCCGCATCGAGACCGAGTCCCGCTCGCTCAAGGAGAAGATCGAGGAGCAGGAGCGCGCCCACGCCGGGCTCGTCGCCGCGGCCGAAGAGCTCGAGCGGCGTTTCTTCGAGAGGAAGGCGGGGCTCGACCTCGTCCAGGAGAAGATGAACGGCCTCGGCGACCAGATCCGGGCCACGGAGAAGCGCAAGGCCGCGGCCGAGACAAAGATCGAGGCCCTCGAAACAGATGCCCGGGAAAGCGCGGAGGCCCAGGCCCGCCTGCGCGAAGAGATCCAGACCCTCCACGAGAGCGCCAAGACGCTCGACGCGGAGCGCCTCCAGGCCGAGACGCGGCTCGAAGAGACCGAGGCGGCCCTCGAGCGCGGCCGCGCGGCCCTCGAGGCCTCCGAAGCCGCCGTCCGGAGAACGCGCGAGGAAGAAGAAGCGGCCAAGAACGAGCGCGTCAGGCACGAGATCCGCAAGGCCGAGGTCGACCGCGACCTGGTCAACCTCGACGAGATGTGCTGGCAGGAGCTCAAGAAGACCCTGACCGAGCTCAAGGCCGAGATGCGGGAGGCCGCCGAGGCCGCCCCGGCCGCCGCCGCGGCGCCCGCCGAGGAGGCCGTGGAGGCGGAGGAGATCGGCGAGGAAGAGGCCGAGGGCGAGGGGGAACCGGCAGCGGCCGAGGGGGCCGTGGCGCCGGCGGCCAAGCCGCGCCGGACGACGAAGAAATGGCGGCCCCTCGCGGAGATGACCGACGAGGACGTCGAGAAGGAGCTCGACGAGGCCCGCGAGACGGTCAACCGCTTCAAGGCGGTCAACCTCATGGCCGAGGAAGAGTACGTCGAGCAGAAGAAGCGCTTCGACTTCCTGACCGAGCAGCGCCAGGACCTCCGCGAGTCGATCACCTCGACCGAGGAGGCCATCCGCAGGATCGACGAGGAGAGCAAGGCCCAGTTCCTCAAGGCCCTGGAGGAGGTCAACAAGAACTTCCTCGACCTCTTCACCACGCTCTTCAAGGGCGGCAACGCCGAGATCAAGCTCCTCGAGCCGGAGAACCCGCTCGAGAGCGGCGTCGAGATCGTCGCCCAGCCGCCGGGCAAGCGCGTCCAGAACCTCTCGCTGCTCTCGGGCGGCGAGAAATCGCTGACCTCGCTGGCCTTCCTCTTCGCCATGTTCCGCTACCGGCCGTCGCCCTTCTGCTTCCTCGACGAGGTCGACGCGGCCCTCGACGACATCAACTTGGCCCGCTTCCTCGACCTGCTCAAGGCGATCAAGCACCAGACCCAGTTCATCCTGATCACCCACAACTACAAGACCATGGAAGTGGCCGACTACATCTACGGAACGACCATGGCCGAGCCCAACATGACCAAGCTCCTTTCGGTGAAGCTCGAGAGAAAGGGCGGCGAAGTGCCGCCCGAGATCGGATAAGAGTCCAGGCGCCGGCGCGCCCGGCGCCAAGGAGGGCGGCATGTCGACCTATCTCATCATCATCCTCGCGTATCTCCTCGCTCTGACGGTCCTCAACTTCATCCGGTCGCGCCGGATCAAGAGCCAGGAGCAGTTCATGGTCGCCGGGCGGAGTCTCAAGTGGCAGGTCATGGTCTTCACCCTGATCTGCACCTGGATCGGCTCGGGGACGTTCATCAGCGGCGCCGAGTTCGCGTCCAAGGCGGGCTTCTCGGCCCTGTGGCTCGCGGCCGGCGCCTGGGTCGGGATCATCCTGATCTACTTCCTCGCGGCCAAGATCCATACCTTCGGCCAGTACACGGTCGGGGACGTGCTCGAGGTCCGCTACGGGCCCGCGGCGCGGCTGTTCGGGGCGATCGCCCTGATCCTGTCCTTCGTCTCGATCGTGTCTTACCAGTTCGTGGCCGGCGGGTTCATCCTCAACGTCATCACCGACGGCAAGATCTCCGAGGCGACGGGGACGCTGATCGCGGCCGGGTTCGTCATCCTGTTCACGGCCCTCGGCGGCATGGTGGCCATCGCCTATACGGACCTGCCGAACGGCATCATCATCGTCCTGGCGTGCCTGCTCGCGGTGCCATTCGTCATCGTCGCGGCGGGCGGCCTGCCCACCGCCCAGGCGGCCTTGCCCGCGGGCTACTTCTCAGTGGTCAACAGCCAATTCGGCGTCCACCCGTGGCTCAAAGCCATCGGGTATTTCCTGTCGACGATGTTCCTGCTATTGGGCGTCCAGAGCATGTACCAAAAGTTCTACAGCGCCAAGTCCGCTAAAGACGCCAAGAAGGCCGTGGCCTGGTGGACGGTCGGGACGGTCTTCGTCGAGACGGTCGTCGTCGTCATCGCCGTCTTCGCCTTCAGCAAGCTCCAGGGCCAGATCGATCTGAGCGTCCCCAAGGCCGGCGGCAAGGTCGTGCTGATGGCGGCGAAGCAGCTCGTCCCGTTCCCCGTCGGCGTGCTGCTGCTCGGGGCGGCCTGCGCCGTCGTCATCTCGACGGGCATGAACTATCTCCTCTCGCCGTCGACGACGATCATGCGCGACATCTACCAGCGGTTCATGAAGAAGGACGCCAATCCCAAGAACCTCGTGGCGCTGCAGAAGGTTTTCGTCGTCGCCATCGGCGTCGTGGCCTACCTGCTGGCGACGCAGCTCAAGTCGGTCCTGGAAATGAGCTTCTTCGCCTACACGATCTACGGCGTCGCCATCACCCCGGCCCTGATCGCGGCCCTGGCCTGGAAGCGCGTCACCAAGGCCGGCGGCCT
This sequence comes from uncultured Eubacteriales bacterium, assembly GCA_964408215.1. Classification (GTDB taxonomy): domain Bacteria; phylum Acidobacteriota; class Aminicenantia; order Aminicenantales; family Saccharicenantaceae; genus RBG-16-66-30. Next base: position 4,932 of record CAYOYQ010000156.1, read on the forward strand.
GGCCTCGATCGTGGCCGGGACCGTCGTCTGCCTGGCGTTCTTCATCCTGTCCAAGGTCCCCGGCGTCCCGGCCCCCGACGGCGATCCCTGGGGCATCCCGCTGATCTATCCGGCCCTCTTCGCCTCGCTCGCCGCGCTCGTCGTCGTCAGCCTGCTGACCCCGAAGCCCAAGCCGGAGGAATTGGAGAAGTTCTTCCCGAAGCATTAGGTTATTGAGGAATGAGACGGACGCGCGGGAGGCCGCGGAAGAAGGGGTTGAGGGGTGTCATCGGAGAGAGCATAAAGCGGTGAAATAGCCGGCATCGGGACGGAGACCTAAGAACTGGCTCCGGACCGTGACGGCGTGAAGTTTCACCGCAGCGAGCGGAGATGATCCTCGAGACCCCTCCGCGGCCGGGCTCAAGGAGCTAGGGCATGCCCACGGGCGTGGTGATCGACCGGCGGTACATGGACCATGACATGGGCTCGTACCATGTCGAGTCGCCGGCCCGGATCGGGGTCCTGCTCGAGATGCTCGAGAAGGACCCGCCCGTCCCCGTCCGCTTCATCCCGCCCCGGCCGGCGACGGAGGAGGAGCTGGGCTGGGTCCATGAGCGCGGCTACATCGATCTCATCCGCTCGACGGCGGGCCAGACCGTGCCCATGGACGTGGACACCGTGGCCGGCCCGATGACGTGGCCGACCGCCCTCCTGGCCGCGGGCGGGCTCCTCGAAGCGGTCGACCGGGTCATGGACGGCACGGTCCGCAACGCCTTTGCGCTGGTCCGGCCGCCCGGGCACCACGCGGAAGCGTCGCGGGCCATGGGCTTCTGCTTCTTCAACAACGCGGCCGTCGCCGCCGAGCACCTCATCCGCCGGCGCGGCGCGGAGCGCGTCCTCATCGTCGACTGGGACCTGCACCACGGCAACGGCACCGAGCAGGCCTTCTACGAGCGCCGCGACGTCCTCTATTTCTCGACGCATCAGTCCCCCCTCTACCCCGGCACCGGGGCGGCGCGCTTCTTCGGCCACGGCGAGGGCTACGGCTACAACCTCAACGTCCCGCTCCTTTCCGGAAAAGGCGACGCCGACTTTCTCTACATCTTCGAGCGCGTCCTGGTCCCCGTCGCGGAAGAGTTCCGGCCCGATTTCATCCTGTCGAGCGCGGGCTTCGACATCGCCGCCGGCGATCCTCTCGGCGGCATGGAGGTCTCGGCCGCCGGGTTCGGGCGGCTCGCGGCCTCGCTCGCGGCCCTGGCCGAAAAGACAGCGGCCGGCCGTCTGGCCCTGGTCCTCGAGGGCGGGTACGACCTCCCGGCGATGCGCGCGGGGGTCGCAGAGGCGCTCAAGGCACTGGCCGGGGGCGACGGGCGAGCAGGGTCCCCCTCCCTCTCCCCCTCCCCCTCGCTCCGGGTCGAGCTCGAGGAACCGCTCCGGACCTTCCGCCGGAAGTGGGAACTTCCCGAGGCCTGACCCCCTACGGTTGGGGGTGTCCTCTCCCCCTGGAAAGCGTCATCTATTCAGGACAGGTCCGCCCCCCTTCCCGCCCTGTCATCAGGGGAGGTTCTTGGCATAGTTTTTGCATAAAGGAAGATCGGATAGGAGAAGGATCATGAGAAGGATTCCCGTCATTCTATTGGCTGTCATCGCGCTAGCGGCCGGCGTCGTGGCCCAGGAGGTCACGCCCCCGGTCCAAGAGCAGCAGCTCCAGGCGCCCCAGGCTCCCGCGCCCCAGGAGAACA
>CAYOYQ010000157.1:0-6595 GCA_964408215.1 uncultured Eubacteriales bacterium
CCGCCTCGTAGGCGACGTTGACCGGGTGCTTGAGGGGCAGGTTCCAGATGGGGAAGGTCTCGAACTTGGCGTAGCCCGAGGCGAGGCCGCGGCGGTACTCGTGGTAGATCTGCGACAGGCAGGTGGCCAGCTTTCCGCTGCCCGGGCCGGGCCCGGTCACGATGACGAGCGGTTGCTCGGTCTCGATGTAGTCGTTGGCCCCGTAGCCTTCGTCGCTGACGATGACGTCGACGTCGGTCGGATAGCCCTTGGTGAAGCGGTGGGTATAGACGCGGATGCCCTGCCTCTCGAGCTTGTTCTTGAAGATACGGGCGGCCGGCTGGTTATCGAACCGGGTGATGACCACGGCCCGGATCTGGATGCCCCACTCCCGCAGATCGTCGATGAGCTTCATGGCGTCGACGTCGTACGTGTGGCCGAAGTCGGCCCGCATCTTCTTGCGTTCGATGTCGCCGGCGTAGATGCAAAGCAGGAAATCGGCCCGGCTCCGCAGCTCCTGCAGGAGCTTCATCTTGACGTTGGGGTCGTAGCCGGGCAGGACCCGGGCGGCGTGGTAGTCGAAGAAAAGCTTGCCGCCGAACTCGAGGTAGAGCTTGCTGCTGAAGCGGCCCATCCGGTCGAGGATGGCCTTTTTCTGTTCGGCGAGATAATGGGCGTTGTCGAATCCGATCGCGTGGTTCATCGGGGCACCTGTTTCTCGATCTTGAAGTCCTGGAAGAGCCCGTAGTCGACGGAGCTGTATTCCGCGCCGGGAGGATGCCCCCCTTTCGCACCCTGCTGGAACGAGCCGGGCCAGGCCCGGCCGAGGGGCGGATCGTTGTGGAAAGGTCCCAGCGTGTTGCGGAGGGTGCCGTAAACGACGACCGAGACCTCGTTCGCGCCGGGAGAGAGGGCGCCCGTAAGGTCGACCTCGCAGGGAGCGAACGCCGCGCTGCCGACCCGCGTGCCGCTGACAAAGACCTCGGCTGTCGCGCCGAGCCAGGGGCCCAAACGAAGCCGGTACGGTCCTCCGGCAGGGTCCGGCACGACGAGCGTCCGGCGGTAACGGACGCCCGCGCCATAGAACGGCCAGCCTTGGGCCTTCCAGGAGCCGGAGCCGAGGTCCGCGGGGGGACGGATCTCGAAGCCCCGGTCAACGGCGGCCAGCCTGAAATCGCCCAGGAGGTAGACCGGTTCGAGCTCGGAATAGATCGTGAAAGGCCGGGCCTTCACGGTCAGGGTGTTCCGGCCCGAGACGATATGCGCGCCGATGGGGAAAACGGCGAAGGCCCGGTCGAGCCACCATTCGCCCGGCGCCGGCGCGACCTCCCGGCCGTTGACGAAGACCTTGAAGCGCTCCGGCCGCTCGACGACGGCCTTGACGTCATCGAAATCGTCGGCGTCGCTCTTGACCGTTCGGAAGGAGAAGACGGCCTCGAAGCCCGAATCGGCCGGGAACTTGTCGAGGTCGACGATATTCGTCTTATACTGGACGGCGCTGTCCCAGGGGTTCCGCTCGAGGCCATAGGCCTGATAGGTCCTTTTCTGGGCGTCGTAGAAATAGAGATCCTTCTCGGTCTTGCCCTTGAGGACGAGATCGCAGTAATCGAGGGTCAGGACGTTCGGGCCGAGAGGCTCGACGGCGAGCCCCGTCTCGGGCGCGATCTCCTGCCAGGCGGGGGCCGGCGGGGCCTCGACGGGTTTGGCCCGCTCGTCCCTGACGCAAACGAGGAGGCTCCCTCCCGGCGGCAGGGAGAAGGCAAGGTCGAGCGTCCCGCCCCTGCGGGCGAACGGATAGGGCTTGACCTTGCCTGTGAACGCGTTCCACTCTTCGGCCGAGCCGCCGGCGATGGTCATCGTGCCGGCGGCCGTCTCCGCGGCGTCGGCGTTGGCCAGGAAGACCAGCCGGAAGCCGTCGAACTCGCGCCGCTGATGGAAAAGGCGCGAGTTCCCCGACGTGACCTCGAAGGCGACGTCGGGCGGGCTGAACATCCGGACCTTGTCAAAGCCGCTGCCCGGCCCGGAATTCATCCAGCGGTCGCCGAAGGACTCCTGGAGGAGGCGGAGGTCCTCGGTGACGAGGCCGTTGATGTAGTCCGGCGGCGCGACCCAGGAGACGATCTTGCCGTCGCGGATGAGATAGTCGCGGATGAGGTCCGCGGTCGAATCCTCGAGGTTCCGCAGGCCCGGCGGCAAAATGACCAGGCTGTACGAGCGGGCCCCGACGTTGAGGCGGGCGTGGCTCGTCGACCCGAACTCCCGCAGGGTCCGTTCGCTCACGATGTCGTAACCGATCTTTTCGGCCTCGAGGAGGTGGACGAAGGCCTGGAAATCCCGGCCGACGGTCCGGAAGTCTTCGGACTCCGATGTGGGCGAATAGAGCATCCAGGCGGTCGTGGTCGGCTCGATGACGAGGACCTTGTTCGCCTGCTGGCCCAGGCTCATGACGACCGAAAGCCGGCCGAAGTAGTCGGCCAGCGTGTTGTAGTACGGCCACCAGGGCTCGTGGTCCGAGAACGACAGCGGATGGTCGCGCTTGCGGGCGCCCTTGATCGTGGCGTAGGACAGGTGCTGATTGAGGAAGTTCACGCCCAGGGCGTATTCCCAGTCGCCGATGCGCTTCTGGTCGGCGAAGGTCAGGTCCCAGCCGCTCGCGCCGTAGGTCTCGGACATCGTCCGCTCGCGGCCCTGCTGGTTCGCGGCGCTGCGGATCTCCCGGACGGACCGGGCGTTGCCGAACTGGGCGTCGGCCGCCGTCGACCAGTCGTTCATCAGGATGTCGATGCCGGGCATGTGGGCGTAGGCGGCCATGGCCAGGTTGTCGGGCGACGTGCGCGGCCGCGGCCACTCGTGCTCCCAGTAGTGCCCGGTGAAGATGAGCTTGTTCTCGGTCGCGTAGGCGTAGTACGGCAGGGCCCAGTTCTCGATGAACAGGTCGAGGAGCGTCGCGTAGAAATCGTGGCGGACGCGCTTCCAGTTGCCGACCTCCTCGAAGAGCGAGACGAGGTTCGGGCGCAGGTCGTAGCCGCCCCGGGTCTGGAAGGCGGCGAAGAGGGCCGGCGTGTAGTTCACGGTGTCCCGGCCGGCGGGGTTGATCTCGGCCTCGTCCTGGAAGACGCCGGGAACGGTCGCGCCGAAGTCCCGGCCGATCACTCGCTTGTAGCCGTTGAGCGTCAGGTCGAGGAACTTCTCGGTGACGTCCTTGCGCATGAGATCGACATAGGTGAAGCCCCCGTGCCAGGGCGAGGGGGCGGCGCGGACGATGTCGAAGACGTAATACGTCGACTTGTCGGGCCCGGAAGGCAGGGACTTGCCGGTGATGTCCTCCATCCCGGTCAAGGTGCGGCGCAGGACGACGAGTGGGGCCGGTTCGAGGGCGCCGGCGGGCGGAGGCCCGTCGAACGTCCGCATCCGCAGTCCGGAGCGGGCCGCGTCGGGCAGGGCGGCCGGGACGTGGCCGCCGGCGAACCCCGATGGATAGGAGTTCTCGTCGTAGAGCCAGATCTTCAGGCCGAGGCCTTTTCCGACCTCGACGGCGTAGGCGCAGAGCGAGAACCACTCGTCCGTGAGATACGGCGTGATGAGGCCGGGGCGCGGGTGGATGAAGGCCCCGCCGATCCCCCGGGCCTTGAACTCCTCGAGCTGGCGCTTGATCTCCTCGCGGGTCATGCGGTCGTTCCAGACCCAGAGGGGGGCGCTCCGGTATTCGGCCATCGGGTCGGCGAAGGCCGCGAGGACGGTCCCATACGAGGGACCGTCCGGCTTCTTGGCGCAGGCGGCGCCGGCCGCGGCGGCAGCCAGGACGAGGGCGACGGCGGATAGAGTCGTGAGTCGACGGTTCATCATCATGGCTTTGGCCTTTCGCTCTCCGCCGGGACTTGTGGGGCGGCGCAGAGAGTGTCCGGAACGCAAGAGCATTCGCCCTCAAATCTAGGGGAACATGAACTCAAAGTCAAGGCGGACGGGGGCCGCTCCACGGATAAGGAGAGGATCAATGGCGGAGAGGGCGGGATTCGAACCCGCGGTCCCGGTTTGAGCCGAGACAAACGCTTAGCAGGCGTTCCTGATCGACCACTCCAGCACCTCTCCGCGGTCGGGGAACGCGTGTTATTCTAGCATAGAGGCCGGGCAAAACCAATTTGGGGTCAGCAGGGGCCCCACGTGTGCCCGGGATGGCGCCGCTCATACTCCGCGGCCGACTTCTTGGTGACCTTGTGCCAGGGCTTCCCGGTCTTGGCCCCGACGATCCCGGCCAGGGCGCAGCGGCAGAGGGTCTTGTCGACCTTCGTCCGAAGATCGAAAAACACGTCGTACGGATCGCGCTTCAGGAATTCCTCGGCGGTCTTGATCCCGATCTTCTCGAGCTTGGCGGCGGTCCTCTTGCCGATGTTCGTGAGATCCGTGAGCTTTTCGGGCGTCCCCGTGCATCCGCTTATATCAGCCTCCCCAGCGGTGAATCGGCATGGCGGAGGGAGAGGGATTCGAACCCCCGTTCCGGAGGACCGGAAAGCGGTTTTCAAGACCGCCGCCTTCAACCACTCGGCCATCCCTCCGAGCCATGGCCACATTCTACGTGCCGGGGGCCCGGCTGGCAAGCATGGGAATAATGTCAGGCCGGGAGGGACGAAGAGGAGCGGGACGGCGGCGTCAGGCGCCGGAGACGAGCTCCAGACCGTTCATGTACGGCCGCAGGGCCTCGGGGACGATGACCGAGCCGTCGGCCTGCTGGTAGTTCTCCAGGATGGCGCTGACGGTCCGGCCGACGGCCAGGCCCGAGCCGTTGAGCGTATGGGCGAACTCGGGCTTGCCCTTGGCCTCACGCTTGAAGCGGATGTTGGAGCGCCGGGCCTGGAAGTCCACGCAATTCGAACAGGACGAGATCTCCATGAAGCCGTCGCGGCTGGGCATCCAGACCTCGAGGTCGTAGGTCTTGGCGCTGGCGAAGCCCATGTCCCCGGTGCACAGCAGGACGACGCGATGGTGCAATCCCAGGCGCTTCAGGACCTCCTCGGCCGAGGCGGTCATGAACTCGAGCTCGTCGAAGGACGTCTCGGGCCGGCTGAAGATCATCATCTCGACCTTGTTGAACTGGTGCTGGCGGATGAGGCCCCGGACGTCCTTGCCGTACGAGCCCGCCTCGCTCCGGAAGCAGGGCGTATAAGCGACGAAGCGCGTCGGGAGCGCTGCGCCGTCGAGGATCTCGTTCCGGTAGATGTTCGTCAGCGGCACCTCGGCGGTCGGGATGAGGTACCAGTCGAAGCCCTCGAGCTTGAACAGGTCCTCCTTGAACTTGGGCAGGTTGCCCGTGCCGGTCAGGCTCTCCGCGTTGGCGATGAACGGCGGCAGGACCTCCGTGAAGCCCCGCTCGCGGGTGTGGAGGTCGAGCATGAAGGAGATCAGGGCCCGCTCAAGCCGGGCGGCGCCCCCGAAATACACGGCGAACCGCGAGCCGGTGATCTTGGCCGCCCGCTCGAAGTCGAGGATGCCGAGCTTCTCGCCGACGTCCCAATGGGCCTGGGGCTTGAAAGCGAATTCCGGATGGCTCCCCCACCGCCGGACCTCCCGGTTGTCCTCGGCGCTCTTCCCGACCGGGACGGACTCATGGGGCAGGTTGGGGATGTTGAGAAGGGTCGTCCGGATCTCCTCGTCGAGGACCTTGAGGCGCTCCTCGAAGAGGCCGATCTCGTCGCCGACCTTGCGCATCTCGGCGATGATGCCCGAGGCGTCCGCCCCGGCCTTCTTCAGCCGCGAAACCTCCTCGGAGGCCTTGTTGCGGACGGCCCGGAGCTCCTCGGCCTTCTTGAGGACGTCCTTTTTCTCGCGGGAGACGCGGACGAACTCGTCCAGGCTGAACCGCGGGCCGCGGCTCGAGAGCCTATTCTGAACGGACTCAAGGTGTTCCAGAACGAATTTCGGGTCGAGCATGGGGCGATTATAGCATGGACGCGGGCTTTTTGCCGACGGTCGCCTTTTGACAAGCCGCGTGGATTATTCAACAATAGACGGCGTGACGGGATACGTTCAGGTCTACACGGGCGACGGCAAAGGCAAGACCACGGCCGCCTTGGGCCTGGCCTTCCGGGCCGCGGGACGCGGGTTCAGGACCTACATGGCCCAGTTCCTCAAGGCGCAGCCGACCGGAGAGATCGAGTCCGCAAAAAGGCTGGCGCCTTTGATCACCATCGAGCGGTTCGGCCGGGAGGGCTTCATCACCGTCAAGGACGGCCCGGACGACGAAGACATCAGCCGGGCCATGACGGGCCTGTCCAGAGCCCGCGAGGCCCTGCTTTCCGGCGATTATCAGATCGTCATCCTCGATGAGATCAACACGGCCGTTCATTTCAAGATCCTCCCCGAGAAGGACGTTCTCGAACTCATCGATCGGCGCCCGACCGGGGTCGAGCTTGTGCTGACCGGGCGTTACGCCCCGGCCTCGTTCATCGAAAGGGCCGATCTCGTCACCGAGATGACCGAGATCAAGCATTACTTCGCGAAGGGCGTCAAGGCCCGGGAAGGCATCGAGACGTGAGCCGGCGCCCGAACCCCTTCGGCCGCAGCCCCTTCCGGCCGACCATGGACATGGAGCGGTTCGAGGCCCTCGTCGCCGAAGCCCTGG
>CAYOYQ010000158.1:0-6487 GCA_964408215.1 uncultured Eubacteriales bacterium
CCTGATGAACCTGTCCCACGCCGGCCTGAGGGACGACTACGAGGTCTCCTCGCCGGAGCTCAACGCCCTCGTTGACGCGGCCCGCCGCGTCCCCGGCGTCCTGGGGTCGCGGATGATGGGCGCCGGCTTCGGCGGCTGCACGATCTCGCTGGTCGAGGCCGGGGCCGTCGGGGAGTTCCAGGCCCGGGTGGCCCGGGACTACGAGGCGGAGACGGGCCAGGCCCCCAAGATCCACGTCATCCGGATCGAGCAGGGGACCCACGCCGTCGACCTGGCCTGACGGCCTTGCCCCCTGGCCGCCCCCCATGCCCCCCGGCCGTGACTTTGTCCAACCGATTTCTTAACATCTTCTTGACAACTCGGTAGCGGGGAATCTTTAGATTGAAGCCGTGCTCAGGCCGGTCTCTCACCATCCTCTTCTCGGGGATGTCGTTTATTCATCAGGTGAAGGAGGATCCGTCATGAGGAGAACGGGGAAGATCTTCTGCGCCCTGGCGCTCGTGCTGGGGCTCGCCGTCATGGGCCTGGCCCAGACGAGGACCCTGACCATCCTGCACACGAACGACACGCACTCGACGCTGCTGCCGTTCACTCACCAGCCCTATCCCGGGCCGTTCGCCTGGCTCTGGGGCCAAAGGCAGGCTTGGGGAGATGAGTTCCGCGGCCCCCTCGGCTTCAACCGGGAGTACGGCGGCATGGCCCGCATGGCCACGCTCATCAAGAAGTTCCGGGCGACCCAAAAGAACGTCCTGGCCTTCCACAGCGGGGACGTCTTCGTCGGCAGCTTCATGTTCAACAAGTACCTGGGCTGGCCCGAGCTCAAGATCATGGAAGGTCTCTACGACGCCATGACCCCGGGCAACCACGAGTTCGACCTGGGCATCTCGACGCTCGAGGCGGTCCTCGGCGGAGGGCTGCCCGGAACGTCCCCGATCGGCCTGCCGATCCTGAACGCGAACTATAACTTCGGCGCGGTCGGCGGCTTTCCGGCGAGCGCCTTGGCCGGCCTGACGCAGCCCCGCATGATCCGGGACTTCGACGGGGTCAAGGTCGGCATTTTCGGCATCGGCAACGAGGACGAGACGAACTTCAGCCCGGAGATGATCGCCCGGTTCGCGGGCGACAACCTCTGGACCGTCGCCGGGACCCAGGCCGCAATGCTGCGGGCGGCCGGCTGCCAGGTCGTCATCTGCCTATCGCACCTGGGGACGCTCCTCGATACGGAAGGGCTATCCCAGGTCCCCGGCATCGACATCATCGTCGGCGGACACAGTCACGACCTGTTCGACAAGCCCGTCTTCCGCGGCGGGAAGATCATCGTCCAGGCCGGCAGCCACGCCCGCTGGCTCGGGGAGCTTCGCGTCGCCATGTTGCCCGGCGGCGGGGTCAAGTTCCAGTCCTGGCGGGCCCATGAAGCCGACAAGACCGTTAAGCCCGACCGGGCCATCGCGGCCCAGCTCGCGGCCCTCCAGGCGGGCGTCGAGGCGGACCCCCGTTTCGGCGACGTCTTCACAAGGCCGGTCGCCTGGGCCGTCCGCAACATCGACCACGATTGGCCGGAAAGGGGGCAGAAACGCGACGCGGCACTCGGCATCCTCGTCGCCGACGCGATGAAGGCGGCCCTCCTGGCCTCGACCGACGTCCCCCCGGTCGATTGCGTCCTCGATCCCATGGGCTACACCGAGTTCGGCATCCCGGCCGGGATGATCGTCGGCAACGACATCCTGAGGGTCGTTCCCTACGGCTACGATCCCGGGTCGGGGTTGGGCTTCAAGCTCGTCGTCGTGCCGTTCGACGGCCAGACCATCCTGGCCCTGCTCGAATACACGCTCAAGTTCGTCGAGTACACGCGCTCCCTGTGCGTCCAGCCTTCCGGCTTGACCTTCGCCTATGACTCCTCGAAGCCTGCCGCCGAGAACATCGGCGACATCAGCCGGCTCGACCCCATGTCGGTTAGGATCAACGGCGAGTCCGTCATGGAGCACATCGGGGAGGGCAAGATCTACTTTGTGGGTATGACGGACCAGGTCTACAACTTCCTGTATCGCCTGACGAGCGGCCAGATCCCCCCGAATTATAATTCAGGGATCCTCGAGTACAACGCCGTCCGGGATTACATCCAAGGCCTGAAGTTCGTCAACTACGCCTCCGAGGGGAGGGTCATCGACACGGCGCCGGCCGCGACGACGAAGGTCTGGCGGCGCAAGTAGCGCCGGAGCCTCAATCCGCGCCGATCGGCTCGTCGATCGAGACGGCTTCGAGCCCGCCGAGGTGCCGGGCCCCGTTTTCCGTGACGACCATGCAATCCTCGGTCCGGATGCCGAACTCCCCGTAGATGTAGATCCCGGGCTCGTTGCTGAAAGTCATGCCCGGCTCGAGCTTGAGCGTGTTGCCCTTGACGAGATACGGGTACTCGTGCCCTTCCATGCCGATGCCGTGGCCCAGGCGGTGGGCGAAATATTTGTAGCCCGGGCCGTAGCCGGCGTCCTCGACGACCTTGCGGGCCGCGCGGTCGACCGATTCGCAGGTCGCCCCCGGCCGGGCCGCCGCGAGCGCCGCTTTCTGGGCCTTCCGGACGAGGTCCCAGACCCTCTTCTGCTTGTCCGAGGGCTTGCCGAAAACGACCGTCCGGGTGACGTCGGAGCGATAGCCTTCGATGGCGCAGCCGCCGTCGACGAGGACGGCGTCGCCTTCCGCGAGTGTCCGCTGGACCTGGGAGCCGTGGGGGAAGGCCGTGTTGGGGCCGAATTGCGGTCCCCCGCCTCCCGTCGACCCGAGCTTCTGCGTGGCCGCCGCGATGGCCCCGGCCACGTCGCGCGCGGTCATGCCGGCCCGAAGCGTCCTAAAGCCCTCCCGGAAGGCCAGCTTGGTGATGCGGTTGGCCAGGTCCATGTAGGCGATCTCTTTTTCGGTCTTGACGCCGCGGCAGCCCTCGGTGACCGGGGCGCCGTCGACGATCTCGACCGCCGGGAGGGTCCGCCGCAGGCCGTGGACCTCGAAGGCCCGCAGGTCCGGGGCCGTCCCCAGCCGGCCCGTCGCCGCGCCGAGGTCCTTCATGACGCCGCCGACGAGGGCGTAAGGGCTCTCGTGCTCCTCCCAGACCCGGATCTCCTGGCCGGCCGGGACGAGCTCCTTGGCCCGCTCGACCTCGAAGGCCGGGCAGACCCAGATCGGGTCTTTTTTTTGGCTCAGGACGACGCCGAAGACCCGCTCGCTCAGCCACCAGCCGACCTTGGTGAAGTAGACGAGGTTCGTCCCGCCGCCGATGAAGACGGCGTCGAGCTTGTTCGCGGCGAGCAGGCGCCGCGCTTTCTCGCGGCGGGCGGCGTGATCCTCGGGGCCGAGCGGCTGGACGCCGGCGGCGAGGTTCCGGAGCTCCTGGGCGTTCCCTTCGGCGAACCGGGCTTCGGCCTTCACGGCCGGCCCGAAACCCAACGCGGCCAGCGAAACGGTCCCGGTCTTGATGAACGAACGGCGGGTCAAGGACATGATCGCCTCCTCGAAGGCGATAGATATCACAAGTCGGCGCGCGGCGAAAGGGCCCTTTATTTCGGCCGGCGAAACGCGGATAATACGGGGGCTATCGAGATGCGCAAAACCCCGACGCTCGCCCTTCTCGCCCTCCTGCCCGTGCTCTGCGTCGCGAGCGCGTGCCGCGACGACGGCGCCCCGTCCGGCCGGACGACGGTGTCGGGCCTTCCGGCCGTCCCCCGTCCGGCACGGCCCGCGGTCGACCGCGCCCTCGACGATCGAATGGCCTTATTGGCCGGCCTCCCCTGCGAAACCGCGCCCCTCGCCGCTCTCGGATCGGAACCGGCGTGGAAGGGCTTCTCGAGCGAGGCGGAGAAGTCGTGGCGGGAGTTCGACACCGCCATCGTCGAGCCCATGCGCGCGTGGGCCCGGAAGGAGCTCAGGCTGCCCCAGAGAAGGACGAAGACCCTCTTCTATCCCTTCGGCGGGCCGGACCTGGCCACGGCCCTGGCGCTTTTCCCCGACATCCCGGCGGTCGTTCTGATCGGCCTCGAGCCGGCCGGGAACCTCCCGGAGCTCGAGCGCCTGTCGGCCGAAAAGCGGGCCGAGGCCTTGGCCGACCTCGGGGCGCTCGTCCTCGATTTCCTCAAATGTGGCTACTTCATCACCATGGAGATGATGGACACCTACTCGAAGGGCCACATCGACGGCGCCCTGCCGGTCATCGGCTTCTTCCTGAAGCGGGCCGGCTTCTCGATCGTCGACGTTCGACGACTGGCCCCCGCGGCGGGTGGCGGCTGGGACGAGACCCCCTATCGGAGGCTCGAGGCGCGTCCGCGCCGCCCTTACGGCGTCCGGATCGATTGCGTCAGGGCGGGGGAGAAGGACCTGCGGAGCGTCTATTATTTCTCGTGCGACATCGAGAACCGCGCCTTTCGCCCGGATTCGGCGCTCTACCGCCTTTTCGACGGGCTCCCGGGCATGACGACCTTCGTCAAGGCCGGCTCCTATCTTCTCCACTGGGACAATTTTTCGAACCTGCGCCGGCTCATCCTCGATCACAGCCTGTATGTCCTCCAGGACGACACGGCCGTTCCCTACCGCTTCTTCAAGGCCGGCGGCTGGCCGGTCGTCCTCTACGGCCGCTATGCTACGCCGGTCAAGGATTTCAAGAACGTCGAGCAGCCCGACCTGCGGACGGCTTACGAGGACCCTGAGGGGGATGTCCGGCCGCTGCCGTTCCATTTCGGGTACCGCTGGCGGACCCAGGTGGATAATCTGCTATTGGCTGAGCGGCCGCGGAGAGCCTACAAGGCCCCCGTCAGCAAGTAGGATCCCGGCCCGAGAGGAGGCAGGGGAGGTGGCTGGGAAGCAAGGATTCGAACCTTGATTGCATGATCCAGAGCCATGATCCTTGCTTCCATGAGCCTCTTTTAATTGACTGAATACCCTGGAGTTGCCGAACGAGGGGAAGCGTCAGGTTGCTCCATTTGTCTGTGGTGTGCCAAAGTCTCCGGCTTTTCGAGGGCTGCGACGGCGGCACGCCGCTGATCTTCGTGGGTATGCGTGTAGCGCTGTGTCGTCCTCACACTCATATGCCCGAGAAGACTTTGGACAGTAATGATGTCCACATGGGCCTTGACCAGACGGCTGGCGAAAGTATGGCGCAGGTCATGGAGCCTCAGGCCAATGATTTCGGCCCGTCGACAAGCGTTCTTGAATGCTGTCCGGATCGTCGTCAGCCGTTCGCTTTTTGGGCCAACGAAGACATACTCGCCCGTTGCCTTTGTCCTGAGTGCCGTCAAGACCTCAGCCGCTCGCTCGTTGAGAGGCACGATGGGGTTTTGGCCGCTCTTAAGCCGTGTCAGCCGGATCGTCCGCTGCTTGAGGTCCACGGCGCTCCATCTGAGCGTTAAGATCTCGTTTCGCCTGGCCCCGGTGTTGAGAAGGACAAGGATGATCGGCTTGAGGTGTGGCGCGGCGGCGGCGAGAAGGCGAGTCTCCTCTTCCTCCGATAGGACGCGCTCTTTGGCGTTGCCCTTTTCGGAGAACTGCCTGACCTTGAGGACGGGATTCTCCGAAGCGTAGCCCCAATCGATAGCCAGGTTGAACATGACCTTGAGGAGCGCCGTCTCGCGGTTCGCCGAGGACTTCCGGACTGACGTCAGCCGCTCGTTCCGGTACTGCTCAATCATGTGCGGCGTGATCTCCTCAAGCCTTGATTCGCCGAAATAGGGGACCAGATGAGCCTTGAGCGCGTAGGAATCGCAGATCCAGCTTTTCTTGTTGGTCTTCGCGTAGTCCTCGAGATAGATCTCGGCGAGCCGGGAAAACCTCATCGGCTCGGCTTTGCGGGTGGGATGGAAGCGGCCATTGAAGGACTCGGCTACTCGGGATTGGAGCGCGACCAGCGCTTCCCCACGCGTCTGGGCGTCCTTGATGACTTCCCGAATCCTTTTCCCTCGGTCCCGATAGTCGATTGACCAGCGGTCCCTCCCCTCTGTCGTCTTCCGTAAGATGATTGACCCGAAACCGTAATTCCAGCGGCGCCGTGATTTCTCACTCACGGCGCTCTTGCCTCCTTTCAGGAAGATTCTATCACAGTCTTCGAGGTTAAGGTTGAACTTGGGCAGCTGCTCGATAGGGGAGAAGGCTCTTCTTGAGCGTCTATCGATCCACTCTTTGATCTCCCGTTCTCTGAAGCGGATCCTCGATCTGCTGGTCCTAATGGAGGGGATGTCTGCTTTCTTGGCACCTTCATAGACGGTATTCGGATGGACCTTGAGGACCGCGGCAACATCTTTAACCGTCAACAGCGGGTCCATCTTATTTTCCGCGCGCCTAAAAAAAACCTCATATACGATTGTGCATTTCAGGTTTTTATATAGGCCCCGGAACGCCCGCTGTAAAGAAGTTCTTTTTAAAGATTTAAGCCTAAAACATGGATATTAAAACAGTTAAACTCATTTTCGACAGTTGTGAGGCCATCTTAAAAATCCGCTCTCATTAAATCAGC
>CAYOYQ010000159.1:0-3924 GCA_964408215.1 uncultured Eubacteriales bacterium
CCTCAACGGACGGGTGGCTTTGGAAAATAACGGGGACACCGGCCCGATCGTTCTTGCCGCGGATCTGAGGCCGGGCCGGAACTTCCTCGAGATCGAGGCGGTCGGCGACGCGGTCCGGCTCGTTTCCGTCGCCCGGATGCCGGCCCCATAAGTGCTTGACTTTTCTACATATTTTCCCTTAAGATAGGCAACGCCAAGGAGGAAGCCCATGAGGCGAGGTGCCAAGGTCTTTGTCTCATGGGGGTCGGCGGTCGCGCTGATCCTCATCATGTCATCCGTCCCCCTGTTCTCCCAGACGTCCGCCAAGGGCGAACTCGTCGGGTTCGTTTCGAAGAAGGACGGGTCCACCCCCGTCGCCGGGGCCGTCGTCCTGGTCAAGAACCTGAACAGCGGCCTCGTCACCGAGGGCATCCAGTCCGACGCCAAGGGCGCGTTCCGCTTCGAGGGCCTCGAGCCGGGGCTCTACGCCCTCGGGGTGAAGTCGGCCCAGGGCAGCTACAACTCCCAGGATTTCTTCGGGGTCACGGCCGGCAAGACGTCCAAGATCTCGATCGCCCTCGATCCCTACGACACCGCCTCTGCGGCGGCCGCCGCGGCGGTCATCAAGGAACAGCGGGACAAAGGCGAGGCCTTCATCGGCCGGGTCACGAGATACCTCCCCGCGACCAAGGAAGCCGAGGTCCAGATCGAGATCGGCCTGATCCAGGACGAGGACCGGATCCACATCAAGGGCCAGGCCACGGACTTCTATCAGGACATGCGCGTCCTCAAGGCCTACGGGGCCAGGACCAAGCGTGTCCTCTCGGGGTACACGGCGCTCTTCAAGACCTCCAAGCCGTGCGAGCCGGGCGACTTCGTCTACATCGTCTGCAAGCGCGGCGTGCCGCCGTTCTTCCTCGCCCCGCTCGGCATCGCGGCCATCGTGGCCGGCGACCTGACGATCAAGGCGATCTACTCGGAAGACATCTCGCAGTACAAGATCAAGCAATACTGAGACCGGCGGGGCCGCCCGCCGCCGATCTAGAGCGGGGACACGTACCTATGTCCCCATCGTGAGATGAGCGAGCCCACTCCTTCCCGCCTGTTCGCGCTCTGCGCCCGGCCCGCGCCGGGCCCGGGGTCGCGGGCGGACGTCCGGCGCCTCGCCGCGTCGGTCCGGGATTGGGACCGGGCCCTGGCCCAGGCCGACCGGGAGGGCCTCCTGCCCCTCCTTTATTGGAGCCTCCGCGACGAGCCCGGCGCCGTCCCCGCCTCCGTCCTCGAAGCGCTCCGGCTCGCGTTCCTGAGGAACCTGGCCCGCAATACCCAGGCCTACCGCGAGCTCGAGCCTTTCCTCGATTCGGTCCGGCGGTCCGGCCTTCGGGTCGCCCTGACCAAGGGCGGCCGGCTGGCCCTCGACGTCTATCCGGACATCGCCCTGCGCCCCTTCTGGGACATCGACTTCATCGTCCACCGCGACGACTGGGCGCCGCTCGCGCGGACCCTGTCCCGGCTCGGTTTCGCCGAGCCTTCGGCCGAAGCGGCGGGGGAGGCCGCCGCGCCGCGGGCCCTCGACTGGACGTACTCACCCTATTTCAGGAAGGGCTCGATCTTCCTCGAGTTCCACGCCCATCCTCTCGGACTCCATTTCCCGAGCCGGGACGCCGACGGATTCTGGCAGTCGGCCGGCCGGCTCCGCGTCCGGGGGACCGAGGCCCTCGTCCTCCCGGCCGAGAACGAGCTGTGCTATCTCGCGGTCCACGCCCAGCAGCATTCCTACGCCCGGCTCATCTGGCTCGCCGATATCGCCCGGCTGGCCGCCCGGCCCGGCCTCGACTGGGATTGGATCGCCCGCATCACCGGCGAAGCCCGGATCAAGGGACCGGTCCACCACGGCCTTCATCTCGCGGAGACGCTCTGGCCCGGCGCCGTTCCCGCCGCGGGACTCGAAGCGCTCCGGCCCGGGGCGTTGGAGAGGACCGCGCTCCGGCGGCTCTGGTCCGAGTCGGCGGTGGCCTCCCGCGCCGCCGCGCCCGACTGGCCCTACTACATGCCGTCGCTGTTCTCGCTGTGGGAGAGGCGCGACCCCGGCCTGGCCGCCCGGACCGTCGGCGAGATCCTCTTCCCGCCGAAGGCCTGGCTCGCCGCGACGACGGGCGTCGCCGCCTCCTCGCCGCGCCTTTACGGGTGCTACGCCGAGCGCCTCTTCCGGCCGGCCGTGACCGCGGCCCGGCGGCTGCTCAGGACCGAATGAACGCTTCGCCGGCCATCCTCGCCGAAAGCCTGGTCAAGCGCTATCCCGTCTTCCGCGGCTTCCGGGAGCTCGCCCGCCATCCTTTCGACCGGCGGACCTTGACCGCCCTCGACGGCCTCGATCTCCGGGTCGAGCGCGGGCGCGTCTTCTGCCTCCTCGGGCCGAACGGGGCGGGGAAGACGACGCTGATCAAGATCCTGGCCACCCTCGTCCTGCCCGACGGGGGCCGGGCCCTGGTCGGCGGGCACGATGTCGCCTGCGAGGCCGGCCCGGCCAAGCGCGCCGTCGGCTACGCCGTCGGCGAGGAGCGGAGCTTCTACTGGCGCCTGAGCGGCCGGCAGAACCTCGAGTTCTTCGCCGCCCTCTACGGGCTTCGCGGCGCCGGGCGCGACCGCCGCATCGGCGAGGTCCTGGAGCTCGCCGGGCTCGGGGACGCGGCCGGCCTCCGCTTCAATACTTATTCCACGGGCATGAAGCAGATGCTGGCCTTCGCCCGGGCCCTGCTCGCCGACGCCTCGATCCTCCTCGTCGACGAGCCGACCCGTTCGCTCGATCCTCTGGCCGCCGACCGGATCCGGACGTTCCTCTGCGGCGAGCTGGCCGGACGGCAGGGCAAGACGGTCCTCTGGGCGACCCACGACCTCGGCGAGGCCGCCGACCACGCCGACGACATCGCCGTGATCAGCCGGGGCCGCATCCGCCTCCAGGGCCCGGCCGAGGCGCTGGCCCGCGGCGGCCGGGCGGCCCTGCGCGAGGCCTACGAGCGGGCCGTCGCCGAAACGGAGACGACGCCGTGAGCGCGCGGACCACGGGCGGCGTCTTCCGGGCCTTCCTGCGCCGGGACTTCCGGGAGGCGGCGAGCTACAAGCTCTCGTTCGTCTCGTCCGTCGCGGGCATCCTGTTGTCGTCGGCGACCTTCTATTTCGTGGCCAAGCTCGTGCCGCGCGGCGCCCCGGCCCTCGACCCGTTCGGCGGCGACTATTTCTCGTTCGCCGTCGTCGGCGTCGCCTTCGCCGGCCTGCTCGGCATGTTCCAGGAAGGCCTGTCGGCCGTCGTCCGCGGCGCCCAGCTCTCCGGGACGCTCGAGGCGCTGCTCGTGACTCCCGTCCCGGTCCCGGCCATCCTCTTCGGCTCGTCGCTCTATTCGCTCCTTTTCCAGCTCGTCCGGACGGCGCTCCACCTGGCCGTCGCCGCCGCGCTCTTCGGCCTGCTCCTCGGCCGCATCAACGTCGCCGGCGTCCTCGCGGTGGGCGTCCTGACCGTCCTCTGCTTCCTCAGCGTCGGCGTCCTCTCGGCGAGCTTCATCCTCGTCTACAAGATGGGCAACCCCTTTAGCTGGGTCCTGGGCACGGTTTCGGGCCTCCTCGGCGGCGTCGTCTTCCCGGTCTCGCTCCTCCCGCCCTGGATCCGCTGGATCTCCCGGCTCCTGCCCGTAACCTACTCGCTCGACGGCATGCGCAAGAGTCTCCTCGCCTCGGCCCCGTTCACCGCGATCGTCCCGGACATCGTTGCCCTGGCCGTCTTCGTCGCCGTCCTCCTGCCCCTGAGCCTGATCGCCTTCCGGCTGGCCGTCCGCAAGGCCAAGCGCGACGGCACCCTCTCGCATTTTTAAGAAGGGGTCAGACCCCAAATTCTTCAATTTCCGCTGACGAATCGATGGTACCGCCCCCGGAAATTGAAGAATTTGGGGT
>CAYOYQ010000159.1:4024-6484 GCA_964408215.1 uncultured Eubacteriales bacterium
GTACCGCCCCCGGAAATTGAAGAATTTGGGGTTTGACCCCTTCTGATCTTCTGGTAACATGGATGCGGTAGCTTTATCGAGATGAGACGCGTCAAAGCCCTCCGGATGGCCGCTTCGCTCGCCGTCACGCTCGCCGTCGCGGCTTCAGTCGCCCGCGCGTCCGCCCAGGTCACGCCCGAGGTCCGGGCCAAGGCCGCCCCGATCTTCGCCGCTCTCGAGAAGATCGAGGCCGAGTCCGGCCGGCCGACCCCGGCCCGGATCCCCGCGACGCCGCCCTCGCCGGCCGAGGCGCCGGGATCGCGCAGCCTGACCTTCAACGAAGCCGAGTTCAACGCTTACGTCGCCTGCCGCCTGGCCGACGAGAACGAGGCCTACGTCAAATCCGCCGAGTTCAAGCTCCTGGCCGACGATCGGGTCGAAGGGCACATCGCCATCGACCTCGGCAAGCCCCAGGCCTCGGGAGTCCTGCCGCAGAAGCAGGACCTTCTCTTCAGCGCCGGGTTCGAGACCCGCGACGGGAAGATCCGCGTCAACATGGACAAGCTCTTCCTCGGCACCCAGCCGATCTCCGTCGCCTTCCTCGACCTCGTCATCGGCTTCGTTTCGAAGCTCCAGGGCGTCGAGCCCACGACGCTCAAGGACTGGTACGACCTCCCGGCCGGCGTCCTGAGGCTCGAGACCCGGCCCGGCCGCGTCGTCGTCATCTACTGACATGATCCGCATCATCGGCGGCATCTATAAAGGCCGGCGGCTGAAGCTCGTGCCCAGCGCGTCCGTCCGGCCGATGCAGGACAAGGTCAAGGGCGCGCTCTTCAACATCCTCGGCGACCGGATCAAGGGCGCCGTCTGCCTCGACGGCTTCGCCGGGACCGGCTCGATCGGGCTCGAGGCCCTGAGCCGGGGCGCGGCGCGCTGCGTCTTCGTCGACGAGTTCTATCCCTCGGTCAAGGTCATCCGGCAGAACGTCGGAACGTGCGGGGCCGGCGACGCCTCCGTCGTCCTCCACCGCGAGTTCAACCGGGCCGTCATCGACCTCTCCAAGCAGGGCGTCCGCTTCGATGTCGTCTTCCTCGACCCGCCCTACCGCCTCCTCGAGGAGCGGAACCCGCTGCGCGTCCTGCGCAAGAGGGGAGCGGTCAAGCCGGGCGGCCTGGTGGTCCTGCGGCACTATTACCGGGTCAAGCCCCGGCTCGGCGACTTCCCCCTTGCGCGCCGGACGAAGCTCGGCGACGACGTCATCGCCCTCTTCGAGAACGAGCCCGGGGGCGGCGGCGAGGCCGAGCCCGGCGAAGCGGCGCCCGGCGAAGCGGCCGTTCCGCCGGGATCCCCCACGCGTCCAAAGGGGCCGAAGGCCCGCTTGCCTCGGGCCGCGCGTTCCCCTAAAATAGGCGCATGAAACGCCGGGGGGACACCGAGCCGTTCTGGACCGACAAGCCGCTCGTCGACGAGAAGGAGATCTTCTCCGAGCTCCACGTCAAGCAGGGGAGCTCGCTCTTCCTCGGCCGCTATTCGCTGACCGAGGTCCTGGCCGTCCTCAACAAGAAGGGCTTCCTCAAGGAGGCCCGCAAGCGCTTCCTCTGGCCGCTCGCCTACGAGCTCGATTCGTCCGAGTACCCGCTCCAGCGGCTCCAGATTTTTCTCCGCGAGCCCGTGCCCGACAACCTCATCGTCGACGTCAAAGTCAAGGAATGCGACTTCCCGGCCCGCGAGGCCGAGCCGGGCCTGCCCGGCCTGCCGCCGCAGAAGGCCCTGGCCTTCGAGTGGCTGACGCTCCAGAACCCCCTGGCCAAGCACGGCGAGCCCTTCTCGCCCCTGCCCGGACAGACCCGGCCCGGGCTGAGCATGCGCTCGAGGATCATGGACCTCTTCGTCTATCTCGGCCGCCTCACCCGCAAGGACTGTCTCCTGGCCTTCCCGGCGTTCTTCCACAACGGCGTCCTCTTCGGGCGCTATTTCAAGTTCTGGAACCCCCACAAGGAGGCCGAGGTCCTGGCCATCCGCAGGGCGTTCAGCCACATGCCGTTCCGCACCCTGTCCTGGGTCGTCCACCTGAACTGCCTGCGGCGGGCCGACGGCTCGGTCTACGAGTGGCGGGCCGAGGAGCAGCTCTATCCCTTCACCCGCCCGCTCAAGGACTATTTCGACTCCCGCCGCTACAAGGACATCGTCCGGACCGACCTGAAAAGCCTGGCCTTCACCGTCGACAAGGCCGAGTTCGAGCGCAAGTCGGCCGACATCCCCGCCCTTTGCGGCGGCGCTCCGATTCTGCTATAATACCGCGCTCAAGGAGACCCTGATGAAGAAAGACGTCCATCCCGAATATCAGGAGTGCGTCGTCACCTGCGCGTGCGGCAACACCTTCAAGACGAAGTCGACGAAGAAGGAGATCCACGTCGAGATCTGCTCGATGTGCCACCCCTTCTTCACCGGCAAGCAGAAGTTCATCGACAGCGCCGGCCG
>CAYOYQ010000160.1:0-6465 GCA_964408215.1 uncultured Eubacteriales bacterium
CTGCCCGTTCCCGTCTGGACCCGGGAGGCCTGGTACCGGGAGCTCAGCCTCCCGGCGGACGTGGTCGAGCCGCTGGCCGTGTCGCCGCGGGCCGGCCTGTTCGAGCTCCTGGTCAAGGACTGGGGGATCGAGCCCGTCGCCGCGGCCGTGGCCCTCATCCAGTTCCCCAAGCGCCTGAAGAAGAAGGGCCTGGATCCCGGCGCCCTGGCCGAGGAGAGCCTCCGCCGGATCTTCGCCCTTTACCGCGACCGGCGGATCTCCCGCGATGGCGTTTACGCCCTGATGGGGATCGCCGCCGGCGGGGACCCCCTGCCCGAGACCGGCGAAGTCCGCCCGGCGACGGAAGAGGAGATCTATGCCGAGGTCGCGGCCTCGAGCGGGCGCCTGCGGGCGATGAGGATCCACAACCCGGAGAAGCGGGCCCACGTCCTCATGGGCCTGGTCATGACCGCCCTGCGCGGCCGCGTCGAGGGCCGGGCCATCTTCGAGCGCGTCCGGGCCGCCGCTGAAGGGACCTGCTGATGGCCGACGACTCCTACAAGGGCTACCGGGGCGAGGCCCTGGACACCCTCAAGAATTTCGGGGCCCTCGTCTGGAGCGACGTCGAGATCCGGACCTCGCACGGCTCCTACACCGGCATCATCCTGCCCCGCTCGGAGACGGCCGACCCTCTCCATATCGTCATCAAGCTCCGCTCCGGCTACAACATCGGCCTGGCCGCCCGGTCGATCGAGGCCATCACGATCACGGGCCACAAGGAGGCCCACTACAAGATCCCGGAGAAGGAGTTCCCGTTCGACCCGGCCAAGCCCAAGGTCAAGCTCCTCGGGACGGGGGGCACGATCGCCAGCCGCCTGGATTACCGGACCGGGGCCGTCATCCCAGCCTTCTCGCCGGGCGAGCTCTACGGCTCGGTGCCGGAGCTGGCCGACATCTGCAACCTCGAGACCGAGAAGCTCTTCGGCGTCTTCAGCGAGAACATGGGCCCGGAGCAGTATATCGCCACGGCCCAGGCCATCGGCCGGGAGATCGAGAAGGGCGTCCAGGGCATCGTCATCGGCCACGGCACGGACACCATGCACCACACCGCGGCCATCCTGTCCTTCATGGTCCAGGACCCGCCGGTGCCCATCGTCATGGTCGGCTCGCAGCGCTCCTCGGACCGGCCCTCCTCGGACGCCGCGCTCAACCTCATGCACAGCGTCAAGACCGCGGCCGAGAGCGACATCGCCGAGGTCATGGTCTGCATGTTCGGGCCGACCTCGGACACGTACGGCCTGCTCCACCGGGGGACGCGCGTCCGGAAGATGCACTCGAGCTACCGGTCGACCTTCCGGACGATCGGCGACATCCCCATCGCCATGGTCAGCCGGGAGAAGATCACGCCCCTGCGCCAGGACTACAAGCGCCGCCGCTCCGACCGGACCGTCAAGATCGACACCTCGTTCGAGGAGCGGGTGGCCATCGTTTACTACTACCCGAACATGAAGCCGGACATGATCGACTCGCTCATCGACAACGGCTACCGCGGCATCGTCATCGCCGGGACGGGCCTGGGCCACGTCAACAAGCCGCTCTACCCGGCCCTGAAGAGGGCCCGGGACAAGGGCATCTCCGTCTTTATGACCGTGCAGACCCTCTGGGGCTATGTCCAAATGTACGTCTACGACACGGGCCGCGACATGATGGAGCTCGGGGTCATCCCGGCCGCGAACATGCTGCCGGAAGTGGCCTATGTCAAGCTGGCTTGGGCCCTGGGGCGGACGTCCGACCCGGCCGAGGCCCGCAAGATCATGCTGACGCCCGTCGCCGGCGAGATCACGGAGCGAGAGCCCTCCAACGGCTACCTCATCTTCCAGGGCGGCATCCCGGAAGTCGAGGAATTCATCTCGACCATAAAAAAGTAGTCGTTTTCCGCCGATCCCTCTCAAGGCGGCGAGGCGCTTTGCCTCGAAGTTCCCCGTAGTCTCTTAGAATTCGAAGCGCACGCCGAGCCGCAGGACGCGGGGGTTGAGGATCTCGCTGTTGAGCCGGTAATAGGGGTTGGCCACGAACGCGTCCGTGTCCACGTAATAGGTCCCGAGGTAGGCGTCGTAGGCCCGGTTGACCGTGGCCCAGTTGAAGACGTTGAAGACGTCGGCCATGAGGACCATCCGGTTGGGGCCCAGCTTGAAGCCCTTCTCGAGCCGGAAGCTCAGGTTCCGGTAGACCGGCAAGCGGTCCTTGGTCGGCGACTGCAGGTAGACCACGTTGGACCGGTAGAGGCCCGGCCAGGAGGCCTCGTCGGCGTAGGCCAGGGTGATGTAGTTCGGGATCTTCCAGCCCTCCCGGGCCTGGAAGGTCATCGATGCGGTGATCCCCAGCGGCAGCTGGTAGAGGGCGGTGAGCTTGAGCATCCAGCGGGCGTACATCTGGATCGACGCCTTTCCGTCGAATCCCGGCGCGATGCCGCCGTAGGGCTTGCCGTCGAGGGCCCACCCGTTCGTCGGGTCGATCGAGGACCCGTTCCAGTAGGCGCGCTGGTCCTGCAGCGTGAGCGAGGCGCCGGCCATCCAACGGTCGGCCAGGCGCTTGGTCACGCCGAGGTCGAGCCCGAGGTAGGTCCGGTAGGCCTTGCTCTTGTCGATCATCCGGTAGGGCGTCTCGCCGGGGAAGGCGGCGCTGGGCAGGTACCAGGTCTTGCCGCCGGCCTCGAGCAGGTCATACTCCTTTTCGACTTCGCCCTCGTCGTCGAGGACCGTGATCTTCGTCGGGACGGTCCCCGCGGCCTCGTACCAGGACGGGTCGTCGATGACCAAGTCGGGCGTCGAGGGGAAGACGTCGGCCGGGTAGAAGAGCTTGGCCCAGTCGAAGTTGTCGTAGCGCCGGTAGGTCGCCGCGGCCGAGGCGGTCAGGTCCGGGCGGAGCTCCTTCTCCAGGCTGAGCACGATCTCGCGGGTCCGGGGCGAGGTCTTGACGTTCTTGGCCTCGGGATCGACGTCGCTGCGGTAGAACCTCGTCAGGTAATCGTAGTTGATCGCTCTCGGGTTGTCCCAATCGAAATCCCTGTAGTTGCCGGCGAGGTAGGCGTCGCTCTCGAACCCGCCCTCGAGCGCGGCGGTGGCCTCGTCGGTCAGGTCGCCGTTGTCGTTGAGGAAGGGGTAGAGCCCGTTGGGGGACTCGGGGTGGACCGAGGAATACTTCCAGAACGTCTCCTCGGAGTCGATGAGGCCGTCCGCGTCCGCGTCCTGCCACCAGAAGCCGAGGCTGCCGCCGAGACCGAGCGGCTTGCCGGTGAAATCGCCGAGGGCCATGAGGTCGCCGTACTGGGCGAGCGAGAGCTTGACGACCGTCCGGCCGTCGCCCTTGACGTCCCAGCTCAGACCGAAGCGCGGTGACCAGGTGCTCCATCGATAGCGCGGATCGATGGCCCGGACGGAGAGCGCCGGCAGAAGCTCGCCCAGGGCGTCGATCGTGTCCGTGAAGAAGACGGTTTTCCAGGCTGTGGAGTACGGCAGGATGGTGGCCAGGCCGTAGGAGCCCGAGGTGGGCTTCTGGCGGTCGTAGCGGAAGCCCAGGGTCACGGTAAAGCGGCCCGAAGAGACCGTGTCCTGGAGGTAGGCCGAGGCCTGGCTGAGCAGCAGATGATCGCGGCTCTCCCGGCCGAAGCTGACGTATTGGTAATCGGCGGGGGGCACGACGAGGCCCTCGCCCAGGTCGAAGAGGGGCTCGTTGAAGTTCCGTTGGACGAGGAAGTTCTGGAAGTATCCGGTCTGGCGGACGTGCGACTTGTCGACGAACTCGAGCCCGCCCTTGAACTCGTGGGCCAGGCCGAGCAGCCGGTCCTTGTAGAGGGTGGCGGCGAACTCGAAGCCCGATCTCTTCCGGCGCTCGAAGGAGGCGTCCCAGCTGCGGTCGACGCTGGACGAATACGGGGCGTAGGTGACCCGGGCGACGTCGACCACCACGGGGTAGGAAAGGTCCTCGTCGGTCGCGGGCCGGACCCGGCTCCCGCCGTTGATGGAAGTGTACTTGACGGACACGAGGAGATCGTTACCGATCGACTGCTCGTCCTGGAGCTTGAAGACCGGGTTGCCCAGGCGGAACCGCCCGGTGGCGTTGTTCCCCTCGGGCTTGGCGGGCGAGGGGTCCGCGCCGTACCGGGTCTTGGAGTCGGCCTTGTACAAAGCCTCGAACCTGTTGCCGCCGAAGGGCTGGACATCCAGCTTGAGGCTGTAATCGGTGAAAAGCGCCTGGTCGAGGTCGTTGAAGATCGTGAAATTGCGGATGTCCTGGACGCCGTAGGAGCCCCAGAGCCAGATATGGTCCTTGAGGATCGGGCCGCCGGCGCTCGCCCCGTAGTCCTTGATCTGGTCGATCTTGTTGGTACCGGCGACGCCCAGGTTCCTGAGCGTTTCGGTGAGGTTGCTGCCCTGGAAGGCGTTGTCGGTCAGGAAGAACCGGGCCGCGCCCGCGACCCTGTTCTCCCCGCGCCGGTTGAGCACATTCACGACGATGCCGCCGGTCGGGACGGCGACGTCGGCCGAGCCGCCGGTCGTGACCGAGATCGTGTCGATGGCGTCGAAATCGAGCGCCGCGAGCGGCCGGCCGAGGTCGACGGGGTCGCTGATGTCCACGCCGTCGACGCGCCAGACGTTCTCGGCGCCGTTCTTGTCGTCTCCTCTGGCCGTGAGCGAGGAGAACTGGGTCGACTCGCTGCCGCCCATGTCCTCGCGGTCGATCATGACCCCGGGGACGAGCTGCAGGACGACCCAAGGGTTGCGGGCCGTGGGGAGGAGCTGGAGCTCGGCCTGCGAGTAATCGCTGCGCGTCCCCCGTCTCGCGGGATCGACGGTCGGGAAGGCGACGGACGTGACGGTCTGCTCCTCGGGCTTGCCCGCCTCCAGGACCAGGTTGACGGTCGCGCGGCCGCCGATCCGGACGACGACATTGGCCCGGGCGGAGGTCTTATAGTCGGCCAGCTCCGCCTTGACGGTGTAGTCGGCGGCGGGCAGGACCGAGGGGAAGCGGTAGAGCCCGGTCGCGTCGGTCGTGGCCTTCAGGGGGGCGGCCGGAAGACGGGACAGGGTCACCTTGACGCCGGCCATGGGCTTGCCGTCGCGGCCGAGGACCTTGCCCTCGACGATCCCCCTCGGGGACTGGGCGGCCAGGGCGAGCGCCAAAGCGCCTATCGCGATGAGGACGGCGGGGGTGCGCGGGGCGTGTTTCAATAGAGCCTCCATGGTCTGTCCAACTTCACTTCGGTCGCCCGAGTTCCACCAATTAT
Source organism: uncultured Eubacteriales bacterium (assembly GCA_964408215.1). Classification (GTDB taxonomy): domain Bacteria; phylum Acidobacteriota; class Aminicenantia; order Aminicenantales; family Saccharicenantaceae; genus RBG-16-66-30. Next base: position 5,267 of record CAYOYQ010000160.1, read on the forward strand.
AGCAAAATCCGGGCTACTTCGCCTTGAGGAAGTGCAGGGTCCGGGGCTCCCGCTCCATATGGTAGACGATCAGGGCCTGGAGCGTCCGGCGGATCCCGGCGATCTCCTCGGGGGCGAAGGGGGGAGCACACCCTCCCGGAGGGGGGTTCTTGCGCGTCCAGCGGAGGAAAGCCTGGGTCTCGGCGGGGACCTCCTCCTTCTTGAGCGGGGCGCAGTCGGCGCAGTAGGCGCCGTCCTTCTTCGGGGCGAGCCAGCCGGGGGCGAGGGGCTTGCGGCACCCGCGGCAGAGGGCGAGATCGGGGAGCAGGCCGTTGGCCTGGAGGAACCAGGCCTCGAAGTAGGCCGCGGCGAAGTCCCGGTCGCCCCCTTCCTTGAGGCAGCGGAGGACGCTGAGGAGGAGTCGGTAAAGGACTTCTTCGCGGGCCCGGGCCGGCGCGAACTCCTCGATGAGCTCGGCGAAATAGGTCAGCAGAAAGGCCGTGGCCGGCTCGGTCTGGATCTCGAAGAACGACTCGATGAGGTCGCAGCCGGAGACGGTGACGAGCTCCCGCCGCTCCTTCTCGTAATAGAAAACGCGGACGACCGACATGGGCTCGAGGCTGCTGCCGAAGCGGTTGCCGAACTTCCGGGCCCCCTTGGCGACGCCGCGGAGGATGCCCTTGTCGCGGCAGAAGAAGACGGCGATCTTGTCCTGGTCGCCGACGTTGGACGTCCGCAGGACGATGGCCTCGGCCTGGTCGGTGGGCATGATCTCAGACGCTCAAGACTGCGATGCGAGGAAGCTCTTACAGTTCTCCGGCGTGATCTTGATGTCCGTCAGGACCTGGCCGGAGCGGCCCAGGGGCTTGGCCGGCTGGCCGTTCAGGAGGAAGGTGAAGCCGCCGGCGTTGCCGGTGTGGATGAGCAGCAGCTTGTCGGCCCGGGCGTGGGCGGTCGTGCCGGCGGGGAAGACGCCGTCGATCTTGATCTCGCCGTCCGTGCGGACATGGATCCAGGTCTCGGCGATGAAGGTGATCTCGATCGTGACGCCCTTCCATGCCTCCTCAACGGCCGCGGGAGCCGGAGCTTCGGGCTGAGGCGCGTGCTCCGCGACGGTCGGAGCGGGAGCGGAAGGCGGGGTCGTCGAGGGGGCCTGAACGGAGGCGGTCGCTGGGGTCCCAAGGTCGGTCGAGGGGGCCGTTACGGGCGCGGCCTTCGGG
>CAYOYQ010000161.1:0-6397 GCA_964408215.1 uncultured Eubacteriales bacterium
GACAAGTTCCGGCTCGAGCTCGGCGACGGCTTCTTCGTCCGCAACAGCGCGGGCACAGGGGACTTCTTCACCGTGACCGGGATCGTCGACCTGGGTGCCGAGCAGGCCAACGCCGTCGTCTTCCTCGCGCTCGACCGGGCCCGGAGCTTCCTCGGCCTCAACGGGGTCAGCTCCATCGAGGCCAAGGTCCGGGACGTCTTCGCCGCCGAGTCGCTGGCCGGGCGGCTCCGGGCCGAGTTCAGCCGGGTCAAGATCGAGTCCTGGCAGGCCAGGAACCGGGAGCTCCTGACCGCGCTCCGGTCCCAGAGCGGCTCGTCGAACATCATCCAGTTCTTCGTCCTCTTCGCCATCTCGCTCGGCATCGCCTCCGTCCTCGGCATCGCCGCGGTCCAGAAGTCGCGCCAGCTCGGGATCCTCAAGGCCATGGGCGTCGACAACCGGGGCGCGGCCCGCATCTTCCTCATCCAGGGCCTGACCCTCGGCCTTCTCGGCTCGCTCCTCGGGATAGGGTTCGGCTACGTCCTCGGCGTCCTGTTCATCAAGTACTTCGGGCCGGGCACGTTCGGGCTCCAGCTCGAGGCCTTCAACCTTGTCGTCCCGGCCGTCCTGGCCGTGTTGGGCGCGGCCGCGGCCTCGCTCATCCCGGCCCGGCGGGCCGCCCGGCTCTCGCCGATCGAGGTCATCCGCAATGGCTGACATCATCGCCGTCGAGGACCTGCGCAAGCACTTCGGCGACGTCGTCCGGACGGAGGTCCTCCGCGGCATCAGCGCGTCATTCGAGCGGGGCGCCATGACGGCCGTCATCGGCCCGTCGGGCTCGGGGAAAACGACGCTGCTCAACATCCTCAGCCTTCTCGAGAGCCCCTCGTCGGGCCGCCTGATCGTCGACGGCCGGGATTTCTCGACCGGGAACATCAACGGGTTCTCGGCCTTCCGCAACGCCCACGTCGGCTTCATCTTCCAGTTCCACTACCTGCTCCCGGAGTTCACCGCCCTCGAGAACATCCTCATCCCGCACTGGATCGGCCAAGGCCGCCCGCCCCAGATCATGGTCGACAAGGCCCTGGCCCTGATGAAGGAGATCGAGATCCTCCGGATCAAGGACAAGTATCCCAACAGCATCTCCGGCGGCGAGCAGCAGCGGGTGGCCATCGCCCGGGCCCTGGTCAACGAGCCCAAGATCGTCTTCGCCGACGAGCCGACCGGGAACCTCGACCGCGAGACGGGCTTCGCCGCGCTGGAGGCCATGACCCGGACCGTCCGGGAGCAGGGGACGACGCTCATCATGGTCACGCACGACCGGGAGATCGCCCTGCGGGCCGACCGCATCCTGGAGCTCGTTGACGGCCGCATCTGCAAGTCGTTCTCGGTCGTCGCGGCGGGCCAGACGGGCGCCCGGGAGCTCCTCCAGGACCGCAGCTGCACCGCCGAGTGATCACGCCTTTCTTGAGCGGGACCGGGCTGTTCCTTCTGGGCACGATCCCGATGTCCGGTGGCCGTTCGTCCTCTTGACGGCCGCGGGATCCCTTGCTACGGAACGGCCCTTTCTGACATAATCCGGGGGGTGGTGTTCCGGCCAAGGAAGGAGGTCGACATGAGCAAGAAGCCCGCTTTCCAGCGCGTGCTGGGCCCCACCGTGCGCTATTTCGAAAGGGCCCTGGCCGTGGTCGTCCTGGCCGGTTGTCTCGTGTCCCTCGTCCTCGGCACGCGGACGATGGCCGGGGCGGATTGGTCGACCACGGAGACCTTCTATGAACTCATCTATCGGATCCTGCTCCTCGTCATCGGGCTGGAGCTGGTCAGGATGCTGATCACCCACAGCCTCGGCGCGGTCCTCGAGCTCCTGGCCTTCGTCATCGCCCGCAAGATGCTGAAACCCGACTTGACGGCCGTGGACATCATCTTCAGCGTCCTGGCTTTCGTTGTCCTCCTGGCCGGCCGGAAATTCCTGATGAGCCGGAGCTGCTATGAGCCGAGCGAGCTTGCGGACGAACCGCATGCCCCGTCCGAATAGGTCCGCCCGGTCCCTGGGCCGCGCGAGCGGTCGCTTTCCTTGACAGCGTCTCGCGGTCGAGACTATCATTCCGCCTTCGAACGATCCCCGGAGGAGAGGTCCATGAGAAAGCGCGTCTTCTGTTCACTCGCCGTCGTCCTGGCCGTTATGGTTTCCGTCGCGGCCAGCCCCCAAAAGAAGCCGGTCCAGCCGGCCGTCGACCCCGTCATCCAGAAGATCATCGAGCTCGGCACGACCGACAACCGGGTCATGCTCTGGAACGACTACGCCAGCAACCGCTTCGGCGGCCGGGAGACCGGCACGAACGCCTACACCGACGCCACCGAATGGGCGGTCTGGCAGTTCCGCCAGTGGGGCCTCGAGGCCGAGCTCGACCCGGCCGGGGAGGTGCCCGTCGGGTTCAACCGCGGCCCCTGGTTCGGCAAGATGGTCAAGCCGACGGAGAAGGCGCTCTCTTTCGGGACCCCGAGCTTCACCGCCGGGACGAAGGGCGTCGAGCGCGGCCCGGTCGCGATCCTCAAGGCCGATCCGTTCTCGATCCCGGGGAGGAACGCGACACCCGAGCAGGCTGAAAAGAAGCGGGCCGCCGTCGAGGCGGCCATCGCCGAAGTCAAGGCCAACCCGCCCGCATTCAAGGGCGCTTGGGTCCTCATCGCCGGACAGAACAGCGGCTTCGCGCGCGACGGCCGGCGCGGCACGCCGGAATACGCCGAGGCCAAGCTCATGCCGCCGCTCACGGCCGCGCTCGTCGAGGCCGGCGCCCGGGGCACGATCCAGGCGTCGACGGTCGATCCCTTCCCCATCCTGGACGGCTATGTCGCGTCCTGGGACAAGCTCCCCGTCCTGCCCGATATCAAGCTGGCCGAGCCCCAGTACAAGGAGATCAAGGCCCTGGCCGAGAAGGGCGAGGCGGTCGAGCTCGAGTTCGACATCCGCAACTGGTTCAAGATGGGCCCGGTCAAGTACCACAGCGTCGTGGCCACCCTCCGCGGCTCCGAGTTCCCCGACGAGCTCATCGTTTTGGGCGGTCATTTCGACTGCTTCAGCGGCGCGACGGGGGCGGTCGATGACGGGTCCGGCTTCGCCCCGGCCATGGAGGCCATCCGCCTCATCGCGGCGGCCGGCGGCCGGCCCAAGCGCTCGATCGTCGCCATCCTGTTCGCGGCCGAGGAGCAAGGCCTGATCGGATCGCAGGCTTGGCTCAAGAACCACCCCGGCATCGAGTCGAAGATCTCGATGATGATCAACCGCGACGGCAGCCCGAGCGCCATCACCGGCGCGGTGGTGCCCGAGACCTGGCTGGCGGACTTCGCCGGGATCACGGCCCCGCTCGCCAAGCTCAACCCGAAATGGCCGTTCAAGCTCGAGCGGGGCGTGCCGCGGGCCCACTCCACCAGCCCGGGCGGCACGGACTCGTCGTCGTTCGAGATGCTGAGCGTGCCGACGCTCCGCTTCACGACCCAGTCCGACTACAACTACCGGCACGCCTGGCACACGCTCCACGACCTCTACAGCGAGCTCGTGCCCTACACCGAGCACCAACAGCACTCCGCGCTCGTCACCGCGGTCGTCGCCTACGGCGCGGCCAACCTGCCCAGGCCCCTGCCCGCGGCGGGCGTCTACCTCGCCGACGGCCTGTACGCCGACTTCGCCATCGGCGCCGCCGATGCGCCGGTCCACATCATGACCAGCCTCGATTTCGTCAACGCGCCCCTGCAGACCGCCAACTTCGTCCGCATCGTCGAAGGTAAGGGCGGACAGCGGGGGCCGGGAGCGGGCGGGCCGCCCATGGGCATGCGCCCCGGCGGGCCTCCCGGAGCCGGTCCGCGGCCCGAGATCCCGCCGATCGGCACGATCGACGTGCGGAACGGCGTCGTCGCCGGGACGGTCGTTTCCGACGTCCAGAAGTCCGTGGCCGTCCCCAGCCTGCCGCTCGGGCCGAACGCCGCGATCAAGCACGACGCGGCCGGCGTCCTGGGCGTCAGCGGGCCGAACGCGTTCTACCTCACGCTCGGGAAGCGGGCCGGCCTCGACAAGACGGCCACGGCGATCGGACGGACCATCGCCGGGCACGACCTGCTGAAGACGCTGAAGACGGGCGCGGCCATCCGGAACATCCGCATCACCCGCGTGGGCCAAGCCGCCCGCGACTTCAAGACTGACGACGAGGCCTTCCAGAGGCTTCTCGAAAAGAAATAGGCCGTTGACCCCGCCCAGGCCGCGGATATAATCGGGGCCGAAGGGAAGTTGGCATGCCGGCTTATTCGCCCGTCCTCGGCCTGGTCACGGGCGTCCTCGAGGTCGTGGCCGGCGCCTATGTCTCCTCAAGCCCCGGCCGGAAGACGGTCCTTCGCCCGGTCGCGGCGATCCTGTTCTTTCTTGCGGCCTACCAGTTCGCGGAGGTCGCGGTCTGCGCCCATCCGGATACGCTGATCCTCTCCCGTCTGGCTTATCTCATCATCGCCTGGCTGCCTCCGTTGGGGCTCTGGCTGGCTGTCACCCTGGACGCCAGGAGGATAAAAACCTTTAAGCCGGTGTCCCTATTTTATTTCGCCGCGGCCGGCGTTCTTTCCCTCTGGATCCTCGCGGCTCCGGGTGTCATCGCCCGGTCCGTCTGCGAACTTGTCCTGGCCCGCTATTTTCCCTCGCGTCCTTTCGACGTTGTCTTCGCGGTCTTCTACCAGACCGGCCTGCTGGCGACCGTCTTTGGGTCCGGGCTGGCCATGGCCAAGGCCGATGACGCGGTCCTAAGGAAGCACTTGGCCAATCTTCAGCTCGGCGTCCTGGGGTTTATGTTCCCGTCGCTCGCGGTCCGGCTGCTTTTCGCCGGGAGGCCGGGCGATCTCCTTCCGTCCGTCATGTGCCATTTCGCCTTCATCCTCGCGGCGTCTCTTTTCGCACTGGCCCTGCGCGAACGCCGGACGGTGACGTGCCCCGGATCATCCGGGCCCTGTCCTACGCCGACCCCTTGACCTACGGCGTCGACGGCCACCTAATTGGATATAACTTGACAGCGGCGCCCCGCCTAGTTATATTATAACTGGATGATCTACCAGGTCAAGATCAAGCGAAAAACAGAGCGCGGTCTGGCCAAGTTGCCCGAGAACGTTCGACAGCTTCTGTACTTGCTCGTGACGAACCTGCAGGACTCGGGCCCGATCCAGCCGACCTGGCGAAATTTCTCGTCCCTTGGCGACGACCGATACCACTGTCATCTAAACTATCGCTATGTGGCCTGTTGGACACATCGCAAGGGCGAGATCATCATCGAGGTGTATTATGTTGGCAGTCGTGAAAAAGCCCCGTACTGAATTGTCGATCCAGGGCGACCGCCCCGGGGAGATCATCGATTGGCTCCGGAAGAAGTACGAGGTCACCGTCCTGGCCGCGGATGAAGATGAAGCGGCGATCCCCGTCGAAGAGACCGAATTTTGGAAAGAGATGGAAAAGAACCGGGTCGGGAATCTCCTGGCCGGCGCCCGGTTGAAGGCGGGCTTGACCCAGGAGCAGCTGGCCGGCAAGCTCGAGATCCGGCAGAACATGGTCTCCGATTACGAACGCGGCCGGCGCGCCCTTTCCCCCGAGATGGCCAGGCGTTTCAGCTCGGTCCTTCAAGTCCGGGAAGCGCGGCTGAAATACGGGGCGCCTTCGCAAGCTCCCCGCCGGCGTACGCGATCGGGACGCCCCCCAGGTCCTTGACTCTCGTTAGAGGAAGATCATGTCCATGAATGGCTGTAAGGCGACGCCGGCCCGGGCTCAGCCGCGGCCAAGTCGTCGCCGGAGCGCGGCTCCGGTGTAAGACGACGGGCAGGCCGCGATCTCCGCCGGCGTTCCCTGGGCCACGACCCTTCCGCCCTCGTCACCGCCTTCGGGCCCGAGATCGACCACGTGACCGGCCCGGGAGATGAGATCGAGGTCGTGCTCGACGCAGACGATCGTGTGGCCCGCTTCGAGAAGGCGGCCGAAGAGGCGGAGGAGGCGGTCGACATCCGAGGGGTGAAGCCCGGTCGTCGGCTCGTCGAAGAGATAGAGCGCCGGTCCCTCGGCCGGGCCCATGAGGTCCGCCGCGATCTTGAGGCGCTGCCGCTCGCCGCCCGAGAGAGTGTCCAGCGGCTGGCCCAGCCGGAGATAGTCGAGGCCGATCTCGGAGAGGAGCGCGAGACCTCCGGCGAGCTTCGGATGCCCGGCGAAGACCCGAACGCCCTCGGCCGCGGTCAGGTCCAGGACGTCGGCGATCGACCGGCCGTCGAGCCGGACCTCGAGGACGGCCCGGTCATAACGAGCGCCGCGGCAGACCTCGCAAGGAAGGGAGACGTCGGCCAGGTGGTCGAGGCTGACCGTTTTGCGGCCCGTCCCGCCGCATTCGGCGCAGCGGCCCGCGGA
>CAYOYQ010000162.1:0-5552 GCA_964408215.1 uncultured Eubacteriales bacterium
AGCTCTGCCGGAGCGTCCACGCCGAGCAGAACGCCATCATCAACGCGGCCCGGGCCGGGGTCGGCCTGCTCGGCGGCGACATGTTCATCTACGGCAGCGTCCCGGAGACGGGGGCGCCGATCAGCGCTTTCCCCTGCTACATCTGCAAGAAGATGATCGTCAACTGCGGGCTCGACCGGATCGTCTGCTCGACGGCCGACGGCGGGGCGATGGTCTTCCGGGTCGAGGACTGGATCTGCGATTGGCAGGAGCGGGACATCCTCGACGACGAGCACCAGTACGGGAAGGAATGATGGCAACGCCCCTCGACGCCCCGCGGAGACATCCTGCTATCCGCGGAAGCGCGATCATCGCCGCCTTCCTGATGCTCGGCGCGCTCGCGGCGGGAGGAGAGAGGCCGCAGGCCCCGGCCCAGGCGGAGGCGGGGACCGGGCTGCTCAAGCTTCTCGGGATCGAGCCGTCGGCGGAATCCGTCGACTACGTCCGGACGAAGACGCAGTTCCAGCTCCACACCCTGCTCACCGAGCAGCGCCATCAGAAGACATGGCCGCTCGGCGAGAGGGTCCGCGAGGACACGCTGGCCGGATTGAAGATGCTCTCGTCCGTCGACGACGACATCCGGGCCAAGATGGACGAGCTCGCGGCCGCCCCCGAGGCGCTCGAGCAGGCGGCCCGGGCGGTCGAAGAGGCGATCGTCGGCGGCCGGAAGATCTACGTGTACGGGTGCGGCGCGACCGGGCGGCTGGCCAAGCAGATGGAGAGCACCTTCTGGCGGCCGTTCTGGCGCAAGGTCAAGGCCGATCCGACCATCTGGCGGAGGCTGAAGGGCAAGGTCCCGGCGGGGATTGAGGAGGCGCTCGTCGGCGAGATGACCGGGGGCGACCGGGCCCTCATCAGCTCGCTCGAAGGCTTCGAGGACCTGCAGCTCATCGGCCGGCTCCAGCTCAAGGACCGCGGCATCGAGCGGGGCGACGTCGCGATCTGCGTCACCGAGGGCGGCGAGACGTCGTCGGTCATCGGGACGGTCCTGGCGGCCCTGGACGAGTGGCGGGCGGCGCCGGCCGGAGGTGGCGGGGCGGCGGAGAGCCGGAAGCGGCTGTATTTCGTCTACAATAACCCGGACGACCGGCTCATGCCGTTCGACCGGAGCCGCAGCGTCATCACCGAGCCCGGCATCACCAAGATCAACCTGACCACCGGTCCGCAGGCGATCACGGGATCGACGCGGATGCAGGCGACGACGATCGAGACGTACGTCGTGGCCGCGATCGTCGAGACGGCCGTCGAGCGGGTCCTGGGCCGGACGCTGGGCGGGCGCGAGATGGCCCGGCTGGGGTTCGCGGCGCCGGCACGCAAAGGGGCCGGGACGGCGCCGGGGGTCGCGGCGCGGCTCAGGGGATTCGGCGGCGTCCTCGACGGAGCGCGGGCGGCCCTGCCGGCGCTCGCGGCGCTGACCGACCTGGAGGCCGCGGCGTACGAGGCCGGGAAGCTCTCGACGTATTACGCCGAGAAGGGACTGATCACGGTCTTCATCGACAGCACCGAGCGGAGCCCGACCTTCCGGCTCTACCCGCTCGACACGGTCAAGGAGCCGAAGCGGAGGTCCTGGATCCAGGTCTGGACGAAGGCGGGGTCGGCGGCGGCGGCGTGGCGGGCCTTCCTCGGGCGGCCATTCCGCGGTCTCGCGGCGGAGAAGTACCGGGGCCCGTTCGAGACGGAGGTCGAGGATCCTTACCTCCGGCGGGCGGCGCTCGAGAGCCTCAAGAAGGCGGGCGACGATCAGGCCGAGCTGTATGATTTCTCGCTGTCGAGAGCGAACCGGGAGACGCGCGGCCCGAAGAAGGGCGACGTGTGCGTCCTCGTCGCCCTGACCCGGGAAGAGGCCGAGTTCGACCGCCCGTCATCGGGGTTCGCCGAGGTGATGAGGCTCGCGGCGGAGGGCGGGGCGGACGCGGCCGTGCTGCTCATCACCGACCGGACGCCGAAGGACTTCCCGAAGCTCGAGGCGAGCGTCAGGCGCCGCTGGATGGCGAAGAGCGGCCGGCTCGTCGTCGTGCCGGTCCACGTCAGGCCGACGGGAGACGCGTTCGGCATCCGGCAGCAGATGGCGGCCAAGATGCTCCTCAACGCCCATTCGACCGCGGTCATGGCCAAGCTGGGGAAGGTCGTCGGCAACACGATGACCAACGTCAGCCCGAGCAACCTCAAGCTCATCGGCCGGGCGACGTTCCTCATTCAGTCCCATGTCAACGACGTCCTGAGCCGGCCCGCCTGGGTCCTGGCCAACGGCGCGCGGGACCCGATCACCTACGGCGAGGCCAACGCGGTCTTGTACGACTCGATCGCCTATCTCAAGGACCGGCAGGCCGAGACGGGGCAGACGGCCGAGGTCGCGCTGTCCGTCGTCCGCATCCTCGAATCGCTGCGGCAGAGACGCGGCCTCGACCACGCCGGGGCGCTGGGGATCGTCAAGTCGATCGGCCTGAGCAACTACCTGGCGGGCTTAAAATAAGAAGGGGTCAGACCCTAAATTCTTCAATTTTCCCCTTTGCTGAGACTTTGGCGCCGTTGGAGCGTCTGTATCAGTGGCGCGTCAGTATCCCGATCGGCGAGCATCTCATGCCAAGGCAGCCAAGAATCACCTACGCTGGGGCTTTCTATCATGTTTATTCCAGGGGAAATCAGAAGCAAAGAATTTTTTTCTCTGACGATGATCGCTTCTTTTTCCTCAAGGTCCTCAGGGACGCATATGAGAGATATTCGGCCATGTGGCATCTCTATTGCCTGATGGACAACCATTATCATATGGGCCTGGTAACACCGGAGGCCAACCTCTCTCAGATCATGCATTTTATCAATTCGGCCTACGCCATCTATCTGAATACCAAGAATGAAAGGTGCGGGCACCTCTTTCAGGGGCGATTCAAGGCAATCTTGGTACAAGCTGACACTTACGCCCGAACCCTGACAAAGTATATCCACGCGAATCCAGTCAAGAAGGGTATTGTCGAGTGTCCGGAGGACTACGAGTGGTCGAGCTGCCAGGGATATTTCGGTCTTCTAAAAACACCTTCATGGCTGGACACGAGGACAATCATGGCCTGCTTTGGAGGCAGTATAGAGGTCCTTAGAAGGGAACACGAAAAATACATTTCCTCTCCCGAAGACCTTTCTTTCAATAAAGATCTGAGGAGATCCTCAAGGATTGGCATTTTAGGTGACGATGATTTCGTGGATAAGATCCGTCGGTCCTATTTGAGGGATCTCCTTGAAACGAATGCCCATGAGCCCGGCGGACTCCGGAAACTCTGGACTAGACCCGAGCTAAGCAGAATCAGTGAGGAATTCCGCAGGGAATTGGGGGACGAGAATAAACTGGCCAAGAAATGTATAATCTTCTTTGCCCACCAATACGCGGCCTATAAGCTCAAAGAGATCGGCGACTTCCTAGGTATCGGCTCTTCTGCCGTTTCCATGGCGTTCAGTAAGGTCGATAAGGACATCCAATCAAATGACGTTTTATCGCGCGCTATTGAACGGATTCGGGATCGACTCGCGGTGGGAACCTCGAGCCAAAAGAAAAATTGAAGAATTTAGGGTCTGACCCCTTCTTTAAGGCATCGGGGGGGCGCCGTCGAGGCTGTAGACAGGGGCCACGGCCGGGCGGGGGCGGCGCTTGGGTTTCGTCTTGACCTGCGGGTAGACGAACAGCTCGCCGGCGTAGTTGCGCAACACGACCTGCTCCTCGCTGATCGATTGCAGGTACCTCGGCAGGACGGGGATCTTGCCCCCGCCTCCGGGCGCGTCGATGACGTAGTAAGGAACGGCCAGGCCCGACGTCCAGCCGCGCAGGGCCTCCATGACCTCCAGGCCCTTCTCGACCGTCGTCCGCAGGTGCTCGGTCCCGGAGACGTAGTCGGCCTGATAGAGGTAGTAGGGCTTGACCCGGGCAGCCAGGAGCTTTTGCATGAGCCGGCGCATGACCTCCGGATCGTCGTTGACGCCCTTGAGCAGGACCGTCTGGTTGCCTAAGGGGATGCCCGCGTCGGCCAACAGGGCCAGGGCCCGCGACGACTCCGGGGTGATCTCGTCGGGGTGGTTGAAATGGACGTTGACGTAGAGCGGGTGGTACTTCTTGAGCATAGCCGCCAGCTTCTCGGTGACCCGCTGGGGCAGGACGCAGGGCATCCTGGTGCCGATGCGGATGATCTCGACGTGGGGGATGGCCCGGACGGCCTTGACGATGGCCTCGAGCTTGCGGTCGCTGAGCATGAACGGGTCGCCGCCGGAGACGAGAACGTCCCGGATCTCCGGGTGGCTGCGGATGTAGGCCAGCCCGTCCTCGATGTAGCGGGGGTGGATCTTGGACGGGTCGCCGACCATCCTCTTGCGGGTGCAGAAGCGGCAGTACGACGCGCAGCTGTGGGAGACGAGGAACAGGCAGCGGTCGGGATACCGGTGGACGATGCTCGGCACCGGCGAGTCGTGGTCCTCCTCGAGCGGGTCGGCGACGCCGGTGTCGGCCCCCAGCTCGGCCGGATCCGGCACCATCTGGCGCCACATGGCGTCCCCGCGCTCCTTGATCAGCCCGGCGTAGTAGGGCGTGATCTGGATCTTGAACGTCTTGGCGATCTTGCGGACCTCCTCGACGTCCAGTCCGAACCGTTCGGCGATCTCCTCCGGCTTCCGGAGGGCGCCGCGGAGCAAACGTTGCCAGTCGTCCATCTCCAGACTCCTAACGAAAGTACTTCGCGTAGATGACGCGATCGTCCCCGGCCCGGTAGAAATCCGGGATCCGGGCGACCTCTTTGTACCCGAGGTCGATATAGAACTGCCGCGTGCCGTGGTATTTCGGCTGCGACGAGGTCTCGATGATGATGACCCGCCCGTCCCGCTTCCCGACCTCGGCCTCGAGCCAACGGACGAGCTCCTTGCCCCGGCCCCGCCCCTGCTCGGACGGGGCCACGGCCATCCAGTAGAGGTCGTAAGCGCCCTCGGCGAGCGGGGTCGGCCCCCAGGTCATGTAGCCGGCGACCGCCTTCTCGTCGTTCTCGACGACGACGACGTCGTAGTCCTTCTGGCCCGGCCGGTCGAGGTAGATGTCCACGAGCTCCTCGGCGACGCCGACCTCGGCGTCGGTGAAGAAGCCCGTCGCCCGGACGAGCCCGAGCACGGGCGCCTTATCGCGCGCTTCCATCGCTCGGATCATTGACGGTCCTTCTCTTCAGCGCGTTGTCGACCATGACGCCCCAGAACGCGGCGTACTCGATCCCGGCGGCCTTGAGGGCCCGGGCGTAGCCGGCGTTGGTGCTGATATCGGGGTTGGGGTTGACCTCGAGGATGAACGGCCGGCCCTTGGCGTCCATCCGGAAGTCGACCCGGGCGTAGTCGCGGCAGCCCATGGTCCGGAAGGCGGCCTCGGCCAGGCCCTGGAGCCGGGCCCGCGTCCCGTCGTCGACCGGCGCCGGGCAGACCGGCGGCGTCTTCTGATAAAGAGGATGGTCCTCGAACCACTTGGCGTCGTAGCCGAGGATGCGCGGCATGTCCTTGGG
>CAYOYQ010000162.1:5562-6342 GCA_964408215.1 uncultured Eubacteriales bacterium
GGCAGGGCCCGGGCCTCGCCGTTCTCCATGACCGAGACGTTGAACTCCCGGCCGTCGATGAAGGCCTCGACGAGCACGGGCTGCTTGTAGTTGTCGAGGCAGCGGCGGACCTGGCGGCGCAGCGCCTCCTCGTCGCGGACGACGCTCTCGGGGTAGACGCCCAGGCTGGCGTCCTCGGCGTTCGGCTTGACGATGAGCGGGAACCGCAGCTCGAGCGGCTCGTCGCCCTTGAGCATGAGCTGGGCCGGGGCCGTGGGCAGCCCGGACGCCTTCAGCACCGCCTTGGCCTTGAACTTGTCCTGGCAGAGGGCCAGGGTCTTGGCCCCGTTCCCGGTGAACGTCAGGCCCAGGAGCTCGAAGATGCCGGCCACGTTCGATTCCCACTGCGGCCGGCCGAAGTAGCCCTCGCAGAGGTTGACCAGGGCGTCGGGATTGAGCTCCTTGACCCGGTTCAGGAAATTGAGCAGGCTCCGCTGGAGCGGGACGAGCGTCGTCCCGAGGCCCAGGCTGCGGACCGCCTCCTGCGCCTGCTGGGCCATCTCGGCGACCGACTCCTCGGACAGGCGTTCGCCCGTCGCCGTCGGTCTCGGTTCGTAGGCGTTGTAGACGATGGCGACGTTGGGGGCAGCGGTCATGCGCGATCCGCGAGGACCGCCGGCCGTTCGCTCGCCGCAGGCCGGATGCGCGTCGGACGGAGGCCGTGCCGCTTGGAGGCCTCCTCCACCACCCTGTGGATCAGGTCCGAATAGGAATACCCGGCGGTCCGGGCCGCCTTGGGCA
>CAYOYQ010000163.1:0-6303 GCA_964408215.1 uncultured Eubacteriales bacterium
GGGGCGGGGCGGTCATCTTCGGCGGCCTGCGGGCCTCTTTCTCGACGCGGCGGCGCTCGCGCTCGCGCTCCCGTTCGGCCTCCTTCTCGGCCCTGCGGGCGGCCTTCTCTTCCTTAGGGTCGGGGCCGGCCGGCCCGGCCGGGGCGTATTTCTGGGCGACCTTCTCCCGCATCCGGTCCTTGGCCCTGTTCTTTTGATAATCGGTGACCCGGATGCGGACTTCCTTGGCCGTCGAGTCGAAGGCGCCCTTGGCGAAGCGCAGGGTACGCGCGAGCGACCAGCGGGTCGAGAAGAGAAGGAACATCGCGGCCGCGGCGAAAAGGAAAATGAACGAGCCGACGGTGCTGAGATAGCGGACGAGGAACTCGAGGATGACGGTGCCGATGATGCCGCCGGCCGGGATGGAGTTGCCGCGGAAGGGGAAGGACTCGAAGATCAAGGCCAGGAGAGGGCAGGCGATGAGCAGGCCGAGGGCGATCGTGCCCATGCGCTTCATGAGATGAGACGAGGTGCCGCGGAGCACGGCCCGGAGCGCGGCGTAGCCGAGGGCGAAGGGGAAGACGAAGGCGGCCAGGCCGATGAACCACAGGATGCCCTGCGCGAAATAGGCGCCGACGCTGCCGGCGAAATTGCGGATCCTATGGCCGGCCTCGGGCACGTTGGCGAAAGACGGGTCGCGGGCGTCGTAGCTCGCGACGCTGACCAGGGCGAAGAGGGCGAGGAAAATGAGGACGATGCCGGTGATCTCGACCGCGAGCGCGGCTTTCTTCGGCGCGCCCTTGCCGTTGCGCCCGTTCTTCCCGTTGGCGGACTTCGCCTTCCGCTTTTTCACGGCGAGGATTATAGCACAAGGGAGCGGGGGACATGTACTTGGCACGTGTCCCCGGTCTTTATCAGGGCGACCAGGATCGAAGGGCCCCGAATAGGGCAAGAAGAACCCCTGGAGTCAGCTCCTCCGCCCGGGCGTTGCGGGCGATCCCCAGCGTATCGTAGGCCGCGGCGATGGCGGCGGGAGTCGCCCGCCGGGCCAGGTTCTTCCAGAGCATCTTGCGCCGCTCGGCGAAAGCCGCCCGGAGGAAGGCGCGAAAGGGTTCTTCGGCCGCGCCCGGGTGAAGCGGGGCCGGCCTGCGGCGCAGGGTCAGGAGCGCCGACTGGACCTTGGGCGGCGGGCTGAAGGATCCGGGCGAAACGAGAAAAGCGATCTTGGCCTCGAACTCGTTCTGGAGAAGGATCCCGAGCGGCGCGTAGCTCTTGGTGCCCGGTCCGGCCGTCACCCGCTCGGCGACCTCCTTCTGGACGAGGAAGACGCAGTCGGACAGGAGATCACGGTCGTCGAGGGCCCGGAACAACAGGGGCGAAGAGATGGAGTAGGGGATATTGCCGGCGAGACGAAGCGACGGGACGCCCGCGTTCTTCAGGATCTCCCGGAGATCGACCTTCAGGGCGTCACCCTGGACGACCTCCACGTTGGGCGGGACCCGCTCCTTGAGCTCCGGGATAAGCCGTTCGTCCTTTTCGACGGCGATGACCTGCTTAGCCTTTTCGGCCAGCCCGGCCGTCAGGACGCCTTTTCCCGCCCCGACCTCGACGATGACGTCGCCGGGTTGGGGGTCGATGGCCCCTACGATCTTGCGTAGCACGCCGGCATTGGACAGAAAGTGCTGGCCGAGGGCGTGCCGGCGGGATTGGTACATGATGCGCTGTCATATTAGTATTTTTAGGCGGGGCGATAAAGCCCCGAAAAGAAAGGGGACACGTACCCATAGGTACATGTCCCCCGTTCGGAGCGGGGACAGGCGCCCGGTCCGGTTCCCCAGGCCGGTGCCCCCTTTGGGGTTTGACAACACCTCCCTGATTGCCTATTGTAGTTTGGCATTCTCACCATGGCCGAAAAGAAGATCCTGGTCGTCGATTACGATGCGGCGAGCCTGGAAAAGATCTCCAAGCTGCTGAAATCGCACAAGTACCGCGTAGTCCAGGCGGCCGACGGGCAGGCTGGCTATGAGGCCTTCCTGACCGGAAAGCCCGACTTGGCCGTCGTCGAGGCCATGCTGCCCAAGCTCCACGGCTTCGACCTGGTCCAGAAGATCTCCCGGGAGAGCCAGGGCCGGGTCCCGGTCGTCCTGGTCACGGCCCTCTATAAGGGCTCCCAGTTCCGCCAGGAGGCGACGAGCTCCCTCGGCGCGACTGAATTCTTCGAGAAGCCCCTCGACATCGCGGCCTTCCTCGCGGCCATCAAGCGCCTCCTCCACGACGAGGACGAGTTCGAGGACGAGCTGCCGGACCCGAACACGGTCATCGAAGCCCTGAGCCGCCGCGGCCGCGGGCCCGCCTCGCCCAAGGGGGACGAGAGACCTCAGCACAAAGGACACCGCCTATGACCAGCCTTTGGACCCGTTGTAACAACTGCCAGCGGATCCTCTACAAGCAGGACATCCTGGACAACCTCGCGGTCTGCCCGGCCTGCGGCTTCCACTTCCGCCTCTCGGCCGAGGAGCGGCTGCAGATGCTCTTCGACGACGGCGCCTACGAGGTCCTCGACGCCAACATCCACTCGGTCGACGCCCTCCATTTCGTCGACCTCAAGAGCTACGCCGACCGGATCAAGGACAACGAGCGCAAGACCGGGCTTTCCGAGGCCATCGTCACCGCCCGGGGCACGATCGGCGGCATCCCCGTCTACATCCTGGCCATGGACTTCGGCTTCCTCGGCGGCAGCGTCGCTTCGGTCGTCGGCGAGAAGATCGCCCGGGCCTGCGAGCGGGCCCTCGAGGACAACCGGCCGGTCATCATCGTCTCCTGCTCCGGCGGCATGCGCATGCAGGAAGGCATGCTCTCGCTCATGCAGATGGCCAAAACGAGCGCGGCCATCGCCCGCCTGGGCGAAGCCAAGATCCCCTTCATCTCCGTCCTGGCCGACCCGACGACGGGCGGCACGACGGCCAGCTTCGCCATGCTCGGCGACGTCAACGTGGCCGAGCCCCAGGCCCTGATCGGCTTCGCCGGCCCCCGGGTCATTGAACAGACGATCAAGGAGAAGCTGCCCAAGGGATTCCAGCGGGCCGAGTTCCTCCTCGACCACGGCATGATCGACGACGTCGTCGAGCGGAAGACCCTCAAGCCCTATCTCATCAGGGCTCTCCGCTTGTTCCTCAACCGGCCTCAATGACCCCGTCCGAGAGCCGGGAATACCTCGGCCACCTCCAGCACTTCGGCATCAAGCTCGGCCTCGAGAACGTCACGACGCTGCTCCTGGCCCTGGGCCATCCCCAGAACCGGTTCCCCGCGGTCCACATCGCCGGGACGAACGGCAAGGGCTCGGTCTCGGCCGTGCTCGACGCGATGCTTCAGGCCCACGGGCTCCGGACCGGGCTCTACACGTCGCCGCACCTGGCCCGGGTCGAGGAGCGCATCCGTGTCGACGGCCGGATGATCGCGCCGCGTCGGTTCCGGGAGCGCCTGGCCGGGCTCAAGACCGTGATCGACGGCCTCATGGCCGAAGGGAAGCTCGTCTATCACCCGACCTATTTCGAGGTCCTGACCGCCCTGGCCTTCGTCGAATTCGCCGAGCGCGGGGTCGACGTCGCCGTCCTCGAGGTCGGCCTGGGCGGCCGGTTCGACGCGACCAACGTCGTCCGGCCCCTTGTCTCGGTCATCACGACGATCGCCATGGACCACGAGAAGCACCTCGGGACGACGCTGCGGGAGATCGCCTCCGAGAAGGCGGGCATCGTCAAGCCCGGGATCCCGGTCGTCTGCGGCGTCCGGGACACCGAGGCGCTTGGCGAGATCCGGCGGGTGGCCCGGGAGAAAGGCGCGCCCCTGACCGAGGTCTTCGGGAACGGTCGGGCGCTCGAGACCCGGCGAACAGCTGCGGGATTCCGTTTTATTTACACGGGCGAGAGAGGGCGCTACGCTTTTACGCCCGGCCTGGCCGGGCGCCACCAGGGCGCGAACGCCGCGATCGCCATCGCCGCGACGGAGGTCCTCGCGCGCGTCTGGAAGCCGCTCGACAAGGCCAAGGTCGTCGCGGCCATTCGCGAGACCCGCTGGGAAGGCCGCCTCGAGACCGTCCGCCGCCGCCCGCTCGTTCTCCTCGACGGGGCCCACAACGTCGAGGGGGTCGAGGCCCTGGCCGCCCACGTCCGCGACGTCGTCCGCCGGCCCGTCGTCCTCGTCTTCGCGGCCATGCAGGACAAAGACCTCCGGAGAATGACCCGCATCCTCTTCCCGCTCGCCGTGACGATCATCCTGACCCGCGTCCCCTACAAGCGGTCCGCCACTCCCGAAGAGCTCTTGGCGGCCGCCCCGTCCTTCAAAGGTCGCCTCTTCCTCGAGCCGGACGCGCGTAAGGCGGTTGAGCTGGCGTTGGCCGAGAGCAAGAAACAGGGGACACGTGCCTGCGGTACATGCCCCCACCAGCCCGCTCCCGTCGTCATCGCCGGCTCGCTCTTCCTCATCGGCGAGGTCAAGCGCCTCCGGCTGTTCTCTTGACGGCCGGCTCTCCGAGAATGGGGACGTACCTTTGGGACATGTCCCCTCGGAGCGGTTGATTTTAGGGGGGCTTCGTGCTAGAGTTTTCTTTCATTTTTGGCCCCGGAATGCCGCCCGATGCTTAAGATCGACGCCACCGCTTTGGTCGTCTTCGCCGTCGTCTGGATCCTCGTCCTCATCCTGACCCGCGTTTTCTTCAAGCCGATGCTGCGGATCCTCGACGAGCGGGCCGCCCGGATCGCCCGGGACAAAGCCGCCGCCGCGGGATCGGACGAGGCCTACGAGAAGGACCTCCAGCGCGTCGAGGAGGGCCTGAAGGAGGCCCGGGCGGCCGCCGACGCCGCCCGCAGCGCCGCCGAGACCGAGGCCCTCAAGGAGAAAAGCCGCCTCGTCCGCGAGGTCCAGGCCGAAGGCCGGGCCGAGGTCGAGAAAGCCAAGGCCGAGCTCCAGCGCGAAATGGAGACGCTCAAGAAGGAGCTCGAAAAGCGCACGGCGGAGATCGCGGAATCCATCGAAAAGAAGGTCCTCGGCGAATGAGCGGCGAAGTCTCGGCGACGATGGATTTCCTCGGCAAGCTGGTCAACTTCCTCATCCTCTTCGGCGGGCTGACCTTCGTCGCCTGGAAGCCGGTCAAAGCCATGCTGGCCAAGCGGACGGTCGACGTCGGCGAGACCATCCGCCGGGCCGGCGCGGACCGGGCCGCGTCCGAATCCCGGGCCGCGTCGTCCCGGGCCAAGCTGGCCGGACTCGACGGCGAGGTCCAGGCGCTCAAGGCCGCGGCCGAAGAGGAGGCCCGCCGCGAGGCCGCGCGCATCGCCGAGGCGGCCCGGGCCGAGGCCGAGCGCTTCAAGAAGCTCACCCGCCAGGAGCTCGACGCCCAGCTGCGGCAGGGCGTCCGCGAGATCAAGGCCTATGCCGCCGCCCGGGCCACCGATCTCGCCCGCGACCGGATCCGAAAGCGCCTGACGCCCGAGCTCCAGGCCGCCCTCATCGAGCGATCGATCGAACAGCTGTCCCACCCCCATGAAGAACCTGGCCCTCGTTAAGAAATACGCCCAGGCCCTGGCCCAGGCCGTCGCGGACGAGAAGGATTTCGCCTCGGTCGGGACCGAGGTCCGGGCCTTCCTCGCCCTCTTCGCCGCCCGCGAGGACCTAAGGCGGGCCCTGGTCAGCCCTTTCGTCAACGCCCGGAAGCGGGAGGAGATCCTGGGCGAGGTCCTGGAGCGCCTCGGCACCGGGCCGAAGACGTCCCGCTTCCTGAATCTCCTGCAGCACCACAAGCGGATGGAGCTCCTGCCGGAGATCGTCGGGGCCCTGCCGGAGGCGTGGAGCGAGCGGCTCGGCGTCGTGACCTACGAGGTCACCGCGGCCGTCGCGCTCACGGACGCCCAGAAGGACCGCCTGGCGCGCGGCCTGGCCGCCTCGGAGAAGGCGCCCGTCCGCCTGGTCGTCAGGACCGACCCGGCCGTCCTCGGGGGCCTGGCCGTCCGCAAGGGCCACATCGTCTACGACGCGTCGGTCGAAGGCCGGCTGGCCGCGCTCCGGGAGCGACTCGGACAGGAATAGAGGTTGTCATGAGCATCAAAGCCGACGAGATCACCAAGATCCTCCAGCAACAGATCGAAGGCTTCACCAAGGAGGTCGACATCCGCGAGGTCGGCACGGTCACCTCGGTCGGCGACGGCATCGCCCGGGTCTACGGGCTCGACCGGGTCATGTCCAACGAGCTCCTGGAGTTCCCCAACGGCGTCTTCGGGCTGGCCGAGCGGGTTGATGACGCGGCCGATCATGGCCGGGCCGGCCGGGACC
>CAYOYQ010000164.1:0-6302 GCA_964408215.1 uncultured Eubacteriales bacterium
CGGCCGCGGCCGGCTCGCGGGCCACGAGGCCGACGTCGAGATGGACCCGCGGCTCGCCGGGGACTACCTCGACTACCTGGCCGGGCGCGTCCGCGGCCTCAGGCCTCCGGCCGGTCTCAAGGTCGTCGTCGATTGCGCCAACGGCGCGAGCTCCGGCCTCGCCCCGCGGCTCTTCGGCCGGCTCGGCTTCGCGGTCGAAGCGATCCACGCCGCGCCGGACGGCCGGAACATCAACGCCGGATGCGGCTCGCTTCACCCGGAGAGCCTGGCGGCCCGGGTCCGGGAGACCGGGGCGGCGATCGGCATCGCCTTCGACGGCGACGCCGACCGGGCCCTGTGGGCCGCCGCCGACGGCCGACGGCTCAACGGCGATCACACGCTCTTCGTCCAGGCCGTCCACATGAAGGAGAGCGGGACGCTCCGGACGAAGGACGTCGTGGCCACGACGATGAGCAACATGGGCCTCGAACGGGCCCTCGAGGAGCGCGGCCTGGCGCTCGTCCGGACCAAGGTCGGCGACAAGTACGTCCACGAGGAGATGGTCGGCCGCGGGGCCAACCTCGGCGGCGAGCAGTCCGGCCACACGATCTTCCTCGACGACCTGCCGACCGGCGACGGCCTGCTGACCGCCCTGCGGATGCTCGAGGCCCTGGCCGAGCGCGGCGGGGCGCTGGCCCCGCTCGTCGAGGGGATGACCGAGTTCCCGCAGACGCTGGTCAATGTCCGGGTCCGCAAGAAACCGGACTTCTCGGACTATCCGGAGATCGTCGCGGCCGTCGAGGTGACCAAGCGGACCCTCGGCCGGGACGGCCGGATCGACCTGCGCTACTCGGGGACGGAGCCTCTGGCCCGGGTCATGGTCGAGGCCCGGGAGCGGTCCGCGGTGGATTCCTGCGCCGCGCTCGTCGCCGCGGCCGTCCGCAAACACCTGGGGGAGAAATGACATGCGCCTGGCCGTCAACATCGATCACTTCGCCACGCTGAGGGAGGCCCGCAAGGCCTCCGAGCCCGAGCCCGTTCTCGTCGCGCTGCTCGCCGAGCAGGCCGGGGCCCACGGCATCGTCTGCCACATCCGGGCCGACCGGCGGCACATCCGCGAGCGCGACCTGCGGCTGCTCCGGGAGGCCGTCAAGACCAAGCTCAACGTCGAGATGGCGGCGACGGAGGAGATGAAGGCGATCGCCCTGGAGGTCAGGCCCGACGTCGTTTCGCTCGTGCCCGAGAGGCCGGAGGAGCTGACGACCGAAGGCGGATTGAAGGTCGCGGCCAACAGGAAGGTCCTGGGGCCGCACGTCAAAGCCCTGGCCAAGGCCGGCATCCGGACGAGCATCTTCATCGACACGAGCCTCGACGAGATCACGGCGGCCCGGGAGATCGGGGTCGATCTCATCGAGATCAACACCGGAACGTACGCGGACCTCAAAGAGGGGCGGGCGCGGGAGAAGGCGCTCGAGGCCGTCCGCAAGGCGGCGGAGCACGGGCACAAGATCGGGCTCGAGGTCCACGGCGGCCACGGGCTCGATTACCGGAACGTCGGACCCATCGTGGCCATCCCCGAGATCGAGGAGCTCAGCATCGGCTTCTCCATCGTGGCCCGGGCGGCCGTCGTCGGCCTCGAGCGGGCCGTGCTGGACATGCTCGCGCTATTGTAAGAAAGGGGGACACGATACCCTGTCCCCTATTTCGCTGCGAAA
This sequence comes from uncultured Eubacteriales bacterium, assembly GCA_964408215.1. Classification (GTDB taxonomy): domain Bacteria; phylum Acidobacteriota; class Aminicenantia; order Aminicenantales; family Saccharicenantaceae; genus RBG-16-66-30. The sequence continues at coordinate 1,695 of CAYOYQ010000164.1, forward strand.
TGGGGGACAGGGTATCGTGTCCCCGTTTTCGAGGGCTGACATGAGCATCAAGATCGACGGCCAAAGACTGAAACACGACCTCGAGGAGCTCGGCCGGATCGGCCGCGACGAGCGCGGCGGAACGAGCCGGCCCTCGTTCAGCCCGGCCGATCTGGAGGCCCGGGCCTGGCTCAGGAAAAGGATCGAGGCGGCCGGCCTGTGCTACCGCCAGGACGGCGCGGGCAACCAGTTCGGCCGCCTCGAATGCACCGGGCGGACCGTCATGGCCGGCTCGCACATCGACACGGTGCCGAACGGCGGCAGGTTCGACGGCGCGGCCGGCGTCCTCGCGGCCCTCGAGGCGGCCCGCCGCATCGTCGAGGAAAAGGTCCCGCTGAAGAAGGCGGTCGAGGTCGCCTCGTTCACCGACGAGGAAGGCAACCTCGTCGGCGATTTTTTGGGCAGCCGCGCTTTCTTAGGGCTCCTCGACGAGAAAGAGGTCCGCGGCGGCCGGACGGCGTTCGGCCTGCCCTTCGCGGATGTCCTGAAGAAGACGGAGTTCACGGCCGAAACGATCCTCGCCGCCCACCGGTCGCGGCCCGACCTCGAGGCCTACCTCGAGCTCCACATCGAGCAGGGGCCCGTGCTCGAGGACGAACGTGTCCCGATCGGCATCGTCGAGAGGATCGCGGGCAAGCAGTACCGGCAATGCGCGTTCATCGGCGAGTCCGGGCACGCCGGGACGACCCCGCTCGAGCTTCGGCGGGACGCCTTCCTCGGGCTGGCCGACCTCGCCCTGCGCGCGACCCAGCTCGTGGCCACGAAGTATTACGGAAGCATGATCACCGTGGGCAAGGCTTTCCTCCATCCCGGCTCGTTCAGCGTCATCCCGGGGCGGGCCGACTTCACGCTGGAGTTCCGGAGCGCTTCGCCGGAAGCCCTGGCCGGGATCGAGAAGGACGTCTTCGGCCTGGCCGAGGACATCGCCTCGACCCGCGGGCTCACCTTCGTGTCCCGGATCGTCGACAGAACGACGCCGGTCGCGGTCGCGCCGCGCCTGGTCGGCCTGCTCGAGGAGGAGTGCCGCTCGCTCGGCTACGGTTCGATGCGGCTCACGAGCGGGGCCGGCCACGACGCCCAGATCCTGGCCGGGGTGTGCGACGCGGGCATGATCTTCATCCCTTCGCCCGACGGCGTCAGCCACGCCCCGGGCGAGCGCGTCGATTGGGACGACCTGGAGAAAGGCGCGAACCTGCTCCTAAGCGCGCTCCTGCGCCTCGCCGCTTAATTTCCTCTATCTTACGCCGCGGCCGTAGATGACGATCTTCTTCTCGCCGATGAGCGGCCAGCCGCTCTTCCGGTCGTACTCCTCGTATCCCTCGGGCATGGGGTTGACCCGGATGACGCAGGCGCCGCGGGCGCCGGCCCCGGCGTTGTGATCGATCCGGTCGGAGTAGTCCCAGCCGTCGCCGTATTTCTCGGCGTTGACGGAACGGTCGGGCCGGCCCGGCCGCTGCCGGTCCCCCATGACGTGCCGCTGGGGCTGGACCAGCCGGTAGGGTCCCTCGCCGACAAGCCTGCCCGTGGACTTCTCATAGGCCGAAGGGTCGAGAGGCTGGCCTTCACGCTCGTAGGCGAGCAGGAGCCAGAGCGTCCCGGGGATCCGCTTGCCGTTCCCGAGCCCCGGCGGAACGGAAGCCGGTTTGTCCAGAAGGGCCCGTTCGGGGTCCGTGATGGCCAGCGGGGCATCGTAATAGAAGCCCTGCGGGAACGGCGCGGCGATGTCGTCGAGGCTCTGGTCGGTGCTGTAGCCGTCGGGCGCGAACACCGTGACGCCCGTGACCCCGGTCAGGTAGATCTTGGCCGCGGCGAGCAGGTCGATGACCCGGACGCCCTTGTAGGTCACGTATTCGTCGCGCCGCTGCGTCGTCTTGTTCATCAGCAGGAACTGGCTGTGGACGGGGAGCCTGCGGATCTCGTCCCAGCCGAAGCTCACGACGGGAGCCGGGGGGAGGCCGGGCCGGCTGGCCGCGTCGCCGGGGTTGCGGAGGTCGGCGATCTCGGCGCCGTTCGCGTGCCCATCGCCGTCGGAGTCCCGGCCGTCGATGGCCCGGAAGGCCTCGAACGCACGGCCGGCTCTCTTGTAGTCGAGCCCGTAGCCGTTGAGCGTGGCTTCGTAGTCCTTCGGCACGCCGGTCCGATACCTCGCGTTGGGGAAGACCAGGAGATGGCAGTAGCCGCACGGGCTGTACTCCCGCTCGGTGTCGGTCCCCTTGACCCCGCCCCGGTGGCAGGTCTGGCAGTCGTCGACGCGCGAGCCGGCGGCGGCCGGGTACTGGCGGACGAGGCCCCTCATGTCGTTGTCGTTCTCGTGGCCCGCATAAGCCCGCGAGGACGCGGCCTCCTGGCCGACGGCGACGGCGAGTCCGGCCGCCAGGGCCAAGACGGTCGCCAGGCCGGCGATCAGGACCGCCGCCTTTTTCCTGTCGCTCATGTTCGACTCCCGAGTCGAGCATCTTAAGGCATCGGACGGACGGGGTCAATACGGATCCGGCCCCGTTTATGATAAAATCGGGATATGGTTTTCCCGCGGTGCCTCGCGCTCGTCCTGGCCGTCGCTCTCCCCCTCTTCCCGCAGGCCTCACGGGTCCCGAGCCAAGCCTCGCCGGCGCCCACGATCGACGGTCGCTCCGACGACTGGCCCGCGGCGGCTTTCGGCCGCGACGCGAAATCCGGCGCGGAATGCGCCTTCCGGAACGACGGGCACGACCTCTATATCCTGTTCATCGTCAGGGACGCCAAAGCCCGCGAATCCCTGGCCTCGACCGGCCTGGCCGTCCTGGCCGGGAAAGCCAAAGCCAGGAAGTTCGACCGCGGCGTCCTCTGCCTCGAACGCGCGGTCCCGGCCGAGACCGCCATCCTCTGGCGCGAAGGCCAGGGGGAGCTCCTGACCGACGCCGAGAAGGCCAAGATCCGGGAGACGCCGACGCGCGACCTCCGCCTGACCTTCGCCATCGGCCGGGGCGGCAGCGTCCAGGGGCCGCTGCGCCGCCTGCGCTCGAGCGAGCCGCCGGAGTTCGCCATCGGCGAGGAGCCGGACGCCACGACCTACGAGATCAAGGTCCCGCTCGCGCCGCCGGACCTCGTCCCCGGCGGACTGGGCATCACGCCCGGCCAGACCGTCCGCATCGCCTTCGAATGGGGCGGCGCTTCGCGCAAGGTCCTGGGCGCCCGAACGAACCGGGAGACGCCTCCTTCGGAAAGCGGCGGCCTCTTCGGCGTCGCCACCCCGGCCCAGGACTTCCTCAACATGTTCGACCCGATGTCCCGGCCGACCATGGGCACAAAAGAATTCTCGTTCCGGCTCGACATCCGCCTCGCGGAAGCCCGCTGATGCCGCTGCGGATCGGGCCCTTCGCCCTCGATCTCCCCGTCGTCCTGGCCGGGCTGGCCGGCTACAGCGACCTGCCCTACCGCCTGGTTTGCCGCTCCCTCGGCGCGCCCTACTGTTATACCGAGGCCATGCTCGACCGCCAGGTCCTCCTCGAGGGCAAGCTGCGGAAGAGGCTCGTCCGTCTCGACCCGGCCGACCATCCCGTGGCCGGGCAGATCATGGGCGTCGAGCCGGAGACCCTGGCCGACGCCGCCCGCGCCCTCGACCGGCTGGGCTTCGACGTCGTCGACCTCAATTTCGCCTGCCCCGTCCGCAAGGTCGTCGCCCACAAGCGCGGCGGGGCGCTCATGAACGACCCCGAGCGGGCCCTGGCCACGGTCCGGGCCGTCGTCGCCGCGGTCCCCTCCCGCCCGGTGACGCTCAAGCTGAGGCGCGCCTTCAAGGACGCCGACGCCGCGTCCGAGTCCTTTTGGAGGATCGCCCGCGGGGCCTTCGACGCGGGTGTCGCGGCGATCGCCGTCCACGCCCGGACGGTCGAGCAGAAATACACCGGCCGGGCCGACTGGGGCTTCCTCGCCGCCGTCAAGCGGGAGTTCCCGGACCGGACGGTCCTCGGCTCGGGCGACGTCATACACCCCGCCGACGCCCTGCGCATGCTCGCCGAGACGGGGGTCGACGGCGTGCTGGCCGCCCGCGGCGTCATCGGCAACCCCTGGTTCTTCGAGCAGTGCCGCGACCTCCTGGCCGGACGCCCGCCGCGCCAGCCGGGGCTCGCGGAGCAGCGCGAGACGATCGATCGCCACTATCGCCTGGCCTCGGAGGCCTACGACCCGCGTCGCGGCCTGAAGACGCTCCGCCATTTCAGCCTCCAGTACGCCAAGATGCACCCTCGCCGGACCGACCTCCGCAACGCTCTCGTCGGCGTCCGCACCGAAGAGGAATGGCGGTCGGTCATCGACGCGTTCTATTCATCCTGAGCCAGCCAAGAATAGACAGAGCCGGGAGGCCGCGGAAGTAGGGGTCGAGGGGTATCCCGGAGTGAGCATAAAGCGGTGAATTAGCCGGCATCGGTACGGAGACCTAAGAGCGGGCTCCGGACCGGGACGGCGTGAAGATTCACCGCAGCGAACGGAGTGGATTCCCGAGGCCCCTCCGCGGCCGGATCGAGGATCTGTTGGGCGGCTTTACAGGTCCGCCCGGTTGTGCTATCATAGACGATGCTCCGAGCCGGCGGC
>CAYOYQ010000165.1:0-6255 GCA_964408215.1 uncultured Eubacteriales bacterium
GGGCCGCCAAGCCCGCCTCGTCGGCCAAGACACAGGCCAGGGCCTGTTCGTCCGCGTCGGGGTCCACGGAAACGACCTCCAGTCCCCGGCGGGCCAAGGCCATGGCCGTGAGCCCCTTGCCGGTGCCCACGTCCAGAGCCGGGCCTGAGAGCCGGCCACCCGTACCGATCACGAAATCCGCCGCGGCGAAACGGTCGAAGCCCAAACTGGCATAATGTTCCGTTCGGGCGCGAAAAACGGCCTTTCTTCGCGACAGGCCTTCAGGCTCGTTCACGGCCATTCCTTACGTTGCCATCATCGGACGGAGCCCGGCCCCTGGCCTCCCCCCGCTCCCGGACAGCCTCCCGGAGCCGCTGAAAATGAGCCCGGTACTCCGGCAGGGCCTCAACGATAAGTTCGCCCCTCGAATAAGCCTCGGCGATCCTCCGGTCATCCGGAATCTCCAAGAGAATGGGGATGCCCTCATTTCCGCAGAACACATGCACCCGGTCGTCACCGATCCCGACCCGGTTGACGACCAGGCCGAACGGAATGCGGAGCTCCCGCACCATATCCACGGCGAGCCTGAGGTCATGCAGGCCGAAGGGCGTCGGTTCCGTGACGAGAACGACAAGGTCCGCTCCCCGGAGCGTCGCGATCACCGGGCATGACGTTCCCGGAGGCGCGTCCAGAATCGCGGGCACCTCTTTTCGCAGACGGGCCTTCACCGCACGGATGAGGGGTGGCGACATGGCCACGCCGACGTCGAGCCGACCTTGGATCAACGTGACGTTTCCCGATTCCATGGTCTCGACCAAGCCGATTCTTTGCCCCCTCTCCCGGATGGCCTTCTTGGGGCATACCTTCGCGCAGCCCCCGCAACCGTGGCACATCTCCGGAAAGACAAGCGCGGTGGCCCCGAATGAAACGATGGCGTGGTACTCGCAGAAACGGCCGCACTCGCCGCAGCCGTCGCAAAGGGATTCATCCACTTGAGGAACCGGAATGGTGACGGCTTCCTCCCCGAGCGGAGTTCCCATGAGAAAGAGGTGGTCATTCGGCTCTTCCACGTCGCAGTCCAGAAGCCGCACTCCGGGCCCGAAGACCCGCGCCAGGTTCACGGACACGGTCGTCTTGCCGGTTCCTCCCTTGCCCGAGGCGATGGCGAGGATCATGCGACCGTCTCGCGGGTCTCATTTTTTTTGAACTGGGAAGTCCGCCGATCGCCACCGGCAGGGAGGAAGAGGCTGCCGCCGGTGATCATGGATAGCAGGAGGTCTTTCTTCATGTGATGATCGCTGACTGAGAGGACGCCCTTTGGCTTGAGGACCCGATGCACCTCCCCCAAGATCAGACCGGGCTCGGGAAGGTCATGAAGAACATCGTAAAGCAGGGTCATGTCGACGCTACCTACCGGAAGATTGGCCACGCTGCCTCCAAGAATCGTCCGGATGTTACCGAAGCCTCGCCGGTCGGCAGCTCTCTGCGCCGATTTTACAGCCAGGGGGTGGCTATCTACCGCATAGACAAGGCCGTCCGGGCCGACCAGCTTCGCCGCCGCCAGAGAAAACCCTCCCGGGCCGCAGCCAAAATCCAAAACCGTCATGCCGCTTCGGACGCCGGCCTCTCTAAGAATCCTCTCGGGCGGCCTGAAAAAATCCCGCAGTCGGAATTCCAGCGACATCACCCGGAAAGAACAATCGCTCTGCATAGGCTATCCCTGTATCGCTATTTCTGTCCTAGAGCCACGATACGCCGCCGCATGTCGCGGAGCTCGGCTTCGAGGCGTTGAGCCCGGAGGTTCAGCGAAGCCAAGTCCGTTCCTATCCCATCGGGCCAAAGCCGTACGGGAAGTCCTGCCCGGCCGGCGAAGCCGCTGAGCGGTTCATCCGGCGAACCGGGAAGCTTCAATAAGCAATACCCGCCGCCCCTGCCTGTCATGGGGCCCCGGCCTTTCGGCCCTGTTCCGTCATATCCCGGCATCAGGACACTCTCCTGAATTCGAATGCTTGGCGCTTCATCGCGCCAGGACATGCGTGCCAACCGGCCGTCCGACAACGGACCGGCGCACGGCGGGCTATCTCCCGCTGCCGCTCACACCCAATGCCCATCCACGTCGGCGGCCTTGGCCTCCGTCAGTTTTCCGGAGCGGTATAGTTCCAGGGCTGCGGCCACGGTGGGCGCGTCAGTGGTGCAGACTTTGATTCCGGCAGCCAGAAGCACGCGAAACGCTTTCGGCCCGCAATGCCCAGTCACGAGACTCTGGACCCCCAGGCGGGCCACGGTCTCCGCCGATTGGATTCCGGCCCCCTGGGCCGCGTTCATGTTCTGCCGGTTGTCGACCGTTTCAAAGGTCCCGCTGTCCAGATCGTAGACCAGGAACTTCGGGGCGCGGCCGAAGCGCAGATCCAGCGGCGATTCCAGGGTTTCCCCCGAAGCGCTAAAGGCGATTTTCATTGGCGATCTCCAGTCCGTTCTCTTCTTTATCGTCAGCGATGCCCGGCCTCGACCCCGATCTCGTTCATTTCGGGCATTTTTTCAGGCACAGGAACCAGTCCAGACAGCGGACGTCCTCGGCCGGCTGTTCCATCCTCTCCTTGGCCGCCCCGCAGGAGCCCGGCGGGGGCACGATGACGTCCTCGCCCATCTGCCAGTTGGCGGGGGTCGCCACCTTGTGCTTGTCGGCCATCTGCATGGCCACCAGCAGCCGCTTGATCTCTTCCATGTTGCGTCCGTTGCTGAGCGGGTAATACAGGATCGCCCGGACAACGGCCGCGGGATCGATGATGAAGACGGCTCGAACGGCTTGAGTCGTGCTTGCCGCCGGCTGGAGCATGCCGAAGGCCTTGGACACCTCCATCGTGAGGTCACTGATGACCGGGAAATTTACCTCGACGCCTTTCATGCCTTTGAACTCGATCTTTTCCTTGATGGTCCTCAGCCAGGCGATGTGGCTGTAGGTGCTGTCGATGGACAGGCCGAGAAGTTTGCCATTGAGCTTTTCGAACTCGGGCTGCATGGACGCGAAGGTCATGAACTCGGTCGTGCAGACCGGAGTGAAATCGGCGGGATGGGAGAAGAAGATCACCCATTTGCCCTCGAAGTCGTCGGGGAAATTGACGGGTCCCTGTGTCGTTTCCGCCCTGAACGAGGGCGCCTTATCGCCGATCAATGGGAGTCTTGCTGTCTGTTCCATTCTTTGTTTTCTCCTTTGCTCAAATCGGCCTCACGGCGGCAGCATCGATCAACAGGCCGCCGCGGGACTCGTGCAGATCCGCCTGCCCTGCTCCGCAGCAGGGCAGGCCTGTGGCGGTCATTCCGCCGCGGTTCCAGTCTCGATCTCGGAGAGCCGCTTCTTGATGAAGTCCAGCTCCGACTGCAGGGCCGCGGCCTGGCTGTTGAGCGCCTGCTTCTCCGTCTCGGGGTCAGTCTTCTGGTACGGAGATCCATAAGGCGCGGCATACCCGCCGAATCGGGCCCAGCCCGGAAGGCCCGTGGCGTAGAACATGTGCCGCCATCCGCGGCCGCCGCCGCCGAATCCGCGCCCCCAGGCGCCGCGGCCCCGTCCGAAACCCATTCCGAAGCCTCGCCCCGGAAGAGGATTCGCGTACCCCGGCATTCCAAACCCTGCGCAGTATCCGGCCGCGCGTCCGCTCATAGCGCCCATTCCCATGGGCCCGGTTCTGTCTCCCGATGGCATTGTCCTTGTCTCCTTTCGTTCTCCTATTCCCGTGTCATCGCGGTGCCGCACTTCGGGCACGGCTTCTGTACACAAGGGACTCCAAGCTCATGCGGTTCACGATGACCGCATTTCGGGCATAGGCAGGTGCCTCCGGCGCCCCCCGCAAGGGGACCACCCATGCGACCTCGGCCGCGTCCGACCCGGCCTTGTCCCTGTCCACCGCCTGCTCCCATTCCACCACGTCCTCTTCCGTTCATGAAATATCCCTCCTGATTCTTTTCGTTCATGCTCCGGCGACGGCGGCGACCGCAGCAGCCGGGCATGGCGAACGCGTCGCCCTTGAGACCGCCGCTGAGCCAGGCCTGAATGACCTCGGTCAGGTCGCCGGCCACGAACGGGATCACGCTGATGCCGTAAGCGGCGACCATCGCGTGCAAAGGCCTGGAAATCGCGCCGCAGACCAGCGTTCCGACGCCAAGCTCCGCCAGACGAATCACCTTCTGAAGCGGCAGGTCATCCGCCAGGACTTCCTCCGCTTCAGCGGCCGTTCGTCCCGACTCGACCGCAACGATATGAATCTGCCGGGCGATGTCGAAGACCGGCGCTATTCGACGGTCCCAGTGCGCGAATGCCGCTTTCATCATCCGAGATCCTGCCTATCGTTCACAAACGGCCTAGAAGCAATTGTTGTGCCAACAACGAAAACTGTTATGGAACAGGCTTATCCCATTGGCATGAAACGAATTAGAGCGGTCCGCGAGGAGACCCCGGCAGGTCGTTGAGTAGCTATAGCGCTACTCTTTCCTTGGGAATAGGTGCGCGGCCGCTACTATTTCCGCCGGCGCTGCGAACGGCCGTCCTGCTCAGGCAGGGAGATCCCCAGTTTCTTCATTCTGCGGAAAAGCGTGGTCTTGTGTATGCCGAGCTCCTTCGCCGCCGCCAGGCGATTGAAGGCGTTGCGTTCGAGGGCGGCGCGGATAGCCTGGGTGTCGAGAATATCGTGGGCGGACCGCCCCTCGGGGTCCGCCACTGGCGCCGCGCCGTGGGCCATCAACTCCTCGGGCAGGTGTTCGATGCCGATGAGTCCCTCGTTACAGAGAATGAAGGCCCTCTCGACGGCGTTCTCCAGCTCACGGATATTTCCCGGCCAATCATGAGCCATGAGGAGCGACAGGGCTTCCGAGGTGATCCCCGGCACCGTTTTTTGCTGCAACCGGTTGAACCGCATGACGAATTGCTCAACGAGCAGGGGGATGTCTTCTTTCCTGCGGCGCAGGGGGGGCAGTTCGATCCGCACCACATTGACCCGGTAATAGAGGTCTTCGCGGAAAACACGCCGTCGCACCTGCTCGGCCAAGTCCCTGTGGGTGGCCGCCAGGATCCTCGCATCCGTGCTTTCGGCCCGGGTTCCTCCCAGCGGTTCGAAAGCCCGGTCCTGGAGGACCCGCAACAGGCGGGCCTGCAAGGCCGGGCTCACCTCGCCGATCTCGTCGAGAAAAAGGGTCCCTCCCCTGGCCAGGGCAAAACGGCCGGGCTTGTCCTTGCCCGCGCCGGTGAACGCTCCGGCCTTGTAGCCGAACAGCTCCGATTCGAGAAGCGTTTCGGGCAAGGCCCCGCAGTTGACAGCGATGAACGGGCCCTGGGGGCGGGGACCGAGAGCATGGACCGTCCGGGCCACCAATTCCTTGCCGGTTCCCGTTTCGCCGACGATGAGGACCGTGCTGGGGCTGGCGGCGATGGCGGGCAGCACCTCGAACACCCGCTGCATCAGGGGACTTCGGCTGGTCAGGTCGCCGACCTGGGATCTCCCCTCCAGCTCCCGGCGGAGCTCTTCGAGATCGGAGAGGTCGCGAAAAGTCTCGGCGCCGCCGCTCACGCGTCCGTCGGCGTCCCGCAGGACGGCCGTCGAGACGCTGATGGGAATGCGGTTCCCGCCCGCGTCGATGATGTACCCGGACCTGCCGATGACCGGCTTCCCCGATTTCAACGTTCTTCGGAGCGCGCATCCGGCTTCGCACATGCTGGACCGGAAGACCTCGGAGCATCGTTTCCCCAGGGCCTCCCGGCGCGGGACCCCGGTGATCGCTTCGGCCGCCCGGTTGAACGAGGTGATGCGCCAGTCCGGATCCACCGTAAAGACGCCGTCCGAGATGCTCTCCAGGATGGCCTCGTTCGGGGCCGTCCGGCCGGCGGCCTTTGTCGGAGGCCGCCTCGGCCGTTTGACTTGGCGTGAGTTCGGTAACTTTTTCATTTGACCCGGCGTCATGTCCGAACCGCGCCTTCGCGGTCCCTCATCATAGCCCTTTCCCGCAAGTCTGACAATCCCTAAGCCGCCGCGGTTCAACGAGTTATCTGAGAGCCCGGCGTGACCGGAGCGGCGGCACGGCCTGCGCCGCCCCAGGCCATGAACGTCTCGTAAAGGACCGGGAGCATGATCAGCCGGAGGAAGATGGCACAGAAGAACCCGCCGATATAAACGACGGCCAGCGGGCGGTGGAGCTCCGAACCCGTCGTCGTGATCAGGGCCATGGGCAGGAGACCGACGATCATGACCATGTCGGTCATGAAGATGGGGCGGAACTTGACCAGCGCCC
>CAYOYQ010000166.1:0-6228 GCA_964408215.1 uncultured Eubacteriales bacterium
CATCCAGGTCGGCTCGACCTTCGTCGTCAACGACGACATCGTGGCCGACTTCCGCAAGTACCTGGCCTCGCGCAAGGTCGAATATGACGAGAGGACCTTCGCGGAGGCCGAGGCGGAGATCCGGCGCGAGCTCGAACGCGAGATCGCCGGGGCGATCTGGGGCGTCGACGCCGGCATCCGGGTCTCGCGGCAGAACGATCCGGTCGTCCTCAAGGCGATCGAAGTCATGCCCGAGGCCGCGAAGATGATCGAGAGACAATGAAGATCGCCCTCGCTTCCGACCACGCCGGCTACGAGCTCAAGACCGCCGTCGCGGCCTATCTCCGCGAGCGGGGCGTCCCCTTCGAGGACTTCGGCTGCGCCGCGGGCGAGTCGGTCGACTACGTCGATTACGGGGCCAGGGCCGCCCGGGCGGTCGTCGCCGGGGCCTGCGACCGGGCCATCCTCGTCTGTGGCACCGGGATCGGCATGGCCATCACGGCCAACAAGTTCAAGGGCCTCCGGGCGACGCCCTGCTGGAGCGAGTTCACGGCCCAGGTGAGCCGCAGCCACAACGACTCGAACTGCCTGACCCTCGGCGGCCGGACCCTCACGCCCGACCTCGCCCTGGCCCTCGTCAGGATCTGGCTCGAGACGCCGTTCGAGGGCGGCCGGCACGCCCGCCGGACCGGGAAGATCAGCGACATCGAAGCCGAAAACTTCAAATAAGGAACCTCCCATGCCCACATTCGCCGAAAAGGTCAGGGACTTGGCCGCCCGGACGGAGAGAAACAGCGCCTGGCGCCAAAAGGATTGTTTCAACCTCATCCCCTCCGAGTCGACGCCGTCGCTCCTGGTCAAAATGTGCGAGATCGCCGACCCGGCTGGCCGCTACGCCGAGCACCGGACGATGAAGGGCGAGGAGATCTACTTCTACCAGGGGACCGACTTCATCCGCGACGTCGAGGTCGAATGCCAGAGGGAGATGGCGGCCTATTTCGGCTGCACCGATATCGAGCTGCGGCCGGTCAGCGGCCAGATGGCCAACGAGACCGTCTTCAAAGCGCTGGTCAAGTTCCTCAACCGCGGCCGGGCCGAGGGCCAGCTCTCGCGCCGGATCCGGCTCGTCTTCAACAACGAGCTCATCTACGGCGGCCACCTCAGCGCCCAGCCCATGGGCGCGCTGTTCAACTACGTCGAGGAGGACCCGGCGACCGGCAAGGAGCGGATCGTCAATCTTCCGGTCCGCAAGGACAACCCCTACAAGCCCGACGTCGAGCGCCTGGGCGAGCTCCTCGAGGCGCATCGGCCCGAGCTCATCGTCTTCGGCAAGAGCATGTTCCTCTACCGCGAGCCGGTCAAGTTCGTGGCCGACATCGTCCGCGGCTGGAAAGACCGGCCGGTCCTGATGTTCGACATGGCCCACGTCCTCGGGCTCTACGGGGCGTTCCAGGCGCCCTTCGAGGAGGGCGCGGACGTCGTCACCGGCTCCACCCACAAGACCTTCTTCGGGACCCAGCGCGGCGTCGTCGCCGGCAACATCGCCAAGGGCTCGCCGCTGCGCCCGCTCTGGCCCGAGATCAAGAGTCGGGCCTTCCCCGGCTCGACGAGCAACCACCACCTGGGGACGCTCCTCGGCCTGCTCATGTCGGCCTACGAGATGAACGCCTTCAAGAAGCCGTTCCAGGACCAGGTCCGGGCCAACGCCCGGGCCCTGGCCCAGGCCCTCCACGCCCACGGCGTCCCGGTCGAAGGCGACCCGGCCGACGGCTACACCGAGACGCACCAGGTCATCATCCGGGTCAAGGCCTTCGGCCCCGGCATGGAGATCGCCCGGCGCCTCGAGACGAACAACGTCCTGACCAACTACCAGGCCCTGCCCGACGACGCGACCTTCCTCGATTCGAGCGGCATCCGCCTGGGCGTCCAGGAGATGACCCGCTTCGGGATGAAGGAGAAGGACTTCGACCAGCTGGCCGGGCTCATGAGCGACATCATCGTCCGCGACAAGCCCGCCGGCCCCGAGGTGGCCAAGTACCGGAAGAGCTTCCTGGCCATGGGCTACACCCTGCCCGCGGCCGAGGCCCTGCCGATCGCGGCCCGGGTGCTGGCCGCCTCCGTCCCCGATCCGGCCTATGCCGCCGCGTTCGCGGACAACCTCCGCCGGGCGGCCGGGATCTGACCGTGAAGATCCTGGTCGTCGGCTCGGGCGGCCGGGAACACGCCCTGGCCTGGAAGCTGGCCCAGAGCCCCCGGGCTGAGAAGGTCTACTGCGCCCCGGGCAACGGCGGGACAAGGCTCGTCGCCGAGAACGTCGCCATCCCCGATACCGACATCGCCGGCCTGGCCGATTTCGCCGAGCGGGAGAAGATCGGGTTGACGGTCGTCGGTCCCGAGGTGCCCCTTCAAATGGGCCTGGCCGACGCGTTCGAGAAGCGCCGCCTCCCGATCTTCGGGCCGTCGAAGAAAGCGGCCGAGATCGAGGCCAGCAAGGTCTTCGCCAAGGAGTTCATGGAGCGCCACCGCATCCCCACGGGGCGGTTCCGGGTCACCGACAATTTCGAGCAGGCCAAGAAGATCCTGGCCTCCGGCGAGTTCGGCTACCCGGTCGTCCTCAAGGCCGACGGCCTGGCCGCCGGCAAGGGGGTCGTCGTCTGTCCCAACCAAAAGAAAGCCGAGGACACGGCGGGCGAGATGCTCGTCCAGAAGAAGTTCGGCGCGGCCGGGCGTCGCATCGTGATCGAGGAGTTCCTGCGCGGCCGCGAGGTCTGGTTCATCGTCATCTCCGACGGGCTGCGGGTCCAGCCCCTGGTCACGGCCATGGACCACAAGGCGGCCTACGACGGCGACAAGGGGCCGAACACCGGCGGCATGGGGGCAATCTCGCCGTCGCCGCTCATGACCCAGAAGCTCTTCGACGAGGTCCTCACGACCGTCATCACCCCGGCCGTCACCCGGCTGCTCGAGGAGGGCCGGAAGTTCAAGGGTGTCCTCTACGCCGGCCTGATGATCACCGAGAACGGGCCGCGCGTCCTCGAGTTCAACGGCCGCTTCGGCGACCCGGAGACGCAGCCGCAGATGCTCCGGCTCGAGAGCGACCTCGTCGAGCTGCTCCTGGCCGCCGTCGAGGAGGACGTCCTGAGGGCCGAGGTCCGCTGGTCGGCCCAACCGTCGGGTTGCGTCGTCGTGGCCTCGGGCGGCTATCCCGGCCACTACGAGAAGGGCAAGACGATCTCGGGCCTGGAGGAAGCCGGCGCCATCCCCGGCGTCACCATCTTCCACGCCGGGACCAAGTTCGAGAACGGCAGCACCCTGACCTCCGGCGGCCGGGTCCTCGGCGTCTGCGCCTCGGAACCCGACCTGGCCGGGACGATGAACAAGATCTACGAGGCCTGCGGTCGGATCTATTTTGAGGCCATGCACTTCCGCCGCGACATCGGCGCGGCGAAGGAGGGACGGACATGAAGGTCCTGGTGCTCCTGGGGAGCGAGTCGGATTTCGGCACGATGGAGGAAGCGCTCGGCCTCCTCAAGGATTTCGGCGTCTCCTTCGGGCTCGAGGTGACCTCGGCCCACCGCTCGCCGGAGCGGACCCTGCGCCTGGTGAAAAGCGCCGAGGCCTCCGGTGTCGAGGTCTTCATCGCCGTGGCCGGGAAGGCCGCCCACCTCGCGGGCGTCGTCGCCGCCCATACGACCCGGCCCGTCATCGGCGTCCCGGTCGAGAGCGAGGCCTTGTCCGGGATGGACGCGCTCTTTTCGACCGTCCAGATGCCCAAGGGCATCCCCGTCGCCACGATGGCCTTGGGCAAGCACGGCGGCACCAACGCCGCCCTGTTCGCCGTCGAGGTCCTGGCCCTCAAGGACGAGGGGCTGCGGACGAAGCTCGCGGCCCACCGGGCTAAGATGGCCGACAAGGTCGAGACCGCATCCCTCAAGCTCAAAGAAAAGCTTTAGCCCTCGGTAATGTCCTCCGTTGCCGTCCGCAACTTCGGCTGCCGCGCCAACCAGGCCGAGGCTTTCGCCTGGGCCGACGCCCTTCAAGCCCGCGGCCTGACGCTCGAGGAGAGCGCCGGCCGGAGCGACGTCGTCCTGGTCAATTCCTGCACCCTGACCGGCCGGGCCGACCGCGACGTCCGCAAGCTCATCCGGACGGTCGGCCGCGAGAACCCCGCGGCGCGCGTCGTGGTCACGGGGTGCTACGCCGAGCGGGCGCCGGAAGAGCTGGCCAGCCTCGCGAACGTCGTCGCCGTCCTGGGGACGAACGATAAGGACCGCGTGGTCGAGACCGTGGCCGGCCTCGCGAGGGTGTCGCCGCGTGTCGCCCCTTACGGAACGGCGGCCGAGACCGCCGCCTTTCGGGCCCGGGCCTATCTCAAAGTCCAGGACGGCTGCGACAATCGCTGCGCCTTTTGCGTCATCCCCGCCCTTCGCGGTCCGAGCGTGAGCGTTCCTCCCGGCGAGGCCGCGGCGTCGGCCCGCGACCTCGCGGCCCGGGGCTTCCGGGAGATCGTGCTGGCCGGCATCCACCTCGCGTCCTACGGGCGGGACCTCCGGCCGAGGCTTTCGCTGCTCGATCTTCTCCGGGAGATCGGCGAGGCCGCCAAACCGGCCCGGCTCCGGCTGAGCTCGCTCGATCCGGCACTCGTCGACGACGCCCTCATCGATCACCTGGCCGCCGACGACGCGATCTGCCGGCATTTCCACCTCTCGCTCCAGCACGCCTCGGAGCGGGTCCTGGGGGAGATGGGCCGGCCCGGCGGCTCTAGATCCCACGAGGAGCTGCTCAGCAGGCTCGCAAGCCGTGTTCCGGACACCGCCCTCGGGGCCGATATCATCGTCGGCTTCCCCGGCGAGACGGATGACGATTTCAAAGAGCTCGAGGCTCTCATCGAAGATTC
The DNA here is from genome assembly GCA_964408215.1 of uncultured Eubacteriales bacterium. Taxonomy (GTDB): domain Bacteria; phylum Acidobacteriota; class Aminicenantia; order Aminicenantales; family Saccharicenantaceae; genus RBG-16-66-30. The sequence continues at coordinate 4,877 of CAYOYQ010000166.1, forward strand.
GGCGCTGACCTACGTCCATGTCTTTCCCTTCTCGCCGCGGCCCGCGACCCTCGCCTGGGACCGGCCGCGGGTTGCCGACGGCGTCGTCACCGCCCGGGCCAAGGCCCTGCGGCGGCTCTCGGCGGAGAAGGGCTTCCGTTTCCGCGAGCGGTTCCTGGACCGAGAGCTCGAGGCCGTCGTCATCCGCAACTCCGATCGCGGCGCCGAGGTCCTGACCGGGAACGATATCAAGGTCGCCGTGCCGCGGTCGCCCGCGCCGCGCCGCGAGCGCGTCTGGGTGAGGATCGGCCGGGTCCTGCCACTGGCTACCGAAGGCGAGGTCGTCGGATGAGAAGGATCCACCTGCTCCCGGACGAAGTGGCCCAGAAGATCGCCGCAGGCGAGGTCATCGAACGGCCCGTCTCGGTCGTCAAGGAGCTCGTCGAGAACTCGCTCGACGCCGGGGCGACGGAGGTCCGGATCGAACTCGCCGACGGCGGCAAGGCTCTGATCAAGGTCCAGGACGACGGCGCCGGCATGGACGCCGAGGACGCCGCCCTCTGCTTCCGGCGGCATTCGACGAGCAAGATCCGGCGTGAAGAGGACCTCGAGCGGATCTCGACGCTCGGCTTCCGGGGTGAGGCCCTGGCCAGCATCGCCGCCGTGTCGCGCCTCACGCTGCGGACGTTCGACGGCGCCTCCGACCGGGGCACGATGATCGAACGCGAAGGCGAACGCCTCGTCGCCGTCACGGACATCGCCTTTCCGCGCGGGACGAGCGTCGAGGTCCGGGACCTGTTCTTCAACCTGCCGGCCCGGCGGAAGTTCCTGCGCTCGGCCTCGTCCGAGCTCGGGCCGGTCACCAAGTACGTGACCCAGGCGGCGCTCGGCGCGCCGGGCGTCCGCTTCACGCTGGTCCACGGCGGACGCGAGACGATCGCCTGTCCGCCGGTCGGGACGCTCCGGGAGCGCGTCTTCCAGCTCTTCGGCAAGAAGATGGTCGACCGGCTGATGGACGTCGCCGCGGAGGAAGGTCCGGGCAGGATCGAGGGGCTGGCTTCTTTGCCTTTGGCCGGGCGTCCCGACAAGACGGTCCAGCATTTCTTCGTCAACGGCCGTCCGGTCAAGGACCGCGTCCTTATGGCCGCCCTGAGCCAGGCCTATACGGGCGTCCTCGAGCGCGGCCGCTCGCCCGAGGCCTTTCTGTTCCTGCGGGTCCCTCCAAGCGAGGTCGACGTCAACGTCCATCCGGCCAAGGCCGAGGTCCGCTTCCGGGACACGCAGCTCGTCTTCCGGCTCGTTCTCAGAGCGGTAGGGGAGGGCGTCGCCCGCGGCCACGTCATTAAAGAGGTCGCCCCGGCCGGCGCCGGAGC
>CAYOYQ010000167.1:0-6225 GCA_964408215.1 uncultured Eubacteriales bacterium
CGGCGGGCTCAAGGCCGGCATGGGCTACGCCGGCTGCCGGACGATCGAGGACCTCAAGACCAAGGCCCGGTTCATCAAGATCACCCAGGCCTCGCTCAAGGAGAGCCACGTCCACGACGTGGTCATCACCCAGGAGGCCCCGAACTACCATCTCGACTGACGGACCGGCTGAAGGGGGCGGATCATGTCCGATTACTGGATCAAGACGATCTTCGCGACGCTGCTGCTCGGGGCGGGCCTCGCGGCTTTCCTGAGCATGATGGCCCGCTTGGGCCGGCCGGGCGGCGAGTCCCGGCTGGAGAAGCTGCGCCAGCTCCACAAAAGGGCGGGCTACGCGTTCATCGCGCTGCTGGCGCCGCTGGCCGTGCTCGGAGCCGATCTCCTGGCCGAGATGGGCGACGGCCTTTCGGCGCGGGGGACGTTCCACTTCGTCCTGGCGATGGCGCTGCTGGCGATCCTGTTGGTCAAGCTCCTCATCGTCAAGACCTACCGGCAGCTCCTGCGCTACGCCAACCCGCTCGGGATCGCCCTCTTCTCCCTGACCGTGGTCATCTTCCTGATCACGGCCGGATATGACATTTTCGTCTCGCTCGCCGGGTAAGACCCGCGGAGAACCGGGAACGCGCGCCGCGTCATCGGGCGGGGCCCCTCACTTGACCCGTTTGAGGTAGCCGTTCGGACACATCGTCAGCAGGAACCTCTCCCGGCTCGCGTCGGCCACGAAGCGGTCGTCCGTCGCGAGGAACTCCTCGACGGCCTCCATGGGGCCCGGCCCGTAATCCGATGAGACGGGATGCCCGTTGAGGTCGGTGTCGAAGACGACCATATAGCTCCCGACCGGAACGAACCGGGCGTAGAGCCGGAGCTCGCGAAGGACGTGGTCCTTGCGATGGTACGAATCCAGGAGGACCAGGGCCGGCCGGCCTTGGACCAGGTCTTCGATCTTCCGGATCGTGTCCGGGGCCACGGAATCGCCGATGATGGGGATCACCCGGGACCGGAAGGCGGGGATGTCCCGGGCCCGGTCCAGCTGGTCGGCGATGTCCACCGTGATGACCTTGGCCGGCAGGTCGAGGCCCTGGAGGATCGACGCGTAATAAAGGGCGGATCCGCCTTTGAGCGTGCCCGTCTCGATGAGGAAATCCGGCTTGGTCTCGGTGACGATCTGCTGGATCATCCACATGTCGGTCGGGGTCTGTTGGATCGGGACGCCGGCCCAGAACGTGGTCCGGTGGATCGCGCGGCCGTGATAGAGCTTGAAGAACTCCGTCACGACGGCCTCCTCTTTCAAGGGGGCCCGGAAGACCCGCTCCCTGACGAACAGCGTCACGAGGGCCGTGAGCACGGCCACGAGGACGCGCGGCCGCACGGATCTCATGTCACCTCCCTCTCTTGCCGCGCACAGGCTCAGCGGGCCCCGAGGACGCGGTTCCCTTCGCCGAGGAGGAGGATCGTCGGCGTAAAATGCTCCATCTCGGCTTCGTCCATGTAGCCGTAAGCGGCGATGATGATGATGTCGCCGGCCGAGGCCTTGTGGCCGGCCGCGCCGAAGACCTTGATCTCGCGGGACCCTTTCTCGCCCCGCAGGACATAGGTCGTGAACCGCTTGCCGTTGGTGACGTTCCAGACCTCGATCCGCTCCAGCGGCCAAAGGCCGGCCGCGGTCATGAGGTCCTCGTCGATCGACAGGCTGCCTTCGTAGTCGATGTCGACATGGGTCACCGTGGCCCGGTGGATCTTGGAACGCAGGAAGGCTCTGAGCATGGCGACTCCTCAGGCGCGCAGGCGGACGTTGTCGATGAGGCGGGTCGAGCCGATGAAAACGGCCAGGGCGACGAGGACCTCGCCCCGGACCTCGGCGACGGGCTCGAGCGTCTCCGGGTCGACGGCCTCGACATAGTCGATCCGGGCGCGAGGCTCGGCCTCGAGGACCGCGCGGATGCCGGCCGCGAGACGGGCCGCGTCCCTCTCCCCCGCCGCGACCGACCGCTCGGCCCAGCGCAGGCTCGTGGACAGGACGAGGGCGGCCTTCCGCTCCTCGGGGTCGAGATAGGCGTTGCGCGAGCTCAGGGCCAGGCCGTCGGGCTCGCGGACGATGGGGCAGGTGACGATCTCGACGTCGAGATCGAGGTCGGCGGCCATGCGACGGATGATCAGGACCTGCTGGGCGTCCTTGGCCCCGAAGAAGGCCCGGTCGGGGCGGACGACCTCGAAGAGCTTGAGCACGACCGTGGCCACGCCGCGGAAATGCCCCGGCCGGGACAGGCCGCAGAGCTTGTCCTGGAGGCCGGTCACCTCGACGTAGGTCCGGTAGCCGGGCGGGTAGACCTCCGCCGCGGACGGATAGAAGAGGCAGTCGACCCCGCCGGTCTCGAGGAAGGCCCGGTCTTTGGCCAGGTCGCGGGGGTATTTCTGGAAGTCCTCGTTCGGCCCGAATTGGGTCGGGTTGACGAAGATGCTGACGACGGTGACATCGGCCCGGGCCTTCGACTCGCGGACCAGGCTGAGGTGGCCCTCGTGGAGGTAGCCCATCGTCGGCACGAGGCCGATCGTCCGGCCGGCCCGCCGCCACGCCCGGGCCAGGGCCTTCATCTCGGCCAGGCTCTCGACGACGCGCATCACATCCCCCGGCCGGCGAGGCGCCGGCCGCGCTTCGGCCGGAGCTCGGCGGCGACCTCCGGCTTGAGGTGATAGGACGTGGCGTCGTCGGGGAAGCGCCCCTCGCGGACGTCGGCCGTGTAGGCCCGGACCGCGCCGTCGATGACGCCGTGGGCGTCGGCGTACTTCCGGACGAACCTGGGCATGGTGCCGGTCGAGAAGCCCATCATGTCGTGGAAGACGAGGACCTGGCCGTCGCAGGCCGGCCCGGCCCCGATGCCGATCGTCGGGATGCCCACCGCCCGGGTGACCTCGGCCGCGACCTCGACGGGCACGGACTCGAGGACGACCGAGAACGCGCCCGCACTTTCCAGGTTGACCGCGTCGTCGACGATGCGCCGGGCCTCGGGGGCCAGCAGACCCTTGACCCGGAAGCGGCCGAGGCTGTGGATGGACTGGGGCGTCAGCCCGACGTGGCCCATGACCGGGATCTCGGCCTCGACCATGGCCTCGACGAGCTTGAGCCGCTTCTTCGAGGCGCCCTCGATCTTGACCGCCGCCGCGCCCGCCTCCTTGAGGAAGCGGGAGGCGTTGCGGATGGTCTCGGCGGCGCTGAGGTGGAACGAGAAGTAGGGCATGTCGCCGACGACGAGGGCCCGCCGGACGGCCCGGGCGACGGCCCGGGTGTGGTGGATCATCTCGTCCATGGTCACGGGCACGGTGTTCTCGTAGCCGAGGACGACCATGCCCAGGGAGTCCCCGACCAGGATGAGGTCGACCCCGGCCTCGTCGAGGATCTTGGCCGTCGGGAAGTCGTAGGCCGTCAGGCAGACGATCTTCGGCCCGGCGGCCTTGCGGGCCCGTAGGGAGGGGATGGTGATCTTTTCGCTCGGTGTCGCGGCCATTGTCCGTCCTTTCTCCCCATCCCGCCTCCTGCGGGATTGAGGTAAAGTCTCGGGCTCAGCCCTTCTTGGCGCCCTTGCCCCCGTAGCTCTGGGGGACGTAATACAGGGAGCCCTTCTTCATGTCGCGGATCTGGTCGAGAAGGTCGAGGACGTCCTCCTCGCGTCCGAAGTCGATGTCGTCGGCCTTGACCACGAGGAGCGGCGCTCCCTGGTAATTGAAAAAGAAGTAGTCGAAGGCCTCGACGATGTCCTCGAGGTATTTCTCGGAGATGTTCTTTTCGGCCGAGTCGCCTTCCTTGGCGATCCGGCGCGAGAGGGAGCCGAGCGAGATCTGGAGGTAGATGACCAGGTCCGGCTTGGGGACGCGCTCGGAGAGGATGCCGTAGATCTTCTCGTAGACCAGGAGCTCGTCGTCGGTCAGGGTCTGATAGGCGTAGATCTTGTCCTTCTCGAAGAGGTAGTCGCAGATGATCCGGTCGATGAACAGGTCCCGCTGGAGGAGGCGGGTCTGCTGGTTGTAGCGGTTGGCCAGGAAGACGAGCTGGGTCAGGAAGGCTGAGCCTTCCTTCTCGTTGTAGAAGTCCTTGAGGTAGGGATTGCCGACATTGTCGAAGACGACCTTGCCCCCGATCCGCTGGGCCAGGACGTTGGCCAGCTGCGTCTTCCGCGCCCGGAAAACGCCCTCGATGGCGATGTGCTTGAACGGGATCTCGAGAGCGCTCTTCATTCCCATACGGAACCGCTTAGGTTATAACCGAACTCCGGCGGCAAGTCAACGGACCGGAGCGGGCCCCGAGGAGCGGACGGGGCTCCCCGGTCGTTATCAAGACTGGGGTTGATTGGGACCGGCCTGGGGCATGACGATCCAGGCGATGATGTAGAAAAAGACGAGCGGCGCGATCCCCGTCATGAGGTCGAGGGCGACATAGAGGAGGCGGGCGACCGTGACGTCGATGTCGAGGTATTCGGCGATGCCGCCGCAGACGCCGCCCAGCATCTTCTGATTGGCCGACCGGAAGAGCTTCTTGGCCATGGAAATCTCCTTTCCGCGGGGAGAGTCCCCCTCCCCGCTTCATTATACGTAATTTCGCCCCCCGTCGATTTCCAAGATGGGGTCAAACCTACTTTTTTCGAAAAAAAGTAGGTTTGACCCTATCCGATGACCTTGACTCCGGGCGCGGCTCCGATTAGGATTGAGGAGGTAATTTCTATTTTATTGGAGGGTGCCCCCATGAACGGCTGGACTGGCCAGATCCTGAGAGTCAACCTGACCACAAAAACCGCCAAGACGGAGGCGTTCTCCGAGGAATTCGCCCGCAAGTGGATCGGCGGGCGCGGCTTCGCCGCCAAGATCCTTTTCGACGAGCTCGCCCCCGGGATCGATCCCCTGGGCCCCGACAACAAGTTCATCGTCGCCCTGGGCCCCATTGCCGGCATCCCCGCCCCCAATACCGGCAAGGCGGTCGTGGCCGGGAAGTCTCCGAGCACCGGCGGCTACGGCGACGGCAACCTGGGGACACGCGTGGCCGAGCAGCTCCGCAAGGCCGGTTATGACATCCTCATCGTCGAGGGCCGGGCGGCCTCCCCGACCATGCTCACCATCGAGGACGACAAGGTCGAATTCCTGCCGGCCGACGAGGTCTGGGGGAAGGGAACGTACGCCACCAACGACTGGATCTACGCCAAGTACGGCAAGGGCGTCGGCGTCCTCAACATCGGCCAAGGCGGCGAGAACCTCGTCCGCTACGCCGTCGTCCGCAGCCTCGAGGGCCGGGCCGGCGGCCGGACGGGCATGGGCGCGGTCATGGGCTCGAAGCTGCTCAAGGCCATCGTCGTCAAGGGCAGCAAGCCCATCCCGCAGGCCGACCCGGCCGGGATGAAGAAGGTCGGCTATGACGACCTCCGCGAGGTCAACCGGATCGACAAGAAGACCGGCTGGTCCATCCAGAGCACCAACGGCGTCCTGGCTTGGTGCAACGAGGTCGCCGCCCTGCCGGTCCACAATTTCCGCCGAACCCACCACCCCGACGCCTGGAAGGTCGACGGCGAGCGCCTGAACAACGCCCGTGTCGCGACCTACGGCTGCCCGAACTGCACCATGCGCTGCGGCATCACCATCCACGACGACGAGGGCCGCGAGTCCGAGCTCGACTACGAGAACATCGGCCTGCTCGGCCCGAACCTGGAGATCTTCGACCTCCCCGCCGTCGGCTCCCTCAACTACCTCTGCGACGACTACGGCATCGACACGATGTCGGGCGGCTGCGTCATGAGCTTCTACGCTGACGCCGTCGAGCGCGGCGCCGCGCCGGGCGATATCCGCTTCGGCGATTCCGAGGCTTTCAAGAAGCTCCTGACGTCGATCGCCCTGCGCCAAGGCCAGGTCGGGAACATCCTGGCCGAGGGGTCCATGCGGGCCGCCCGCGCCTTCGGCCACAATTCGATCGACTACGCCATGCAGGTCAAGGGCCTCGAGGTCGCCGCCTACAACTGCAAGTTCATCCCGGGCATGGCCCTGGCCTTCGGCGTCGCGGCCATCGGGGCCCACCACCGGGAAGCTTGGATCATCACTTTCGAGATCAAGCACACGACCCGCGAATCCTACGGGCCGGAGAAGGCGGCCAAGGTCATCGAGCTCCAGCGCATCCGCGGCGGCCTGTTCGAATTCATCGTCGCCTGCCGCTTCCCCTGGATCGAGAACGGCTGGCCCCTCGAGCACTAT
>CAYOYQ010000168.1:0-6138 GCA_964408215.1 uncultured Eubacteriales bacterium
AGGACGAAGGCCCGCTCGACGATCCCCGGGTAGCCCTTCTCGTCGAGGAACGAGATCAGGGCCTCGCCGGTGCCGAGCTGGGTGATCTCGGTCTCGACGTCGACCTTGGGGTTCTGGCGGAAGGTCTCGGCCGCCGACTTGACCGCCTTCTGGTCCCGGGGCGAGAAGGCCCGCAGGGCGTGCTGGACGCGGTTGCCGAGCTGGCCGAGGATGACGTCGGGGATGTCGATCGGGTTCTGGGTGACGAAGTAGATGCCGACGCCCTTGGAGCGGATGAGCCGGACGACCTGCTCGATCTTCTCCAGCAGGACCTGCGGCGCCTCGTTGAACAGGAGGTGGGCCTCGTCGAAGAAAAAGACCAGGCGCGGCTTGTCCTGATCGCCGACCTCGGGCAGGCGCTCGAAGAGCTCGGCCATCAGCCACAGCAGGAACGTCGAGTAGGCCCGCGGCGTGAGCATGAGCTTGTCGGCGGCCAGGATGTTGATCATGCCCCGGCCTTGGGCGTCGGTCTGCATGAGGTCCTCGAGGTCGAGCCCGGGCTCGCCGAAGAACCGGTCCGCGCCCTGGTCCTCGAGGGTCATGAGGCCCCGTTGGATCGTGCCGATGCTGGCCGGCGAGATCCGCCCGTACTCCGTCTCGAACTCGTCGGCATGGTCGCCGGCGTACTGGGCCATGGCCCGGAGGTCCTTGAAATCGAGCAAGTGCAGCCCGTTGTCGTCGGCGATGCGGAAAACGAGCGTCAGGACCCCGCTTTGGACATCGTTGAGGTTGAGCAGGCGCGAGAGCAGGAGCGGCCCCATGTCCGACACCGTCGTCCGGACCGGATGCCCCTGCTCCCCATAGATGTCCCAGAAGGCCGCCGGGCTCCCGGCGAAGGGGTGATCGCCGAGCTTGAGCAGCTTGATGCGCTCCTGGATCTTCGGATTGGCCACGCCCGGCTGGCTGACGCCGGCCAGGTCGCCTTTGACGTCGGCCATGAAGATCGGGACCCCGAGGCGGCTGAAGTGCTCGGCCATGACCTGAAGGGTCACCGTCTTGCCCGTGCCCGTGGCGCCGGCGACGAGGCCGTGGCGGTTGGCCATCCTCGGGAGCAGCAGAAGGTCCTTCTCCCCCCTGGCGATCGACATCCCTTCGAGTGCCATCGTTCCCTCCTTAAGCCGTTTTCCCCCGAGGCCGGGCCCGGGTCACCAGCTCAGGCTCTCGCGGAGAAGACCGGAGACAGTATGTTCGAGAGCCGCGCGGAACTTCTCGACGGTCGTCGCTTCCTCGCCCGTCCAGTAGTCCCGGATGAACAGGGGCTGGCCGACGTTGACCTTGATCGTCGCCGGAACGCCCCACATGATGTGCGTGCCGAAGATCGAGAGCGGCGTCACCGGCACGGCCAGGCCGCTCTCCTTGAACAGGTTGTAGGCCATGATCGAGACGCCCCGCCGGAAACCCGCGACATAGGGATTGGGGTCCTTGGGCTGGACCCGGCCGCGGCCCTGGAGGGCGATGACGGCCCGGCCCTTCTTCAGGTACTCCTGGCACCTGAGGACGGACTCCCGCCGGCTGCCGACGAGGTCGACGGGGATCGAGCCGATCCGGCCGATGTAGGTCGAGACGAAATTGACCATGAAGGCGTAGAAGGGGCCGAGGATGAAGTGGACGACGCCGCCGAACCTCCCCATGTGCCGGTGGAGATGGCGCTCGACGAGATCGCTGGCCTCTTGCTTGCTGAAGATGGCTTTGTTGGCCGTGAAGAAGATCATCCGGGGGACGCGGCGGAGCAGGATCGAGACGTCCTTGTAGGCCCCGATGTGATTGCCGATGATGATATTCGGCCCCTCGGGCACGAAGTTCTCGGCGCCGCGAAGGTCGACCTTCTTGGGCACGAGGAAGAGCCAGGTGGCCCGGTCGATGAGCCAGTGGATATGGCGGAATTCCTCTTCGAACGTAGGCATGGGCGCGAGGCTTATTCTACTGAAACCCCGGCCGAAATTCAAAAGCTGGCGGGACGGCCGCGGCGGCTTGCGGACGGGCGGAAGGCGTGTTAATTTAGGCCGGTCACCCTATCGAGGAGGCGCCCATGGTCACCCTGATCCGAGATGGAGAGGTCTTCGCCCCCGAGCCGCTCGGCCGGAAGGACATCCTCGTCGCCGGAGGCGTCATCGCCGGGGTGGCCGACCGGGGCCGCATCCGGGCGGAGGGGATGGAGGTCGAGGTCGTCGACGCGGCCGGGAAGCGCGTGCTCCCCGGTCTCATCGACCCGCACGTCCACATCCTCGGCGGGGGTGGCGAAGGCGGCCCGGCCACCCGCGCGCCGGAGATCCGGGTCGAGGACATCGTCTCGTCCGGGGTCACGACGGTCGTCGGCTGTCTCGGGACCGACAGCGTCACCCGCCACATGACCTCGCTCCTGGCCAAGGCCCGGGCCCTGGAGATCGAGGGCGTTTCGACCTTCATCTATTCGGGCTCCTACGAGGTCCCCGTGAAGACGCTCGCCGGGAGCGTCCGCTCCGACCTCGTCCTCATCGACAAGGTCATCGGGGCGGGCGAGATCGCCGTGAGCGACCACCGCTCCTCCCAGCCGACCTTCGACGAGATCGCCCGGCTGGCCGCCGAATGCCGGGTCGGCGGCATGCTCGGCGGCAAAGCGGGCGTTCTTCATCTCCACGCGGGCGACGGCAAGCGCCGCCTCGAGCTCCTCTTCCGGCTCATCCGGGAGACGGAGATCCCGGCGAGCCAGGTCGTCGCGACCCACACGACCCGCAACCCCCAGCTCTTCGAACAGGCCCTCGAATGGGTGGCGGCCGGGGGCTCGATCGACGTCACCGTCGGGCCCGATCCGGTGCCCCCCGATCCCGAGGTCCGGTTCGAGGACGCGATCGCCCGCTTCAAGGGCCTGGATCTGCCGTTCGCCCGTCTCATGGTGAGCTCGGACAGCAACGGGAGCATGCCGGTCTTCGACGAGGCCGGCCGCCTCGTCCGGCTGACCATCGCCACGGAGCGGGACCTCTTCCGCAAATTCGTCGAGATCGTGCGGCGGGAGATCCTGCCGGTCGAGACGGCCGCGCGCGTCTTCTCGACCAACGCCGCCGACTTCTACAAGCTCGGGAAGAAAGGCCATATCGAAGAAGGCCGGGACGCCGATCTCATCATCCTCGACAAAGACCTCGGTTTGAGCGACGTCATCGCCCGGGGCCGCAGGATGATCGCCGGCGGGCGGTTGCTGGCCCGCGGCACTTTCAGCGCTTAGGAGAGACCGATGGCCGACGACAAAGCCCGGATCGCCCCGGCCTCGGGCCGCCGCCCCTCGTTCGGCGTCGCTCTCATCCCGCTCGTGGCCATGGCCCTGCTCCTCGGCGTCGGCTACGGCGTCTACAAGATCAAGGCCCAGATCCTGCTCGTCGCGGCGGCCGCGGTCACGGCCGTCCTCGGCCTCATTCTCGGCTTCAAGTGGCAGGACATGGAACGGGGCATCGTCGAGAGCATCCGCAAGGCCCTGCCGGCCATCCTGATCATGCTCTCGGTCGGGCTCCTCATCGGCGCCTGGATGGCCAGCGGCACCATCCCCATGGTCATCTATTACGGCCTGAAGCTCATCTCGCCCAAGTTCTTCCTGGCCACGGCCTGCCTCGTCTCCTCGGTCGTGGCCATCGCCTGCGGGACGTCCTGGGGGACGATCGGGACGATCGGCGTCGCTTTCATGGGCATCGGCATGGGCCTCGGCATCCCGCTGGGGCCCGCCGCGGGCGCGGTCGTCGCCGGGGCCTACTTCGGGGACAAGATGTCGCCCCTCTCGGACATCCCCAATCTGGCCACGGTCATCTCCGGGTCAAACCTTTTCGACCACATCAAGCACATGGTCCCTTCGGCCGGGCCGGCGTGGCTGGCCGGCCTGGCCATCTATTCCGTCGCCGGCCTCCGGTACGGCGCGACGGCGACCAAGTCCGAAACGCTCGACCTCATCCTGACGACGCTCAGGTCCAACTTCCGCTTCAACCTGCTCCTGCTCCTGCCCATGGCCGTCATCTTCTATTTCGCCATCGCCAAGAAGCCGACCATCCCGGCCATGCTCCTGTCGTCGCTCGTGGCCGCGGTCCTGGCGGTCCTCGTCCAGAAGATCCCGCTCACGGTCGTGGCCACGGCCATGAACACGGGCCTCCCGGCCCGGACGGGCGTCGCGGCCGTCGACACGCTCCTGGCCAAGGGCGGCATGATGGGCATGATGGAAACGCAGCTCATCGCCTTCACCGCCTTCTCCTACGGCGGCATCATGCAGGCCACCGGCTGCCTCGCCGTCATCCTGGACAAGGTCATGCGGTTCACCAAGCACGTCTGGAGCCTGGTCCTGACGACGGTCGGGGCGTCTATCCTCTCGGCCCTGATCACCGGCAGCTCCTACCTGTCGATGATCCTGCCGGCCGACCTGCTGGCGCCCGCGTTCAAGACAAAGAACCTGGCCGCCAAGAACCTGTCCCGGATCATCGAGGAGAGCGGCGGCGTCATCGTCCCCCTCATCCCCTGGAGCATGGCCGGCGTCTACATCACCGGGACGCTCGGCGTCTCGACCTTCTCCTACCTGCCCTGGGCGTTCATGAACTATCTCTCGGTCGGGATGCTCGTTCTCTTTGGCTTCACGGGCTGGACGATGGCGCCCAAGGTGCGGGAGGACGAAACGCAGGCCGGCAGCTAAAAAGGGGACACATCCTGTATGTGTCCCCTTTCTTGGCTTTCTAGGCGGGGGACATGTACCCTTGGTACGTGTCCCCATTCTTAGTTAGTTCTGTTCCTCGTCCTCGCCTTTTTCGGCCTTCTCGAGCGCCGTCTTGAACATCTCGTCGGCCTTGGAGTGCTTCTCCTTCTGGAGCTCGAACGTGGCGTCGAACTTGCGGTCGAATTCGCTCTGCCGCTTCTGCTCCTTGGCCACGAAGTCGTCGAGCGAGCCCTTGGCTTTCTTGGCTTTTTCAGAGCGGAGGACGGACTTGGTCCCGCCGTCGATCCAAAGGGTCGCCCCGCAGCAGGGGCAGACGACCGAAAAAACGTGGGCTTCGTCCTTTGTCTCTGACATGGCCCGAATGTAGCACAATCCCCGCCGGGGAAAAAGCCCAGCCGGGGCCTTCTGAAATCACGTCGGGATCGGCTCGTCGTCTTGACGGCCCGGAGGTCCTGGCGTATGATGATGGCAGAGGTTCAGGGTTGGCCAGGATCGGAGTCTTTGTTCTGGGCGGCGTTCTCTTCGCGACCGGTTTGGCCGGACCGGCGATCCAAACGCCCGATTCAATCTCTCCCTCCCTCGCCTCCGTCATCAGCTCGGCCCGGGAATATTGCGCCAAGCTGGAGAGGGCGGCGCTCGACTTCGTCTGCATCGAGGAAGTCGAAGAAAAGCTTGACCTCAGCCTGGACGACCGCGCCGGACTCGAAAGGACGGCCCAGGCTACGGTCAGAGACCCCGGGACGCAAATGGAAACCTGGAGCCGTTACGTTATCCGCCGGAACCCCAAGCAGAAGAACACCTATCTCTACGACTATCAATACATCCGCCAAGACAAACAGGTCGAGGAAAAGCGCGTCCTGCTCAAAAAGAACGGGAAGAAACCGGACCCGCAGGACCCCGCCCCTCGACTGGGCGCCTTCACCTACTCGGAAGTCTTGATGGCTCCGGTCCGTCTCTTGGACGAGAAGTTCCAGGCTTACTATTCCTACAGGCTCCTCGGCCGGGACAGCGTTTCCGGGACGGACGCGTGGATCCTCGAGGTCGTGCCACGCCTGGCCGGCGTCTCCCAGTATCTCGGTGGAAAGATCTGGCTCAAGAGCGCTGACGCGAGCGTGCTCAGGATCGAATGGGACCCGGCCACGTTCGGCCACTACGAGGAGATCGTCGCCAGGGCCGAGATCTTCAAGGCCGAACCGGAGGTCCGGTCCGTCACGGAGTTCGGGTTCGAGAAGAACGGGATCCGGTTCCCGAGCTCCGATCTCACGGAGGAAGGCTATCGCCAGGCCGGCGGCAAGGTCTTCGTCCGGGCCCGGACCGAGATCGCGTACAAGGACTACAAGTTCTTCATGGTCGAGACGTCCTCGACGTTTAAGAAATAAGGCCCTCCCCCAATTCCGGGAAGTCCCTCTCTTCGGCTTTGTTCGGGAATTGCCTCTAGC
>CAYOYQ010000169.1:0-6135 GCA_964408215.1 uncultured Eubacteriales bacterium
TCGTTCTCGTAATAGACGATGAAGGTCGCGGTGCTGACCGAGCCGCAGACGACGTCGACGTCGCCATCCCCGTCGAAGTCGGCGGCGGCCACGCACGACGTCCCGGGGATGCCGTTGTAGCCCGTCCGGGCGTCGTAGGCGAGCTCGCTGAGGCCCCAGTTCGCGAGGCTGAAGTTAGCGGCGCCCGGGTTCCGGAGGAGGTAGATCCGGTCCTGGCTGGCGATCAGGATGTCGGGGTCGCCGTCCTTGTCGATGTCGACCGTGTAGGTGTGGTTAGCCGCCCAGTAGAGGTAGATCGGCGCGGCCTGCAAGCGGGCCGTGAAATCGAGGTTCGGGGCGAGATTGTGGGCCCGGAAGTCAGGGGCGGCGGCGGTGCCCCGGTTGATATACATCGTGGCGAGGAAGTTCGTGTAGCCGAACTCGTCGTTCCCGTTGCGCATGAAGAAGAAATCGAGCAGCCGGTCGCCGTTGTAGTCGCCGACCGTGATCGACGTCGGGGCGGTGTGGTTGTAGAACTTGTCATACGAGGTGGTCATGTCGACGGCGAACAACGGCGTCGAGCCGTGATTGCTCGGGTATCTGTTCCGGATGAGGCGCAGCTCCGACCAGGGCTGAGGATTGACGACAGGGTATTCCCCCGTGATGTCCAGGCCGACCAGATCGGGATAGTGGTCCCCGTCAAAGTCGCCGGACGCACAGGTGTAGATCCGGCGGCCGAGGCTGTTGGCTGCTCCGACCATGAAGTTCGAGCCGAGCGGCGGGAGCGTGATGGGGCCCGCTGGCCAGCGGGCGACCGAGCTCAGCCCGAGGTCCTTGTAGTTCACGGTGTCGAAGTTTTCCGAGAAAGCCCGCGTGTATTCAGTGCAGGCCTGCTGCGCCCCGAGGCGCGGCGCGGCCAGCGCCGCGAGTGCGGCGGCGGAGAGGATGGCGAGAACCCACTGGCTCCCTTGGCGTTTCAAGCCTTTCCGGTTCATGTTCGATCCCCTTTCTCGGGGTCCTAAGACCCCACCTCGATGACGATCTCGAGGCGCTTGTACGTGTTGCGAGGCCCCCGGCCGATGCAGACCAAGATGCAGTCATTGTCGTCGGCCGTGATCGTCCCCGGCGCCTCGTCGTTGATGAGGAAGACCGTGAACGCGCATCGCGGGTCGGTGGCCAGCGGCTCGGAGCTGAAGAGGGCCGGGTTGGCCGCGGTGTTGTCCGCGGCGATGTCGGCCACGATCTGCTCATCGGTCAGGCCGCGGAAATAGTTCGGGCTGGCCGGGTCGTCCAGGCCCGTCGCCCCGCCGAAGTTCGTCCGGTACTGGCCGGCGAAATTCGTCGAGACCCGGTTGAGAAAGTTGTCGTTGAGTACGACCCAGGCGGCGTTGAATCCCGCCTCGGCGGCGTCGAAGGCCATCCCCTGGAGGCGCACGCTGTCGGCCGCCTTGGGGCTCGTGCCGGTGACCGTCAGGAGCAGCATGCCGACGGCCAGCATGAAGGCGACGACCATGATGACGACGATAAGGCCGGAGCCCCGTTCCCGGCTGCGGCGTAGGGTTCGGATGTTCATGTCACTCCTCATCGCTGGCCGAGGTTGTAGAGGTTGAGGCTCATGTTCCGGACGTTCGAGGTCGATTCGAGCAGGAACCTCCGGTGCATGTCGTCGGCCGCGGCGGCTGGGCTGTTCGAGACGGCCGGCCGGCGGTAGGTCTGGATGCCGCCGGGCGCCTGCCCGCCGACCGAGGTGAAGGCCTGGGCCGTCCGGCCCAGGACCCACATCCGGACCTGCTGGACCCGGGCGATCTCGGGGAGGGTCCAGGCCGGGTCCCAGGGCGTCCAGCCGTCGAGGGCCAGATCGTTATTCATGTCGCCGTTGTATTCGATCTGGAAGTTCTCGATGTTCCGGGCCAGGGGGAAGTGGACCCCGTTGTGAGTGCAATAGAGGACGCCGCCCTCGCCGCCCCCGATATAACCGTTGACGCCGGCGGTCAGGCCCGGGTAGTTCCCGGTCACGTCGAGCCAGTACTCCTTGACGTTGATGAAGCTGATCATCCCGCCGTCGTAATCGTTGGAGCTGCCGCAGGTCCCGGACAGTCCGCCCGGCGGATTGACGCCCGGCGCCAGGCCGGGCGAGAAGTTGAAGCGCTCGTTGGCCCCCCCCGTGTTGTGCGTGACGTGGGTCACAGAACGGATCTCGCCGGCCCGGCAGCCCGAATCGGGATTGGGCAGGACGAGGACGAACTTGTTGTCGTAGTAGGCATCGGGGTAGGGATACTGCTCGAAGCTGAAATCCTCGATGGTCAGGACGACGGATGATCCCTGGTAGTTCCGGACCGGGAGGTTCAGTGGGTCCTCGATGTTGCCCATGATCCTCACCCGGTCCGCCAGGACCTCGCCCCCGCCTTGGTCCTCCGCATCTTGTCCCTGGATGAAGTACCCGGCGAATTCCTCGGGCAACCCCGCCCCGGCCATGCGCAGGTCCCGGCTGAGGAAGAACATCGAGGACCGGACGTCGTTCTGGACCTCGGTGACCATCTGCTGCTCGACGGAGACCTTGTTGCTCCGCGCGTAGATGAATAAGGCCCCGAGCACGGCGACGAGCATGACAGCGCTGCCGACCAGGAGCTCGATCAGGGTGAAGCCGGAGGGCCGCCGGGGATGAGCGCTCTTGGTGGTGGACACGGCTCGTGCTCCTTTACCGCGTAATGATCGTCGAGAGAAGGGCCCGGGCATGGTACCGTTCGGGCTCGGCCAGAAGCTCGGCGGCGGTCGCCACGGAAACCGTCTCGGCCGAGTAAACGCGCACGACGGCCTGGAACGACTGTCCGGCGTCGCGGAACTCCGTGACCCGACGGAAGTCGTTCGTCCCGTCCACATTGAGATCGATGAGCTCGTCGCGGTCCGCCAGGCCGGTGCCCGCGTAGGCCGAAAGCTCGTCCTGGGTGAATCCCCGCAGCCAATCGATCTGCTGCTGGGCCAGGAACGTGGCGTTGGAGACCCGGTCGGCGTTGCGGTTGTTGGCCACAGCGAGCAGGAACAGCTCCGCCAACCCGACAACGGCCACGCCGACGAGGAAAAGCGCGACCAAGACCTCGATCAAGCTGAAGCCTCTCCCTCGCGTCTTCTTTTTCATCTCAGCTGCTCCTTCTTTTGGCATAATGGATCGATCCCCCTAGGAACAGACCGAGAACGCGCTCGTCCATCTGATTCGACTGGCTGAGCTTGAGGCTCTGGATGACGATCGAGTTCTGATTCGCGGCGAAATTGGCCATGGCCCCGACGGGCGAATATTCGGCCACGGGGTCCGATCCGGCGGCAGGCAGGCTGATGACCACCCGGAACCGCGCCGAGATGGTCTTCCGGGGCGAGCCAGGGACGCCAACCCAAGTGATCGTCGGAGGGGTGGCGTTCAGATCGGCCTGGGCCCGCTCGATCTGATAGGCCCAGTAGGTTCCATCGGGCTGAAAAAAACGGACCCGATGGTTGATCTTCGTGTCGACGGCCCGGAGCTTGGTTTGCTGAAGGGCGGTCTGGATCTGCCGGGTCGTGTTCTCCAGGTTCCTCACTTCCATGACGTTGAGGATGCTCGGGTAGGAGACGAGCATCAAGATGCCGATGATGCCGAGAACGACCAGGATCTCGAGCAGGGTGTAGCCGCGGGACGCGGGCGGGCTCTTCAGGGCGGTGGCGCGCATGGTGTGTCCTTCCAATGACCTTGCTTTTTCCATCTTATATAGCATCGCCATCACCATTTCAAGGCGGCTCCCGGGGCTGTTCCGCCGTATCGCATTATCCGGCGGCCGCCCGCCCGGAGCAATCATCGCTGTTGGTGAAAAAACGGGTGATATTTCGAGGAGGGATCTCATCGCCGGCGGCTAGCCGGGAGCCCGGCCTCCGGAAACGCCTCAGCGGCCTGACGAAACCAGCTCCTTGAGGCGGTCCGCCCCGGCGGCGCCGCTGTTGAAGAGCACGCACCGCGCGTGGTCGAGGAGGCGCCCGAAGAAGGCCCGCTGGGCCTCGATCTTTTCCGGCGGTCCCTCGAGGAGATGGGGATTGTAGAACGGCTGGGGCTTGGCGGCCGAGAGGGCCTTCTTGGCCCCCGCGGCCTCCCCGGCCTCGAGGGTCCGCAGAGCCTCGTCCTTCGAGAGCTCGACCACGGCGGGGGATGTCGCATCGTTCCGCAGGAGCACGAGCCAGCGGAGGTCGGTCCGCCGGACCGAGCCGGCCGGGCCGGCGAGCCAGGCCGGGTCGAGCAGGGCGTGGGCTTCTTTGGCCGCCTTGTAGCAGTAGGGCGAGCCGCGGTCGAGACGGCAGTCGTCGGCCCTCTGGCATTCCAGGTCCTGGCAGTCCTCCTTGCGGACGACGACGTTCTCGCACTTGCTGCGGTCGAAGAGGGGGGCCAGGCGGCCGTCGAGCTCGACCGTTGTCGTCGGCATATAGAGCTTGCGCTCGACGGCGTCGGCCGCCGCCCGGCCGCCGGCGATCTCGACGAAGGCGATGTCGTTCGAATGCAGCTTGAAGCGCTTGTCGGCCAGGAGCTCGAAGAAGAGCTCGGTCTTCTTCGTGCCCGGCGGCCCGACGAGGATGAGGCCGCGGCCGTCGACGTCCGCCGACATCCCCCGGACCGCGCCCGCCGCGCCGCCGCCCGTCCGCATGGAGATGTCCATGGCCAGGCCGAGGGCCAGGCTGCGGAGCGGGGCGTAGAGATCGGTGTTGACGAGGACGCCCGTCTGCGTGCCCTCGTGATAGAAGCCCCGCGGCTCCCGGCCGGCGATGCCGTCCACGGCGTAGAGGAGGCCGTGCGGCCGGACGTCCGCCTCGCCCGGCGCGGGCGGGAAGTTCTCGATCCAGAAATCGTTGAGATGGGCCGCGTTCGTCCGGAGCTGGAGGACCGCCCCGCCCAGGCGGGCGTTCCACTCGTAGCGGCCTTCGTAGCCGAGGTGGCCCTCCATCTCGGCCACGAGCCCATCGCGCACGCGGACGTCCATCCCCGTCTCGACGGGCACGGATTTCTTGACCCGGGTCACGGCGTTGGCCAGGGCCACCCGCTGGACCTTCTTGGCCGTCTTGAGCTTGGCCAGGGCCTCGACGATCCGGTCCATGCTCGTCTCGAGGTTCGACATCGAGGTCGCGTAGGACAGGCGGATATAGTCGTCGTTGCCGAAGGCGTCGCCCGGCACGATGGCCACCCGGGCCTCCTTGAGCAGGTAATAGGCCAGGCCGTAGGAGTTGCGAATCTTGGCCCCGTTATGCTCCTTGTCGTAGAAGGACTTGACGTTCGGGAAGAGGTAGAACGCGCCCTGGGGCTTGAAGCAGGACATCCCCGGGACCGCGGCCAGGCGCATGAGGCAGTAGTTGCGGCGGCGCTGGAACTCCGCCACCATCTTTTGGACCTCGTATTGCGGCGCGTCGTAGGCCTCCAGGCTCGCCTTCTGGGCGATCGAGCAGGCGTTCGAGGTCGTGTGGCTCTGGATCTTCGACATGCCGTCGATGACCTCGGCCGGGCCGGCCGCGAAGCCGATCCGCCAGCCGGTCATGGAGTAGGATTTCGACACGCCGTTGACGAGGATGGTCTTCTTCTTGATCTCCTCGCCGAGCGCGGCGAAGCTCGTGAACTTGAAGTTGTCGTAGACGAGGCTGGCGTAGATCTCGTCCGAGATCACGTAGACGTCCTCGCCCTTGAGGGCCTCGGCCAGGGCCAGGAGCTGGTCCTTCGTGTAGGCCGACCCCGTGGGATTGCACGGGTTGTTGAGGATGACGGCCTTGGTCGCCGGCGAGATCGCGGCCTTGAGGGCGTCGGGCGTGAGCCGGAAGCCGTCCTCTTCGCGCGTTTGAACGAGGACCGGCCGGCCCTTGGCCAGGTTGACGCACTCCGGGTAGGTCACCCAGTACGGCGACGGGATGATGACCTCCTCGCCCTCGTCGACCAGGGCCTGGACGAGATGGAAGAGGGAGGCTTTTGCGCCGGCCGAGACGATGATCTGCTTCGGGGCGTATTCGACGCCGTAATCGTCGTTGAGCCGTTTGGCGATGGCCTTGCGGAGGGGCAGGATTCCGTCGCTCTCCGTGTATTTCGTGAAGTTGTCGCGGATGGCCTTGATGCCGGCCTCCTTGATGTGCTCGGGGGTCGGGAAATCCGGCTCGCCGACGCTG
>CAYOYQ010000170.1:0-6121 GCA_964408215.1 uncultured Eubacteriales bacterium
TCCGCTGGTTCTGGTGGCGGGTCAACGCCTGGTGCGAGGTCAACGCCATGATCTCCTCGTTCGTGTTCTCGATCCTCCTCCTTGTCCTGCGCAAGTTCGGCTTCGTCGTCCCGACCCACTACGCCCTCATCCTGACCGTCGTCGTGACCACGATCAGCTGGATGCTGACGGCCTACCTCGGGCCGCAGACCGACCGCGACGTCCTGATCAAGTTCTATAAGAAGGTCCGGCCCATGGGACCGGGCTGGAAGATGGTCCGGCGCGAAGCAGGCATCACCGAAGCCGAAGCCAGGGCGACCCACGAGAGCTTCCCCCTCGCCCTCGTCGGCTGGGTGTCCGGGTCGCTCACGATCTGGTCGGCCCTGTTCACGGTCGGCAACGTCCTCTACGGCCGCTGGGTCTACGCCGGGGTGCTCTTCGCCGTGTTCGTCGTCGCCGGGATCGTCCTCCTCAAGGTCATCAACCGGCTGTGGACCAAAGCCCCAGTGAAGGCCTCATGAAAAAGCTCCGCATCTGGGCGTCGGTCACCCTGACGATGGGCATCTTGGGGCTCATCGCCCTCGTCCTTATGTTCTTGGCCCTGGTCGACATCTCGCATGGCGAAGAGAACGTCGTCGGGGAGTGGCTCATCGTCCGCCTCGGGCTGCTGGTCATCTTCTTCGTCATCGCCGCGACCTTCATCTGCACGGGATTGATATTCAAGTCCTTCCGGGACAAGGACGAGCAGAAAAAAGGGCCCGCGAAGGACTGACCGGCCGGCTTTCTTTTCGCCCCTCCGCGAAATGGGTGAATTGGTATTGTGTCCCCGTTTTAATTCCCGTATAGTGAGGGACGTATCTTCCCCAAATCTCGCGATCCGGAGGGCAAGATGTCTCTGATCCCGCAAAAAACCCCTTGGGGCCCGATCCTCGTCCTGGGCGGCGTCTGGGGGCTCTCGGAGGCGGCGCTGGGGATGTATCTCCGCCAGTGCGCCTCGACCGTCTCCGGCTCGGTCATGACGGGCGCGGCCCTCTTCTTCCTGGCCGCGGCCTGGACGATCTCGCCCCGCATCGCGACGGCCGCCGCGATGGTCGCGGTCGCCGCGAGCTTCAAGCTCTTCGACGCCCTGCTCCTCGGCCTGCCCGTCCTCCACGGCGCCATCGGCAACCCGATCTTCGCCATCGTCATGGAGGGCGCGGCCTTCGTCTTGATCGTCTCCGTCCTGAGCAAGGCCCTGGCCGCCAAACCCGCCGGGCAGGGGCTCGCCGGCGGCCTCAGCGCCCTCGTCGCCGTGAACCTCTTCCCGCTGGTCAAGTTCGCGACGGGCGTCGCGCCCTGCGTGACGGGGACGGCCTATCCCCTCTCGCTCTATTACGCCCCCCTCGCGATCGGCCTTTCGGCCCTGACGGTTCCCCTGGGCGTTCTCGCGGGGGCGGCCCTCGGCGCGCCCGAGCGGGCGGCCTGGCGCGTGCGCTGGCTTTCCCCGGCCGCCCTGGCCCTGTCCTTCGCCGCGTTGGCCGCGCTGCGACTCCTCTGACGCCGCGCGAGCCTCGGGAGACGACCATGGAAAAGAAGCTGAACACACCTCGACCCGGCGGCGTCAGCCGCAGGGACTTCATGAAGGGCATCGGCAGCGGAGCGCTGGGCACGGCCGTCCTGGCCCCCCTCCGCGGCCAGACGATCGCGACCAAGAAAGGCCGCGTCCCGGTCTACGACCGCAAGACGATCGCCCTCACCGTCAACGGCCAAAAGCTCAGCCTCGACGTCGAGGCCAGCGAGACGCTCCTCGACGCCCTCCGCGACAAGCTCGACCTCACCGGCGCCAAGAAGGTCTGCGACCGGGGCGAGTGCGGCGGCTGCACCGTCCTGCTCGACGGCGTCCCGGTCTACGCCTGCATGACCCTGGCCGTCCGGGCCGACGGCAAGGCCGTGAAGACCGTCGAAGGTCTCGCCGAAAGCGGCAGGCTCACCCCCGTCCAGGAGGCTTTCATCGAGAAGGACGGCTACCAGTGCGGCTACTGCACGCCGGGCTTCATCATGACCACGACGGCTCTCCTGGAGAAGAACCCGTCGCCGTCGCTCGACGAGATCAAGCGGGCGCTCTCCGGGAACCTCTGCCGCTGCGGCAATTACGCCAAGATCTACCAGGCGGTCGACGCCGCGGCGAAAAAGACGAAGGGGGCCTGATATGAGAGGGAAAGCCTATATCTCCTACGCCCGCGGCGACGCGGAACGGCAGGCGCGGCCGGCCAAGGCCGCGGCGGTCCCGCCACCCGCGACGCAGCCCGAGCCGCCAAAGCCGGTCTTCTCCCATATCGGCAAGGCGACCCCGCGCGTCGACGGCCGCGAGATCGTCACCGGCCGGGCCAAGTTCACCCACGACATCAAGCTGCAGGGCATGCTCATCGGCAAGATCCTGCGCTCGCCTCACGCCGCGGCCGAGGTCGTCGCGATCGACCTCGCCCCGGCCCTGGCCGTGCCCGGCGTCCGGGCCGCGCTCAAGCTCGCCGAGGGCAAGGTCCGCTACGCCGGCCAGCAGGTCGCGGCCGTGGCCGCGGTCGACGAGCGGACGGCCGAGAAGGCCCTCGGCCTCGTCAAGGTCCAGTACAGGACGCTGCCCTTCGTCGTCGACTGGGAGAGGGCCCGCGACGCGGCCGCCCCGCAGGTCCGGGACGGCCGGCCCAACCTCGATAAGCTCAACGACTACAACCGCGGCGATGTCGAGAAAGGCTTCGCCGAAGCCGAGGTCGTCTTCGAGGGGACCTACCGCACGGCCTTCGAGGTCCACCACCCCGCTGAAACGCACGGCAGCATCGCCGCCTGGGAGGGCGACCACCTCGTCGTCTACGACTCGACCCAGGCCGTTCACGGCGTCCGCGACGGCCTGGCCCGGGCCCTCAAGGTGCCCGCGGCCAACGTCACGGTCATCAAGAACTACATGGGCGGCGGCTTCGGCAGCAAGCTCAGCGTGGGCGATTACACGGTCGTCGCCGCGAACCTGGCCAGGGAGACGGGCCGCCCGGTCAAGGTCCTGCTCTCCCGGCGCGACAACGCGGTCTGCGTCGGCTACCGGCCCTCGTCGAACCAGACCTACCGGATCGGGGCCAAGAAGGACGGCACGCTGACGGCGCTCCGGATGACCAACATCGCCTGCGGCGGGATCGCGGCGGGCGACGATTGCTCGGAGCCGGTCGTCGACGTCTACAAGTGCCCCCACTGCAAGGTCGACGAGCAGACGGTCTACACCAACGTCGGCGCCCAGCGGGCCCGGCGGGCCCCCGGCCACACGCCGGGCGCGTTCGCGCTCGAAGGCGCCATGGACGAGCTGGCCGCGGCCCTGGACATGGACCCGCTCGAGCTCCGCCGCAAGAACTACTCGACCAGGAACCAGGGCGACACGGGCCTGCCCTATTCGTCCAAGGGCCTCGACAAGTGCTACGATCTCGGGGCCAAGGCCATCGGGTGGGAGCGGCGCAACCGCCGCCCCGGCGAGGGGAAGGCCGAAGGGCCGGTGCGGCGCGGGTTGGGCATGGCCACGAGCATCTGGTCCGGGGCCGGCGTCCCAGGGACCCTGGCCGATATCGTCCTCTACCCCGACATGTCGGTCGAGGTCATCTGCGGCACCCAGGACATCGGCTGCGGCACGCGGACGCACATGGCCGTGGTGGCGGCCGAGACGCTCGGCCTCGAGCCGAAGGAGATCACGGTCAAGCTCGGCAATTCCGACTATCCCTGGGCGCCGATCTCGGGCGGCAGCCTGACGGCGCCATCCGTGGCCCCGGCCGTCCGCGACGCCGCCCTCAAGGCCGTCGAACGGCTCAAGGCCGTCGCGGCGGCCCGGCTCAAGGTCGACCCGGCCGACGTGGTCATGGCCGAGAGGAAATTCGCGTCGAAGAGCGATCCGGGAAAAGCGGTGGCCTTCGCCGAGGTCTACCGCGACCTCCGGCGGGAGACGCCGTTCCACGGCGAGCGCGGCGGCATGCCCGGCGACCAGTACGCCTTCAACACCTTCGGGGCCCACTTCGCCGAGGTCGAGGTCGACACGGAGACGGGACGCGTCCGCGTCCTCAAGTACGTGGCGGCGCAGGACAGCGGCCGGATCGTCAGCAAGCTCACGGCCGAGAGCCAGGTCGTCGGCGGGGTCACCCAGGGCCTGAGCAACGGCCTGTTCGAGGAGCGGGTCATGGACGACGCCACGGGAACGGTCGTCAACCCGAACCTGCGCGACTACAAGATCGCGACGTCGCTCGACATCCCGGAGATCACGGTCCTGTTCGCCGACGTCGACGATCCCCGCATCAACAACCTCGGGGTCAAGGGGTTGGGCGAGCCGGCCCACGTGCCGAGCTCGGGGGCCATCGCCAACGCCGTGTACAACGCCATCGGCGTCCACGTCCGCGAGATCCCGATGACGCCCAAACGCGTCCTCGAGGCCCTCAAGAGAAAGGAGGCCGGGTCATGAGAACCTTCAAGATGGCCGAACCGCGGACGGTGGAGGAGCTCGCGGCGCTGCTCACCGAGGCCACGGAGCCGGTGGCGCTTATGGCCGGCGGCACGGACCTCCTGGACGGGCTCAAGAGCGGCGTCGTCGCGACGGACCTTGTCGTCGACATGGACAAGATCGCGGGGTTGCGGGGGATGGCGCCGGAGAAGGGCGGGCTGAGGATCGGGGCGATGACCCGCGTCGTCGAGCTGGCCGAGGACGCGGCCGTGGCCCGGGATTTCCCGAGCCTGAAGCAGGCGGCGCTCGCGCTGGCGACGCCGCAGCTCAGGAACGCGGGCACGGTCGGCGGCAACCTGTGCCAGCGGCCGCGCTGCTGGTATTACCGCGACCCCGACGTCGTGTGCCGCAAAAAGGGCGGCTTCAACTGCTTCGCCTTCCAGGGCCGGAACAAGTACCACTGCATCTTCGGCGGCGGCGCGTGCTACATCGTCTATCCGTCGGACCTGGCCCCGGCCTTGATCAGCCTGGGGGCGCAGGCGACGATCGCGACGGCGAAAGGCGACAAGGTCCTGCCGCTCGAAGCGTTCTACGCCGGGCCGGAGGTCGACGTGACCCGGGAGAACGTCCTGGCCAAGGGGCAGTTCCTGAAGAGCGTGTGGCTGCCCGGGCCGAAGGCCGGCCAGAAGGCGGCCTACGTCAAGCTGAAGGAGCGGGAGACCTGGGACTTCGCCCTGGTCTCGGCCGCGGTGGCCGGGGTCGTCGAGGGCGGGGCGTTCAAGGAGATCGCGGTCGTGATGGGCGGCGTCGCGCCCGTGCCGTGGCGGCTGCGGAAGGCGGAGGACGCGCTCAGGGGCAAGCCGGTGAGCGAGGCGCTCGTGCGCCAGGCGGCCGACGAGGCCCTGAAGGACGCGGCGCCCCTGCGCGAGAACGGCTACAAGGCCGAGCTTCTCTTCGCCGCGCTCAAGCGGGCGGTACTGGCCGTCGTGTAGACGGCGGGCGGCGGAGAACGCGGGCAGGCGGATGGATTACAGTCTTCCCAAGACGCTCGAGATGCTCGCGGACGGGCAGGGCCTCGTCCTGGCGACGATCGTCGAGGCGGAAGGCTCGACGCCGCAGGTCGTGGGGGCCTCGGCGATATTCTCGGAAGCGGGGCTCGTGGCGGGCACGGTCGGCGGAGGGGTCCTCGAAGCGCGCGTCGAGGCGATCGCGCGCGAAGCCCTGAGCGACGGGCAGGCCCGCCTGGTGACGTTCCGCCTCGACGCCGACCCTTCCGATCTGGAGGGGGCCATTTGCGGCGGAGCGGCGCGGGTCCTCATCGATCCCGGGGTCGGCCGGGACCGGACGGTCTTCGGGCAATGCCTCGAAGGCCTCCGCGGGCGCCAGCCCGGCTACTTGATCACGGGGATGGTCATGAATGCAGGCCGGATCGCGAGGACGGAACGGGCCTGGATAACGGCCGCCGAAGCGATCCGCATGGATGCCGACAAGGCCATCCCTATCTCGTTGGCGAAGATCGGGGCTGTCACGCGCCGGCCTCACCTCGTCGAGGAGGAGGACGCCTTGTGGCTGATCGAACCCGTCCAGCTTCTGCCGCGGCTCATCATCGCCGGGGCGGGGCACGTGGGGCGGGCCGTCGCGAGGCTCGGCAGCCTGCTCGACTTCAGCGTCACGGTCATCGACGACCGGGCCGAGTTCGCG
>CAYOYQ010000171.1:0-5986 GCA_964408215.1 uncultured Eubacteriales bacterium
CGCCCAGGACCGGATCGTCGGCGGGCTCTGCTACCGGATGCTCTCCAGCCGCGTCGTCTGGATCGACGTCATCGCCGTCACATCGCGGCTGAAATCGTCGGGCCTCGGCGGGGCGGCCCTCGAGGACTTCTGCGGCCGCATGGCCAGCCAGGGCGTGCCCCTGGTCATGACCCACCTCTATTTGCCCGGGTTCTTCCTCAAGCACGGCTTCAAGCTGGACAAGCGCTGGGGGGCCCTGGTGAAAACCCTTTAGGACGGGAAGGCGTCGCGACGAGCGGCCGCTTTATCCGCCCGCAGATCGGGCGAGACTTCTCTCTTCCCCAGGAACTCGTAGCTGATGGCCCCGAACTTGCACGACGAGACGCACCTCAGGCAGCGGACGCAGTCGGGGGAGTTGGCCTGCTCGTAGATCTTGATCTCGACCGGGCAGTCCTTGTGGCACTTGTCGCAGAGCGTGCACTTCTCGTCGTCGACGGCCATGCGGAAGAGGCTGACCTTGTTGAACAGGCCCCAGAACGCGCCGAGCGGGCAGACCGTCCGGCAGAAGGGCCTCTGGCTGAAGACGAACCAGCCCAGGAAAAGGACGAGCAGCCCGACCTTCCAGTGGTACATGAAGCCGATGAGCGGGCGCAGGTCGGCTTTCAGGAGCATGAGGGGGATGCCCGCCTCGATCGTCCCGGCCGGGCAGATCCACTTGCAGAACCAGGTTTCGCCGTAGCCGAACTGGTCGACGACGAGCAGGGGCAGGGCGACGACCATAACGGCCAGGACGGCGTAGCGGAAATAGGTCGCGGCGTGGGGGATGCGGAGCTTGGGCGTCCGGACCTTGTAGATGAGCTCCTGGAGGAAGCCGAACGGGCAGACCCAGCCGCAGGGCATCCGGCCGACGGCGCTCCCGACCGCGGCCAGGAAGCCGGCGACGTAGAGGCCGAACTTCTTCTCGGCCACGGACAGGTTGAAGCGCAGCCCGGCGAAGGCCGTCTGCAGGGCGCCGACGGGGCAGGCGCCGAGGGCCGACGGGCAGGAATAGCAGTTGAGGGCGGGAACGCAGATGCCCTTGACCCCGCCCTGGAAGATCTCGCCCTTGAACCAGGACGGGATCCAGCCGTTGAGGCCGAGCGCGAACGCGGCCTGGTACCAGGCGCGCCGGTCGCGGGGCTTGCGGGCGCGGTAGGGCTTGGCCATCGTCGCGCCTATCCGATCCCGATGCAGTCGAGGCAGACCGTGACGGCCTTCTCGAGGACGGACCGGTACTCCCCGAAGACGAGCCCGACGGTCATCACGGCCAGGGCGACGCCTAAGAGGACCCAGGGGAGCCGGCGCCTCACTTCGGGCCTCCGGCCAGGGCGGCCTGGATGGCCTTATCGAGCCCGGCGATGTGCTCTTCCTTGAAGCCGACGTGGGCGTGGGTGACCGTGCCCGTCGCGTCGAAGAGATAGACGACGGGGATCTCCTGAACGCCGTACCGCTTCTTCATGTCCTTGGCCGTCGCGGCGGCGCCGGCGGGGGCCGCGGCCGTCGGGGCGTCGGCCAGCATCGGATAGGTGATCTTGAGCTTCTGGTAGAAGGGCTTGACGACCTTGCCGCCGGCGTCGTCGAGGGCGATGCCGAGGACGACCAGGCCGCCCTCGGTGCCGCCGGGCGCGGGCTTGTAGGTCTCGTTGAGCTGCTGCATGTGCGGCATGGCCTTTCGGCAGGGCACGCACCAGGTGGCCCAGAAATCGACCAGGACCGCGGCCGGGTGCGACTTGACGACCTTCGTCTCGCCGGCGACGGTCTCGGTGACGGTGAGCGTCAGCTTGCCCTCTTCGACGGTCACGGCATAGTCCTTGCCGTCGACGTTCTTGAGCGAGAACGGGATGAGCTTCGTCCCCGGCTCGAGGACGGCGAAGGCGGACGCGCCGAGAAGGGCAACGAGCGCGGCCGCGGCGGCGATCTTCGGGAGCGTTTTCATACGATCCAGTCTATCGGTCCCCGGCCGTTATTTCAAGGACCGAACCGGAAAGCGATCCCCAGGCCGCCGCTGAGGCCGCCGAGCTTGGCCTCGATCATGTCGTCTCCGCTTCCCGACTTCAGGGTGCAGGCGCGGTAGCCGGCGTGGAGATCAAGCCAGACCGGCCCGCCCAGGTTCCACATGAGGCCAGCCTGGCCGAGGAAGCCGAGGCCGCCGTCGTTGACAGTGCCGAGGAGGTTCGATTCGTGGAAGAGGAAATAGGCCGCCGCCGCGCCGATATAAGGACGGAGCCTCGTTTTCCCGAACTCTCCGCGGAGCCCGAGAAAGACCGGGATGATGCGGACCTTGGTCGGGTCCTCGGTCAAGGTCAAGTTCCCGTTCTTGCTGAGGAGGTCCGCGCCGGCCCAGACACTGAGGGCGCCGCCCACCGGCACGGCCAGGTCGAAACCGAAGACCGGGCCCCCCGAATAAACGTCGCGGAAGACCTCGTCCGACGGCGCGAAGTAGCCGCCTTTCAACGTCGCCGTGACCCCCGCGCCGAACGCCCCGCCGGTCAGGGCCATGAGCGCCAGAACCGCCGCCGCAACTCTTGCTTTGCTTTTCATCGGGTCCATTCTAAGGCCCGGTCGCGAAACAAGTCAATCACCGGCAGAGATGAAAAACGGGATAGCCCGCTGGCACTGGCCCCCGTCCTGTCGTAAAATAGCGCCCAGGAGGGAAAGATGAAGCGATCCGCGCCGGCGAGCCTTGTTCTCGTCTTTGTCCTCGTTATCGGCCTCGGCCTTCCGTCCGCCTCCCGGGCGGCGGACGTGCGGTTCGTCTCCCCGACCTGGGAGACGCCGCGCTACGAGATCCGCCTGGCCTTTACGGTCGACCGGGTCCCCTTCACGTTCAAAGAGCTCCGCCTCGACGGCACGGCGGTCCCTTCCGCCCGCGTCTTCCGGACCGGCAAGCTCGTCGATATCGCCAAGCCGCTCGACAAGGGCGAATACGAGGTCGTCCTCGACCACGCTTGGGTCGCCGGAAAACGCTACGGCCTCGATATCGTTTATCACGGCCAGGACCCGGCCAAGCTTCAAAAGCGCAGCGCCGCGGCGCTCTCCCCCACTGAAGGCGGCATCCCGGCCGGGAACGCCGAGGGCTTCTACCGGATCGCGAAGATCGAGGAGACGGCCGGCCTCGAGCGGACCGACGAGGTCGTCGAGATCGTCGTCACGGCTGCCGCGGCCGTTCTGCCCCAGCCTGAGCTCAGGATCTTCGACGGCGCGGCCGAGGTCCCCTACGAGGTCCTGGGATTCAAGGGCTCCGAACCCGTGGCCGCCGCGGCCAAGACGAACCCTCCCTCCGTTACGGCGAAGATCGCCTGCCCCGTGACCATCGGCCCGAAAGGGCGAAAACTCCTCCTCATCCTCAAGGGCCGGCCGCAGACCGCGCCGGCCGGAGGCCTCGCCCTCGCCGGCGAAGGCTTGGGCAAGACGCTCACGTCGCCCCACCTCGTCCTCGGCTTCCAGCCGAAGAGCGGCCAGATCCTGACCATCGAAGCGCCCGCGGCCGGCGTCAAGCTCTGGAACAAGGCCGGCGTCATCCACTGGAACCCCGACGTCTTCGTCCCGGGCGTCGCCTGGGACCACTCGTTCGACTGGAACCCGCCGGCCTCGTTCGAGGAAAAGTCCGGCGCCTTTCTCTATCTCAACGCCCGCGAGGGACCGATGCCCCGGATCAAGGACGTTGCACTCGAGGTCCGCTACAGGGTCGACGCCTTCCACCCCTGGTTCGTCGCCGAGACCAAGATGGACGTCCTGAAGGATATCGGGGCGATCGCCGTCCGCAACGACGAGATGGTCCTCTACAAAGAGCTCTTCGACAGCTTCATGTACCGCGCCGGCGACGGCACGGTCGTCACCGGACCGCTCCAGGAGCTCCCCGAGACGCCGTTCGGGCTCGCCCACATCGCCGCAGCCGACCTTCCTTGGGTCGGCCTGATCAACACCCGCGACAAGTTCGGCTTCTTCAGCCTCCGCCTGGCCGCGGCGGCGTCGAACCTGGGGGTCGGCGGCGATCTGCCGCTCAAGGCCGGGACCTATTTCTACGCCCCGTCCGACGGCGACTACGTCTATTGGGTCCGGCCGCTCGTCTACACCTGGGCCGACTACGACACGAACGCGCTCGTGAGCTTCGTCCCGGCCGGGAGCTTCTTCTACGAGAAGAACGCCTACGTCGTCCTGCGCCTGGACGAGGGGACGCCCCGCGAGCTCGACCGCCTGGCCCGTATGCTCCGGGAGCCGTTGAGGGTGTTCTGATGGAATTCGTGGACTTCGGGACCGGGGCGCGCGGCAATATCGAGATCCTCTTCCCGGGCTGGACGAAGGGCGAGGCCGTCGCCTTCCTCTCCCCGCACGACGACGATGCGGCCCTCGGCGCGGGCTATCTCCTGCGGGCGGTGAAGAAGGCCGGCGGTAAGCCGGTCGTTCTCATCTTCTGCAAGGGCGACGCGGGGTATTCGAAGGCCGCAGAGAAGAAGACGATCGCGGCCCTGCGGCGCCGCGAGGCCGTCGCGGCTTACGGGCTCCTCGGCGTCCCGGCCGAGGACATCGTCTTTTTCGACCGGCCCGACCTCTCGCTCATGGGCCACGTCAACCGGATCAGCCCGGCCGGCCGGAAGGGGGTCGTCGAGGACCTCATCCGGGTCCTCCGCGGGAGGAAGGCCGCCCGGGTCGTCTTCACCAGCCCGAACACCGAGAACTGGGACCATACCGCCGTCTATATGCTGGGGATGTACGCCGCGCCGCAGACGGGCGATCCCATCCTGGCCGATCTCGGCGCCCCCTCGCCTATCGCCTCGATGCTCATTTACTCCGTTTGGGGCGACTTCGCCCCGAAGCCCGGCGGCGGGCTTGGCGCCGACCTGGGCCTCCTGGCCGGCGACCGTGACGAACAGGCCGTCCGCAAGGCGCTCGCGGCGTTCACGTCGCAGGCGGCGATCATGGCCAACACGGTGGCGGCCCGCCGCGAGGCCCGCCGCGGACCCGAGGGCTGGCTCGAGCTTTACGCCCGGGCCTCCGTGCGCGAGCCGGTCAACTATCTGGCTTATTTCCGGGAGCTGGCCAAGTCATGAAAAAGAATTCGCTCTACGCCATCGGCATCGATTCCGGGACCCAGGGGACCAAGGCGCTCGTCGTCGAGGTCGACAGCGGCCGCGTCATCGGCCGGGGCCGGGCGCCTCACGCCATGATCGCCGGCCTCCCCGCGGGCGCGAGCGAGCAGGACCCGGCGACCTGGGTCCGGGCCATGGACAAAGCCGTCGCCGCGGCGCTCAAGGAAGCCAAGATCGACCCCGCCAAGGTGGTCGCTCTCGGCGTCTCCGGCCAGCAGCACGGCTTCGTCCCGCTCGACACAAAAGGCCAGCCTCTCCGCCCGGCCAAGCTCTGGAACGACACTTCGACCGCGAGCGAGACCGACGAGATCGTCACCGCGCTCGGCGGCCGGAGCGCCTTCATCGACCGGCTGGGTATCGCCCTGGCCGTCGGTTTCACCGCTTCGAAGATCCTCTGGCTAAAAAGGAATGAGCCGAAGCGCTTCGAGAAGCTTGCGACCGTCCTCCTCCCCCACAACTATCTGAACTTCCATCTGACCGGCCGGGCCCACATGGAGTACGGCGACGCCTCGGGAACCGGGCTCATGGACATCCGGCGGCTGCGCTGGGACGAAGCCGCGGCCGCGGCGATCGACGAAGGTCTCCTCGGCGAGCTCCCGCCTCTCAGCCATCCGCGCCAGGCCGTGGGCCCGGCCAAAAAGAGCTGGGCGTCGCGGTTCGGGCTGAAAGAGGTCCTGGTCGCGAGCGGCGGCGGCGACAACATGATGGGCGCCGTCGGCAGCGGCAATGTCCGGCCGGGCGTTTCGACGCTCAGCCTGGGCACGTCGGGGACGGTCTATTCGCACTTCGACCGGCCGTTCGTCGATCCCGAGGGCGAGATCGCCGCCTTCTGCGACAGCACCGGGGGCTGGCTGCCGCTCCTCTGCACCATGAACGTG
>CAYOYQ010000172.1:0-5917 GCA_964408215.1 uncultured Eubacteriales bacterium
AGCCCCGAGACGACCGTCATCCACGCCGGGCAGGAACCCGACCCGGTCTACGGCGGCGTGTCGGTCCCCATCTACCAGTCGTCAACCTTCGCCTTCGAGAGCGCCGAGCAGGGCGCGGCCCGGTTCGCCGGGAAAGAGGAGGGCTTCATCTACACCCGCATCGGCAACCCGACGACGCGGGCCCTGGAAAAGAGCCTGGCCACGCTCGAAGGCGGCTTCGACGCTTCGGCCACGGCCACCGGCATGGCCGCGGTGACGACGATCTACACGGCCCTGCTCGGGCAGGGCGCCCACGTCGTCGGGACGGCCGCGATCTACGGGCCTTCGCGGACGGTCCTGGAAACGGAATATTCGCGGTTCGGCGTCCGGTCGGACTTCGTGGACACGTCGGACATCCGCAATATCGAGAAGGCCCTGCGGCCGGAGACGAAGCTCCTCTTCGTCGAGACGCCGGCCAACCCGACCCTGGCCGTCACCGACCTCCGGGCCTGCGCCCGGATCGCCCGGGAGAGGGGCCTCATCCTCGCCGTCGACAACACCTTCTCCAGCCCGCTGCTGCAGAACCCGCTGGCCCTGGGCGCCGACATCGTCATGCACAGCCTGACGAAATTCATCAACGGCCACAGCGACGTCGTCGGGGGCGCGATCATCGCCCGGGACGAGGCGCTCCACAAGCGGCTGCGCAAGGTCCTCGTGCTCATGGGCGGGACGATGGACCCCCACCAGGCCTGGCTAGTTCTGAGGGGGGTCCGGACGCTGGCCCTGCGGGTCGAGAAGAGCCAGCAGAGCGCCGCCGCGCTGGCGCCCTGGCTGGCCGCCCACCCGAAGGTCGCCTGGGTCAACTACCCGGGGCTCCCGAGCCACCCCCAGCACGCCTTGGCCAGAACGCAGATGAAGGGCTTTGGTTCGATGATCACGTTCGGCCTCCGTGGCGGCTACGAGGCCGGCCGCCGGATGATCAACGCCGTGCGCCTGTGCACGCTGGCGGTCTCGCTCGGCGGCATCGAGAGCCTCATCCAACATCCGGCCTCGATGACCCACGCCGGCGTCCCCAAGGAGCACCGCGAGATGGCCGGTATCACCGACGACCTCATCCGGCTTTCGGTCGGGTGCGAGGGCGTCGAGGACCTCCAAGCCGACCTCGAGCAGGCCCTGGCCCAGGCCGGCTAGGCCTGGGCGAGACCCGGACGCGGGACCGTCGGGCCCGTCTTTGACTTGGCGCGCCTCCGAACATAGAATACGTCCCGATCTCCCGACGAAGGAGGAGTCGTCATGAAGCGTTCCCGTCGGACCATCCTGACCGTCTTCGCCGTCCTGGCCTGGGCGGCCGCGGGCCTCCTGGCCCAGCCGCAGCGCCAGGCCGCGCCGCCTCAGACCGACGAGGCCAAGGTCCTCCAGGCCATGCATCTCATCCGGAGCCAGCCGCTCTACGACTACGTCGCCGAGCTCGTCTCCGAGAAATACGGCGGCCGGCTGACCGGGACGAAGGAGTACGAGGCCTGCGTCGCCTGGGTCGAATCCCTGCTCAAGGGTTGGGGCATCGAGCCCGGCGGCGAGAACGGGACCTACCGTCAGCTCTTCCCCAATCCTTACACCGTCGTCTCCCCGGGCGGCGTCTGCGAGATGCACGTCCCGGCGGGGAAGGGGGGCGTCGTCAAGAAGGCCTATAAATACGAGGACGAGTTCATCCCCGGCGGCACGACCGGAACGGGCGAGGTCACGGCCGAGGTCGTCTACGTCGGCTACGGCATCACCGCGCCCGAGCTCGGCTACGACGATTACAAAGGCGTCGACGTCAAGGGCAAGATCGTGCTGATGGAGAGCGAGGCCCCGGTCGGGCCGCGCGAGGGGAACCTCGACGAGTTCAAGAAGTGGCGGTCCTACGCCTTGCACCAGTACAAGCTCAAGAACGCCGCCGCCCACGGGGCCAGGGGGATGATCTACAACTACGGGCCCATCGGCAACCCCAACAACGCTTATATCGAGGGCTTCGTCTATCACCATGTCGGGACGGCCGTTGTGGAGGACGTCTTCGCCGGGACGGGACGGGTCCACAAGGAGACGGTCGACCGGATCCGCAAGGAGCTCAAGCCCCAGTCGTTCGCCACGGCGAAGACGATGAGGATCGCCAACCGGTCCGAGCACCATCCGGACGGCGTCGGCATCAACCTCCTGGGCAAGATCACCGGCAGCGACCCCGCGCTCAAGGACGAGGTCATCATCCTCGGCGGCCATCTCGACCACCTCGGCCGGCTATGGGAGCTCATGCCCGGGGCCAACGATAACGCCACGGCCGTCGCGGTGACGCTGGGCGTCGCTGAGGCCATGGCCAAGTGCGCGGTCAAGCCCAAGCGCACGGTCGTGTTCTTCTTCTTCGGCAGCGAGGAGCAGAGCGAGGACCAGGGCACGGAAGGCTCGCACTTCTACACCGACCATCCGATCTATCCCCTCGACAAGACGGTCGTGTTCATGAACATGGAAGGGCCCGGGATCGGCGACGGCATCACAGCCTCGGGCGGGACGACCTATCCCAAGTTCTGGGAGTTCGTCGAGAAGGCCAATACCGGCTTCATCCACCGCGTCCTCCGGACGGGTCCGGCCTCCTACCCGGCCCGGCCGCGGCAGGACTCGGCCTGGTTCTACTGGAAGGGCGTTCCGTCGCTGACGTTCGGCGCTTTCGGCGGGCCGCGGCTGCCCTATTCGACCTACCACAACACCAAGGATTCGCTCGAGAAGATCACTCCCGAGATCATGGAGGACATCGCCCAGCTCCTGTTCATGACCATCATGGACATCGGCGACGAGCCGGCCCTCGATTTCCGGCAGAAATAGGGGATAAGGGGGCGCGCATGCCCGCCGCCACGAAGGGCGCCGCGGTCCTCAATGTCGCCCTCGGCTTCGCTTTCGTGGGGCTCGTGTTCGCGGCCGCGGGCACTCTCCGTTGGCCGGCCTTCTGGGTCCTTCTCATATTCTATGTCTTGACCACGGGCGGCTGGATGCTCTGGCTGAAGCGCCGCAACCCGGGGCTGCTCAAGGAAAGGATGACGGGCAAGACGCGGCCGGACGTCAAGGCGTGGGACAAGACGATCATCCGGGCCTACACGCTCCTCCTCGTAACCATGCTCCTCGTCGCCCCTCTCGACGCGGTCAGATTCCGCTGGTCGACGGTGCCCTGGGCCGTCCGGGGCCTGGCCCTTCTTGTCATGCTCGCGGCCTGGAGCCTGATCATCTGGGCCTTCCGCGAGAACGCCTTTCTCGCCGAGTGCGTGAGGATCCAGACCGAGCGGGGCCACACGGTCTGCACGACGGGGCCCTACCGGATCGTCCGCCACCCCATGTATGTCGGCGTCATCCTGACCATCCTGGGAATGCCGGTCCTGCTCGGGTCGCTCTTCGCCCTGATCCCCGCCGGTCTCATCGCCGCGCTCTTCGTCCTGCGGACGGCCCTCGAGGACAGGACCCTTCAAGCGGAGCTTCCCGGGTACGCGGACTATGCCCGGACGGTGCGCTGGAAGCTGATTCCGAGAATCTGGTGAGCAAATGAACAGGGGACACGTACCGAGGCGGTACATGTCCCTTTCTCAGATGTGCAGCTCGACCACGTCCTCGTCGGCGAGCACGTAGTCGCGATTGACCCGGAGGCCGTCGAGGCCCGCCGCGTTCCAGACCCGGGCGTATTGGAGCTTCTCCGCGAAATCCTTGTGGACGGCCCTGGCCATGTCCATGACCGTGCTGCCGACCCTGAGGGCGAAGGGGGAATCCCTCTCCGCTTTCTTGCCGGGGATCTTGCTGTAGACGCGGACGACGCGGAGCAGGCCGAAGAGGGCCCGGCGCAGGGTCTCGAGGCCTCGGCCGGACACGGCCGAGACGGCCAGGCGCTCGAACGGGCCCTCGAGGAGGACGCCGAGGTCCTCAAAGGCCCGGGCGGCCCCTTCGGCGTCGATCTTGTTGGCCGCGAGGACCGTCCGTTTGCGGAACGGAAAGTAGGCCGGGGGGACGTCCGTCGCGGCCCGGACGAGCTCGACCTTGCGCTCCCGCAGCCGGCCGACGATGCCGTCGAGGACCGGGGCCGCGTCGGGATCGGTGAGGTCGGCCACGAGCAGCACGGCGTCGGCCATCTTGACCATCTCCGGGAACCACGTCTCCATCAGCTCTCCGGTCACCGGGGGCGTGTCGACGAGCTGGATCTTGACGTTCTCGTAGGGCATCATGAACGGGGCGGGGAGCCGGGTGGTGAAGGGATAATCGGCGACCTCGACATCGGCGCCCGTGAGCGCCTTGACCAGGCACGACTTGCCGGCGTTCGGTGGCCCGACCAGCACGATCTGACCGGCGCCGGTCCTCTCGATCTTGTGCGTCGGCGCGTGCTTGGCCGTGGAGGCCTGGCGCTCGCCCTCTTCGCGGGCCTTGGCGATCTTCTGCCGGTACATCGCGATGAGCTTGTCGGTGCCCTTGTGGTGGGGGATGACCCGGATGAGCCGCTCGTAGATCGCGATCTTCTCCTCGGGCGTCCGGGCCGCGCGGAGCTCGGCCTCGATGTGATGGTACTCGGGAGGAAGATTGGCGGGCACGAGAGGATTATAACAGACACGGAGACGTGGAGATAAAGAAGAGGGGGTCAGACGTGAAGTTTTCAACTTTTTTTCCGGACGCAGTCGACTCTTCTTGGCCCAAAAAAATTTGAAAAGTTCAGGTCTGACCCCGTCTTGACACCCTCCTAACTGTGAGAAAAAAAGGGGCCGGCGGGCGTCTCTTTACAAGGGCCCTCCCGCGGTCCGCCTGCTTGGGCTAAAAATTGAATATATATTATTGATATTAAATAATATAAAAATCATGAAAAACGCAGAAATCTCTTGCTTTGAGGGCCCCTTTTTTGGTACAATCGTTATCGGAAAAAATGGTCCCCGGACCCGTGAGGCGACCGCCCCGGGACCGGCATTTTTTTATAAGTGAACGGACATGACCCAAGACAAGTACACCGCTGAAAGCATCAAGGTCCTCAAGGGCCTCGAGGCCGTCCGCAAGCGCCCGGCCATGTACATCGGCAGCACCGGGACGGAGGGCCTCCACCACCTCGTCTACGAGGTCGTCGACAACAGCGTCGACGAGGCCCTGGCCGGGTATTGCACCGAGATCGACGTCCTCGTCCACGTCGACAACTCCATCACCGTCATCGACAACGGCCGCGGCATCCCGGTCGGCCTGCACAAAAAGGAGGGCAAGTCGGCCGCCGAGGTCGTCATGACCGTCCTCCACGCCGGCGGCAAGTTCGACCAGAAGAGCTACAAGGTCTCTGGCGGCCTCCACGGCGTCGGCGTCTCCGTCGTCAACGCCCTGTCGAAGCGGCTCGACCTCGAGATCAAGCGCGAAGGCGGCATCTACACGCAGAGCTACGAGCGCGGCGGCGCCGTGACGAAGCTCAAGCAGATCGGCAAGACCAAGAAGACCGGGACCAAGATCACCTTCTGGCCCGACGAGGACATCTTCGAGGACATCGAATACAACTTCGAGATCCTGGCCCAGCGCCTCCGCGAGCTCTCGTTCCTCAACAAGGGCCTCAGGATCACCATCACCGACGAGCGGTCGAACAAGTCCCACGAGTTCCAGTACAAGGGCGGCATCCGCGAGTTCGTCGAGTACCTCAACCAGAGCAAGCAGACGATCAATCCCAAGCCGATCCTGTTCGAAGGGGAGCGCGAGGGCGTCGGCGTCGACCTGGCCATCCAGTACAACATGTCCTACGCCGAGACGATCTTCTCCTTCGTCAACAACATCAACACCACGGAAGGCGGCACCCACGTCATCGGCTTCAAGGCCGCCCTGACCCGCTCCCTCAACACCTACGCCAGCTCCCACAACCTCCTCAAGGACCTCAGCGAGAACATCACCGGCGACGACTGCCGCGAGGGCCTGACGG
>CAYOYQ010000173.1:0-5833 GCA_964408215.1 uncultured Eubacteriales bacterium
GGATGCTCCTTGGCCTGTTCTTCTCCGCGGCATAGATGGCCGCGGAGAAGAACAGGCCAAGGAGCATCCAGCCCGGGGTCAGAACGCCCGTCGTGCCGCCGATCATCCCTTCGAGGCTGGACGGCATTTCGTTCCCGAGACTGGAGAGCCAGTCGAGGACCCGCTGGGCCAGCTGGAGGTTGAACTTCTGCATGGGGATCTGGACCAGGGTGCTGACAACGGCGGCGACAATGCCGGTCAGGGCCCCGACGATGGCCCCGTCGCCGGAGGTCAGGACACCGGCCGTCTGACCGGCCAGGAGCTTGGCGGCGACCGCGGCCCCCCCGATGATCCAGAGGCAGCAGAGGCAATTGCCGGCGCTGATGAAAGGAAGACCCGAGAGGAACCCGGCGATGGCCCCCGCGATCAGGGCGGGTCGAAGGTATTCGGGCTTCTGCTGGTCCATGGGGCCTCCTCGAGAGCGGCCCTTATTCTATTTCGGATCCCCGCCTTTTTCAAGGGCCGGGGCGGCCCGTCGCCGACGGCGGCTCGCGGCGAGGTCGGCGAGGCCGGCCACGAAATAGAAGGGCAGGACGGTTCCCCAGACGAGCCCCGTGACGAAGCGCAGGCCGATGGGGCTTTTCCAGAGCCCCAGGACGCCGCCGACCCCGTCGACGGCCAGAGGCAGGATCGACAGCAGGAAGATCGTCGGACGGGGCAAGGCCGCGGCCCGGAATCCCCGGATGAAGGGGCAAACGGCCAGCCCCGCGGCGAAGCCGGCGTAGATCCCGAGGCAGCGGCCGCAGACGGCGAGCGGGTGTCCGGCGAGCATGAAGCACCGGTCGGCGATCTGGTGGCAGACCGGCCGGAAGAGAGCGTAAAGGACGCGGGCCGGGCCGACGGCGCCTTTGGCGGCGAGCCACGGGGCCAGGAAGATGGCCGCCAGCCAGAGGACCGTCGCGGCGGCGGTCAGGACGTAGATCCTCCCGACCGTGCGCGGCCCAGGCTCGTCGGTCATGGCCCTTATTCTAACATGGGGAATAACCGATTGACACGACCGGCGATCCTTGGGTAAATTAGGCGTGGTCAAACCCCGCGATCATATCGAAGAGGAGGACGCGATGACCCGCATCCGTAAAATATCTTTGATCCTCGTCGGATCGATCATCCTCGCCTCGTCCTGGGTCGGCGCCCAGACGGAAGAGGCCAACGCTATCCTCGGCCAAGCCGGCGGGGGGGCCCTGGCCATCGTCAGCTACGGCGCGGACAAGGCGGAGATCCTCAAGGGCTCGGCCCTGGCCCTGGCCGAGGACATCGTCGTCACGGCCTATCATGTCATCTCCCAGGCGGCGGACATCGAAGGCACGAACATCAAAGGCAAGAAGGTCAAGGTCGAAGGGTTGCTCGGCGTCGACAAAGCCCTGGACATCGCCTTGATCAAGCTCAAGAGCAAGGTCCAGGCCCTGCCCATCGGGTCCGTCGACAGCCTGACCCCCGATGCCCGGCTCTTCGCCCTCGGCTCCAACGAGTCCGGTCAGCTGGTCATCGCCGAAGGCACCTTCCGCCGTCTCGTCGACGTCCCCTCCGTCGGAAAGGTCCTCGAGGTCTCGATGCCGGTCCCCGAACAATTCCGCGGCGGGCCCCTCCTCGACATCAACGGCCAGCTCATCGGGATGATGCTCGTCCTCGAGAGGAACTTCAAGTTCGGCCTGCCGATCGGCACCCTGGTCAGCGTCCCCCGGACGGGCCAGGTCATCGCGTTCAAGTCCCAGACCCCGTCGAATTTCTTCGACTCCGCCGAAGGCAACTATTTCGGCGCCCGGGTGGCCCAGGCCCTGAACGAATCCATGACCTCCCGGGTCTTCCTGGAGAAGGCGATCAAGATCAACCCGTCGGATACCAACGCCAATCTCATGCTGGCCGGCATCGCCTTCGACCAGAGGGATTACTCGGCCGCGGCCGCGGCCTTCCGGAAGGCCTCGGAGATCGATCCGTCCTCCTCGGCCGCTTTCTACGGGCTGGGTTCGACCCTCCTCAAGCAGACGCAGTTCCAGGAAGCGGCCCAGGCCCTGGAGAAAGCGGCCTCCCTGGGCCACTCCGGCAAGGAGCTCTATCTCGACCTCGGGGGGGCCTACGAGGCCCTGCAGGATTACCCCAAGGCCGGGGCGGCCTATGAGAAATATATCAGCCTCGGGCCGGCCGACGCTTGGAAGGCCGAGCTGAGCTTGGGCGTGTGCCGGACCAAGATGAACGATTTCGCCGGGGCCATCCCCGCCCTGACCAGCGCCGCCAAGGCCCAGCCCCGCGACCTCAAGGTCCTCCTGGCCCTGGCCGAGGCCTACGAAAAGGCCGGCCAGCTCGAGAACGCCGAGTCCACGTACGTCGCCATGGCCGGGATCAATCCGCCCGAGGCCAAGACCTATTACCGCCAGATCTACCGGATCTACGACGCGGCCGGCCGGAACGACCGGGCCGTCGCCCCGGCCGAGAAGGTCATCGAGCTCGAGCCCGACAACGAGACGAACCACTACTATCTCGCCCTGACCTATTTCAAGGACCAGAAATTCGAGGAGGCCATCGCCGCCTTCCAGAAGGCCCTGGCGGTCAAGGCGGACTTTCCCCACGCCTGGTTCCAGATCGGGTCCTCGTACATCCAGATGAAGAAGTACCGGGAGGCGGCCGACGCCTACAGGAAATACGCCGATCTCGTTCCCGACGACGCTTCCGGCTGGCTGAGCATCGGCGTTGCTTACATGCAGGCCAAGGACTTCGAGGCGGCCCTGCCGCCGCTCAGGAGGTGCGTCGAGCTCAAGCCGGACAACGCGGTGGCCCAGTTCAACCTGGCCATCGTCTACATCAACCTCAAGGACAACTACAGCGCCAAGGAGATCTACAACAAGCTCCAGACCCTGGACCCGGCCCTGGCGGAGCGGCTTCGGAAGCACATCCGCTGAGCGCCGCCGGAGGGGAATTGACAGGACCGGCCCGGCGGCCTAGAATGGCTCTCCGGCCTGCCGCGAGATTTCTTCCGTGATCGGTTCCTTTTTGTCAATCATGGCGCGAGACAGGGGCAGATGGCGGAATTGGCAGACGCGCTAGGCTTAGGACCTAGTTCCTGATGAAGGAGTGCGGGTTCGAGTCCCGCTCTGCCTACTTCACGAAAGAGACGTTCCCATGAGCACACCCGCAAGACAGAGCCGGCTCACCGACGTGAGCCCCAGCCGCAAGGAGATCGCCCTGGAGATCCCCGACGAGGAGTTCCGGCAGGAATACGAGAAGGTCCTCGGCGAATACGTCGCCAAGGCCAAGCTTGACGGGTTTCGCCGCGGCCACGCCCCGAAAGAACAGGTCAGGAGCCTCTTCGACCACGACATCACCCACGACGTCTACGACGCCCTCATCCCGCGCGTCCTCGAGGAAGAGCTCCGGCTCCTCGGGCTCAACCCGGTCAACGTTCCGGTCCTCAAGGACCTGACCCATGATCCCGGCCAGCCTCTAAGGTGCACGGCGACATTCGAGGTCCTGCCGGAGTTCGAGCTGCCGGACTTCCGGTCCGTCAAGGTCAAAACGCATAAGGCCGAGGTCACGGATGAGGACGTCGCCAAGGCCCTCGAGGAGATCCGGGCCCGGGCCGCGGAGTACGTCCCGGTCGAGGGGCGGGGGGTGCGGAGCGGGGATTACGCGGTGGTCGAGATGCAGGGGCGGGACAAGGCGACCAAGCGCCTCCTGCCGGTGGAAAAGGCGGTCGTCCTGGCCGGCCACGCCGACAACGAGCCGGCCCTGAACGAGAAGCTCGAAGGCATGAGGCCCGGGGAAGAGCGCGCCTTCGAGGTCGCCTATCCCAAGGACCACCGGAACCGCCGGGTGGCCGGAAAGGACATCGTCTATGCCCTGAAGGTTCGGGAGGTCAAGGAAAAGCAGCTGGCGGCGCTCGACGATGAGTTCGCCAAGAGCTTGGGCGTCGCCGAGGGCCTCGAGGCGCTTCGTGGGAAGGTCCGCCGGGAGCTCCTGGAGGGCCGGGAGCGTTCCGCACGGAACGACTCCGCTTCCGAGGTCCTTAATGCGATCGCCGACAAGATCGCCCTGGAGCTGCCCGAATCCGTGGTCGAGCAGGAGTCGCTGGCCGTCCTCAGGCGGATGCTCCAGGCCGCCGGGGACCGCCGGATCGCCTCCGAGGCCTTCGAGGGCCTCAAGTCGGAGGCCCGGAAGCAGGCCATCGACCACCTCCGCAACCACCTCATCCTCGAGAAGATCGCCAAAAAGGAGGGCCTGGCGGTCGGCGAGGAGGAGCTCCAGGCGGAGATCCGGGCCCTGGCCCAGGCCAACCGGGTCTCGGAGGCCGCCCTGGGGGATATGATCCGCCGGGACGAGCACCGCCGAGAAGAGCTCCTGGAATCCCTGCTCTTTCGCAAAGCAGTTGACTTTCTCATGAAAACAGCTATAATAAGTTAACCAAGGCTCCCGAACCCCTCGGCTCCCCTTATGAGCGCGGCTCTTCAGAGATAAAAAAGCTCAGATTCCAAGCCTCAATGAGCCGCGCGCCTGAACCGGCCGGGGGTCCCCCGGAGGCCCGGAGCGCAGAGCATGCAGGAATCGAACGAACACACTGAGGTCCTTAGGAACATCCCCCTCATCCCGCTGAGGGACCTCGTCGTGTTCCCGGCGACGCTCGTCCCCTTTATCGTCGGCCGGTCTTCCTCCATCCAGGCCCTGGAAAAGGCCGCGGAGAAGGACAAGATGATCTTCCTGGCCGCCCAGATGGACGCTTCCATCGACAATCCGGCGCCCAAGGACATCTATTCCGTCGGGGTGACGGCCAAGATCATCCGGACGATCAAGAGCGACGAGCGGAACATGAAAGTCATCGTCGAGGGCAAGAGCCGGGCCCGGATCGTCGAGTACCTCAGCACCTATCCCTACTGTCAGATCCTGGCCAAGGTCATCAAGGAGGTCGACGAGCACCTGCCCGAGTCCAAGGAGCTCCTGAAGCGCGTCCTGGCCCTCTTCGAGGACTACCTCAAGCTCAACCAGAACACCAACCTGGATTCGATCATCCCGGCCCTGCGCGAGAACACGCCGGACCGGATCACCGACATCGTCGCCTCCCACGTCTACATGCCGCTCGAGGAGAAGCAGAACCTCCTCGAGACGGTCAACAGCTTCGAGCGCCTGCGCCGGCTCAACTACGTCCTGGAGAACGAGATCCTCAAGATCCATTCGGCCTACCAGAAGGACCCCAACCGCGCCGCCCGCCGCCGAGCGACGTTCAAGGACCAGCCCGGCCAGAAGCCCTTCCCGCCCGGCGCCCCCGGCGGCCGGAAAGAGGACCAGCCGAACGAGATCGAGGAACTGCGGCAGAAGGTGGCCAAAGCCAAGATGCCGGCCGACGCCGAGGAGAAGGCCTACAAGGAGATCGAGCGGCTCGAGGCCATGCCGCCGATGTCGGCCGAGGCCACGGTCAGCCGGAACTACCTGGACTGGCTGATCTCGCTGCCGTGGGTCAAGAAGACCCGCGAGAAGCGGGAGCTCAAGGAGGCCGAAAGGATCCTCAACGAGGACCACCACGGCCTCGAGAAGGTCAAGGAGCGCATCCTCGAGTACCTGTCGATCCGACAACTGGTGAAGAACCCGCGGGGCGTCATCCTGGGGCTCATCGGGCCGCCGGGCGTCGGCAAGAGCTCGCTCGGCAAGTCCATCGCCCGGGCGACCGGCCGCAAGTTCGTCCGCCTGTCGCTCGGCGGCGTCCGCGACGAGGCCGAGGTCCGCGGCCATCGCCGGACCTACATCGGCGCCTATCCGGGCCGGATCATCCAGATGATCAAGCGCGGCGGGACCAAGAACCCCGTCTTCCTCC
>CAYOYQ010000174.1:0-5790 GCA_964408215.1 uncultured Eubacteriales bacterium
CGGGCGCCGTCCAGTTCTCTCCCCCGTCCCCGCTCCGGGCCGTGTAGATACGGCCGGCGTTGCTCCGCATCAGGGCCAGCAGCGCATTCCCCCCGAGCCTCAGGAGCGCCGGCTGGATCAGCCCGACCGGCTTGCCGTCGTTGAGCGGGCCGGTCCGGTCCCAGGTCCTGCCGCCGTCCCGGGTCATCTCGAAATGGACCCGCCAGCCCTCGTCCTCCGTCGAGCTGCCGCAGAGGATCGTCCCGTCGGCGAGCTCGATGGGGTGATTTTTTGCCGGTCCGATAGATCCCTCCGGCAGAGGTTCGGGCGCGCTCCAGGTCCGGCCGTTATCGCGGGACCGGGCGATCATCCCGCGCCACGCGGAGGGCATGGGCCCGATCTTGTAGAAAAGGAGAAGCGGGCCGCGGCCGGGCCGGAACAGCACGGGATTCCAGCACGGTTCCGCCGCGCCCCCTGCCCCAACTCCCCTAACGACCTCGACCGGCGCCGACCACTCCCCCCGCGTTTTTCGCGCGACCCAGATGCCGACGTCGGGACGCCCCTCGCCGCTGCCGCCGAACCAGGCCGCGACCAGGCCCGCGGGCGTCTCGACGATCGTCGAGGCGTGGCACTGCGCAAAGGGGGCTTCGGCGAAGAT
Source organism: uncultured Eubacteriales bacterium (assembly GCA_964408215.1). Lineage (GTDB taxonomy): Bacteria > Acidobacteriota > Aminicenantia > Aminicenantales > Saccharicenantaceae > RBG-16-66-30. The sequence continues at coordinate 638 of CAYOYQ010000174.1, forward strand.
ATCCTCGCGGAGAGCGACCGCCGGTGTTTCCATCGCCGCAGCCGTCAGGACGGGCTCGGCCGCGCCTTCCGCGGCCGCCGCCCGGGCCGCGAGATAGTTCCCCGCCCCGACGACGACCGTCGACAGGATGAGGACGGTGATGCCGGCCTCGACCAGCCGCCGCGTCGGCTTGCCGGTCCCCTTCCACTCATGGAAGGAGATCCCCCACAGGCTGCTGAAAGTGATAATGAAGGCCATGTGGATCGTCCAGCTGGAGAAGTCGTACTTCCCCATCTGGGTCGTGCCCATGCCGTAGAAGAAGAATTGGAAGTACCAGGTCGTCCCGGCCAAAGCCGAAAACACGTAATTGACGAGAAGCGAAGGCGGCTTCGCGATCGCGCCGGCGCCCGAGCCGGCCCCCGCGTCCCCGGCCCCCGCCGACGGCGTTTCCCGCTTGACCCTCACGTAATCGCGCCCCGTCCGGTTCCTGAGGCTCAGGGCCAGGCACCAGACGAAGTTCGTGGTGAACCCGCCAAACAGGGCGACGATCATGACCGGGAAGTTCTGGAAAAGCGGCCGGGCCCCGCTCCGGATAGCCGCCTCGGCGATGGGTTTCCCCGCCGCGAACGCGAAGGCCATACATGAGCTCATGATCCCGGCGAACACGGCCACCCAGGCGCCTTTGACGAAGCTGAACTCGGCGATGGACGCCTTTTTCTCCGCGTCCGAAAGCTCCTTCTCCTTGCGCATCCCGGCCCGGCCGCACATGGCGATCCCCGCGAGGCACACCATGATGCCGAGGATGACCACCCGGCCGGACGTCGTCGCGACGAGCCCGGCGATCTTGCCTTCGAAGACCGGCGGGACGAGCGTCCCGAAGACGGCGCAGAAGCCGAGCGAAAGGGCCATTCCCAGCGACAAGCCGAGGTAGCGCATGCTCAGCCCGAAGGTCAGGCCGCCGACGCCCCACATCACGCCGAAGAGGTAGGTCCACAGCAGCGTCTTGGAGGAAGCCGACCTCAGCACGCCCAGGACATCGGGGCACGTCAGCGTCCCCACGATCCAGGGCACGATGATCCAGCTGAAGAACCCGCCGACGAGCCAGTAGGTCTCCCAGGCCCAGCCGCGGACCTTCTTATAAGGGATGTAGAACGACCCGGCGGCGAACCCGCCCAGGGCATGCAGGAAGACACCCAGGAAGGGATCGGGACTCATGACGCCTCCACGAGTCCCGGACTATATCGCCTGCCGCCAGGCGAAGTCAACGGTTGTGCCGGCGCTGCAGCCACCGCAAAAGTGCGTCAAAGCACGTCAAAGCGCGACATTCGGGGCCTGCCCCTTGACGACCTTAATGATGATGCAGATAGAGAAGAGAGAGGGCGAGAGAGCCCTCTGGAGGGAAATGTTCATAAGACGGTACTCGTCGGGACGTTCCTCTGAACGTTCCTTTGAGAGAGGGGGGAGTCCCCACGAAAAGCATAAAACTCAGGAGGCCAAGATCATGAAGAAGTGGGTCGTTCTTTTTATGGGGGTCGGTCTGGTGTTCTCAGCCGGGGCCATCTCCCCGCGACCGGCGGGGCAGGCCCCTTCCGGTTCGTTCCAAGCTTTGGGATGCCCGGACCCGGACTATTTCTACAGCTCAGCCTATGACGTTTCCTTGGACGGGACTACGGTCGTCGGCAATACCGGTCAATTTGGCTTCGTCTGGAAGGAATCCACGGGCAGCGTGGTCCTGCCGGGCGTCCTCGGCATCGTCAGTTCGGCCGCCGAAGGGGTCTCCTCCGACGGAATGATCGTTGCCGGAAGCGTTTACACCACCCCGTCCATTCCGCAGGGCCAAGAGGCTTGCCGATGGACGCTGGTCGAGGGGCTGTGGGTCCCGGAAACGCTGGGCGACTTGGCCGGCGGTGAATACCGCAGCTACGCCCGCAGCATGAGTCCCGACGGGAATGTGATCGTGGGACGCGCCGGCTCGACCTTGGGCGCGGAGGCCTGCCTTTGGACGCTCACAGAAGGGACGTGGGTCCTGAAGGGATTGGGCGACATGGCGGGCGGCAGATATGAAAGCGAGGCGTTCGGTTGTTCCGCAAACGGCTCCGTTGTGATCGGCAGGGGTTCCGCCAAGGTTGGATATAGGGCGTTCCGGTGGACCTCCGCCACGGGCATGAAAGACCTGGGAGTCGTGGGCAAACGGAAGTACAGCGCGGCTTGGGGCTGTTCCGCGGACGGATCGGTCGTTGTCGGCGAGACGGCCTCCAGCAGCCGGGACGAAGTGGCCTTCCGATGGACGGCCGCCACCGGAATGGTCAGCCTGGGCGTCTTGCCCGGAGGAAAAGTCAGCGAGGCGGATGCCGTTTCTCCGGACGGATCTATCGTGGTTGGCGGGAGTTCGACCCGGAACGACGGCATGCGCGCGTTTATCTGGGATGCGGCGAACGGCATGCGCCGCGTCGAAGACGTTCTGGCGGCCCACAATGTCTTCCCCCCTGCGGGTTGGAAGCTCCTTTACGCCAACGGGATCGCCACACCCATGCCGGGGACGATTGTCCTCGTCGGGCTCGGCATCGATCCGGCCGGCCAAACAGAGGCCTGGAGAGCCGTCATCGAGAACTGATCCCGTTCGGGGCAGGCTTGATATCGGGCCGGCAGAAGTCCGGCCTAGGGAAAGCGAAGACTCCGGGGTCTGCCGATCATTTGGCGTGGGCCGGCCTCGAGGCTGCCGGCCCCGCTTCCAAGACGGCGAGCCTCGCCCGAGCGTCCTCGACCTCGGCCGCGAACATCGGATCCGCGTCCCTCCGAAGGGCGAGGAATTTCCTCAGGCATTCCAGGGCCGCGGCCCTCTCGGCCTCCTCCCGGTCTTTCGCCCACCGGGCGGCCGGAAGGCTTTGGCCGTAGGTCCGTCCTATCAAATAGGCGCATCTCGCATAAATGTCGCCCGCGCCCAATTTCTGGGTCCAGGTGAAGGGGACCTTCCGGTACATCTCGAGGGCCGTCTCGAATCGCCCCGTTCGCTCGTAACTTTCAGCCAAGGAGAAATAATAGCGGCTGCTGTCGATATCGAGATCGTGGCCGTAAGGAGACGGAAGGAGGTTCATGGCTTTCCAAAAATAGTCGATAGCCTGGTCGTCACGCCCCAGCCGGGTTTCCCTTTCGCCGAGAAGATGATAGTAGGCCCTCATGAGCTTGGGGAATTGGGCGTCTTCGACGGACTTCTTGACCTCCTCGGCGAGCTTCTCGAAATCCTCCATTCTCCCCATATCCAGCAGGATGAGGCCCTTCAGGTGAAGGGGCCTGAGCCCGAAAAGACCATTGAGGGGAGAGAGGCGGCAGGCTTCGTCCGCTTCGGCGAGGGCGCCATTCAGGTCGCCCGAGAGGCGCAGGATGGCGGCCCGGATCAGGCGGGATTGGGACTTGATGAAGTTGTCCTCGAGCCCTTCGGCTTGGAGGCTGGCCGACTTCGCCTCCGCATCGGCTTCAGCCAGCCGTCCTTCGGTCATCAGAAGCCGGGCCAGATAGAGGCGACCCTCGACTTGTTCGCTCGGAGAGCCCTTCTCGATCATGGCCCGGATTTCACGTTCGGCGCCCGGAAAATCGTCCTGGGCGATAAAGATGGGGGCGCGGGTGTATTGCACGAGGTAGCGGGGCGTCTGCATTCCGGAACGAAGATGGTCGTTGAAAGCCATGGCCTCGTCGAAACGGCCCCGGGCGAGGGCGAGGAGTTCTTGGTCATAGAGAGACGAGCGGGGATGGGTCTGTCGAAAGGCTGCCCAAGTCATCTCGGCCCGGTCGAGGTCGCCGGTGCGCATGTAAGAATTGGCGAGGAGCCGGACGTTCCGCGGGTCCTCCTTCATGACCGGCTTCTCGAGAAAGCCGATGAGCAGCGGATAGTCCTCGAGGTCCCAATAGATCTGGGCCAATTGGAGGGCGATGATCGCGTTGTCCCTCATCAAGCCGAGAAGCCGTTTGAATTCGGCCATGGCCCGGGGGATATCCCGATGAAAACCGAGATAGAAGGCACTGGCCATATTGCTTCGGTTCCAGAGGTTCAGCCGGTCGGAGTATTCGAAGGCCTTGCTGCCCGCTCGCTCGGCCTCCTTCTGCGCCCAGTCATAATCGCAGCAGTTCGTCAGTGCCGAAGTCACCATGAAAAGACGGAAATAAGCCTCGGCGAACTCGGGATCGATCTTGAGCGCTTGCTGGTAAGCCTCGACGGCCTCGGCCCCCTTGCCCTCGCTATCGAAGCGGATCCCTTGGCAATAGAAGGCCAGGGCCTCGAGAGACCCGGTCGCGATCCGGTTGACGGCGTCATCGACGTCCCGAGAGACGAGCTTCGCCGGCATGGACAGTTTGATCTTGATGGCCCGCGTGAGTTCGTCGACCGAGGCGAAGAGTTCTTCTTCGCCGCGCGCGATCGAGCGGAACGTGTGTACAGGTTCAGCGGTTTTGCGATCGTCAAGAAAGACGTCGACGATGATGTCTTTGCCCGGTCGGACGAGACTCCCCGTGACCAGGAATTCCCCGCCCACGGCAGGGGCGATCCGCTTCAGGTCGTCGGCCGAGAACTTCTTCGCCTCCGCCAGGCCGAGCGTCTTGAGCAGGCCGAGGTTGTCCGAAAGCTGCGTGCAGGAAGCATAACGCGATTGGACGAAATCCAAGCTCAGGAGTTGCGGCAGGGCCGTCGTCCACAGCCCCAGGCTTCCGTCGCTCGAAGCATCCTCGAAGGGCAGGATGGCTAAGCTCGGCACGTTGAGGGTCGTCGGGGGAGGCTCGACCCTCGGGATCCATCGCCAGGCCAGGAACCCGGCGGCCGCGAGCGCCAGGGTGGCTCCGGCCGCGAAGATCCAACGATACTTTTGTCCGGACCGTGGCGGGGCCGCGCCTGCCTCGGGGGCCTCGGCATGATGGAGTTTTTCGGCGATCCAGGCATCGAGCTCGTCGGGATCGGCGAAGACTCGGGCGCTCGGCGTTCCGTCCAGGCGGTGGATGGGGAGGCCGAGCTCGACCTCCCAGCGCTGGCAGGTCTTGACGGACCGCTGGAGATAAGAAGAGATCTCCTTCCACGATTCGAGGCGAGGCCGCCCTTCCATCCGTTCCCCCGACGTCAGGGCATCTTGCTGTTTCTGCCCGCGCTTATACTAGACCCGCGGCCGGGCGGCTGTCAATCAGAGATATTT
>CAYOYQ010000175.1:0-5788 GCA_964408215.1 uncultured Eubacteriales bacterium
CCAGCGCACGATCGCCTTCACCTCCTACCGCGGTACCGGCTCCGGTCTCTACCTGCGCAACATCTACGAGGGCACGGAGACGGCCGTGGTCACGAAGGGGACGAGCTACTCGGCCGCCTTCTCGCCCGACGGCAAGAAGCTGGCCTTCTGCTCCAGCATGGCCGAGGAGGGCAACTTCGACATCTTCGTTATGGACCTCGAGACGAAGAAGACGAAGCGCCTGACCTACAACGCGGCCGTCGAGACGGCGCCGTCCTGGTCGCCGACGGGCCGGGAGATCGCCTTCACCACCGACCGTCTCGGCCAGGGCAGCCCCCAGATCTATATCATGGACGCGGAGGGCTCGAACGTCCGCAAGGCCAGCTTCGGCGGCAACTACCACGACGCCCCGGCCTGGGCCCCCACGGGCGAGCGCATCGCCTTCGTGTCGCGGGTCGACAACACCTTCGACATCTACGTCCTCAACCTGCGGACCAACCAGATCTCGAAGATCACCGAGAACAACGTCCGCAACGAGTCGCCGAGCTGGTCGCCCGACGGCCGCCACCTCGTCTTCGCCTCGAACCTGTCGGGCTCGATCCAGATCTACTCGGTCGACTACGACGGGGCCAATCTGCGCAAGCTGACCGACCGCGGCGAGAACAAGCTCCCCAACTGGACGAACTAGGATATCCTCTCCGTTCGCAGCTCAAGGCTAGGTCTTCGTCTTCTCTGCGGACGCGGCGGGCCTTCGGGTATCGCCTCCGTTCGCTGCGGTGGTTCTTCACGCCGTCCCGGTCCGGAGCCCGTTCTTAGGTCTCCGTCCCGATGCCGGCTAAACCACCGCTTGATGCTCACTCCGCCGACACCCTCAGACCCTCTTCCGCGTCCTCATCACCCACCGCCCTCGCGCTCGCGTCGACGACGTCCTGGGCCATGATCCAAGCGGTCGTCTCACCCCGGGGGCTCGACATTTCCGCCCCTGGGGTAGCCGAAAGGGGGGAATTCGGCGAAATCGGGGGCGAACGTATTGACACGCCCCGCCTTACAGGGTATAAGATGGGCGGAATAATGCGGCGTTCCGCGGGTCCGACCGACCCCTGGGCGCGAACTTAGGAGGCTCAATGAAAAGATTCCTCATTTACGCCCTCACCATCGTCCTCGTCTTCTCGCTCGCCGTGTCCTGCAAGAAGAAGCCGAAGGAAGTCCCCCCGCCGCCCCCGCAGCAGCAGGAACAGCCGGTCGTCGAGAAGGTCGAACCTCCCGTCGTCCAGGAGCCCCAGCTGACCGAGGAGGAGATGTTCCTCCAGAAGTCCCTCGATCAGATCAACCGCGAGAAGCCGCTCGGCACGGTCTATTTCGATTACGACCGCGCCCTCGTCCGTGAAGACGCCAAGCCGGTCCTCGACGCCAACGCGTCCTGGCTGAAGAAGTTCAGGACCGCCAAGGTCCTGGTCGAAGGCCATTGCGACGAGCGCGGCACCGAGGAATACAACCTGGCCCTCGGCGAGAAGCGGGCCAAGTCGGCCCAGGACTACCTCCTGTCCCTGGGCATCGCCTCCGACCGCATCAAGATCATCTCCTACGGCAAGAGCCAGCCCATCGATCCGGGCCACAACGAAGCGGCCTGGCAGATGAACCGGCGCGCCCAATTCGTCGTCATCGAGAAGTAAGGTGCGCCGGACGAGCGTCGGGGCCTTCCTGCTGGCCGTCCTGACCCTGGCCGCGGCCGGGCAGGACAAGAGCAAGAAGGCCTACGAGCTCGTCTACGATGACGTCCAGGTCCTCAAGCAGCAGGTCGACGACCTCCGCGCCCGGCTCGATCGGAACGCCGCGGAGCTCCGGGCCCTCCAGGACCAGGTCAAAGCCCTGGCCGATCTCTTCCGGCAGTCGGTCGCCGGGCAGGCCGAGGTCCAGGAGGGTCTCCGGGCCGTCCCCGCGCAATACCAGGACCTCCTCCGCAAGCTCGACCAGCTGACCCTCGACGTGCAGCGGCTTTCGGCCGAGATGGCCGCCCGGCCCGCCGTGGGCGTCCCCGCCGTCGCGCCGACCCAAGACGAGAGAGCGGTCGCCCAGCCGCCGGCCAAACTCCCTGTCGAAACGAGGCCTCAGACCGCGAACCCGGGGCAGGCACAGGCCCAGACGACCCCTCCCCCGGCCCCGACCATGTCGCCGCAGGAAGCCTACTCGGTGGCCTACAACGATTACCTCAAGGGCAACTACGACCTGGCCGTCGACAGCTTCCGGCTTTACCGCCAGCAGTTCCCGGAGAGCCCGCTGGCCGACAACGCCCTCTACTGGATCGGGGAGTGCCGGTACAGCCAGCGCAAATTCGAGGAGGCCATCGACGCCTTCGACGACCTCATCATGTCTTACCCGCAGGGGGACAAGGCCGCCGCGGCCTATCTCAAGAAGGGGCTGAGCTTCGTCGAATTGGGCCGCAAGGCCGAGGCCCTGGCCGCGCTCAGGATCCTGGTCGCCAAGTACCCCCTCGAGGAAGAGGCCCGCATCGCCCAGGACAAGATCCGGGAGCTTGAAGGAAAATGAGAGAGATCAACAGCCTCAACAAAGTCATGCTGATCGGCAACCTGGGCAGCGATCCCGAGATGCGCTACCTGCCCCAGCAGGAGCGCAAGGTCGCCCGGTTCAACATCGCCACCAAGGAGCGCCTGTTCAACCCGAACACGCGCGAGTCGTCGGACAGGACCGAGTGGCACCGCATCGTCGTCTGGGGCAAGCTGGCCGAGTTCTGCGAGAAGTACCTGACCAAGGGCCGCCAGATCCTCATCGAGGGCAAGCTCCGGACGCGGGACTGGCAGGACAAGGAAGGCAACAAGCGCCGGACGACCGAGGTCGAGGCCATCAACATCGTCCTCCTCGGCCGCCGCGAGGGCAGCTCCGCGACATCGACCGACACGACCGACCTCGACGAGGCCTACGGCAGTCGTGGCGCGGCCCGGGGCGCCGCCCCGGCGCCGGCTGGCGACGAGGACTCCGCCCCGTTCGACGAGGGCGGGGGCGGCTCCGGCAGCAGCGGCGGCGACGACGACATTCCTTTCTGACCGGTGAGCGACAAACCCGATCCCGAGGCCTCTTTCCGCGGCCGCATCGTCGAAGACATCCGGCCCTGGGGCAAGTTCCGCCGTTTCCCCCACGAGGGCGCGAGCAGCATCAAGATCATCACCGTCAATCCGGGCGGCCGCCTGTCCCTCCAGTACCACGAAGGCCGGGACGAGTTCTGGGTCGCGCTGGACCCCGGCCTCGAGATCACGGTCGGCGAGCGCGTCTGGACCCCGGCCCCCGATGAGGAGATCTTCATCCCCCGCCGCTCGCCTCACCGGGCCCGGAACATCGGCGCGAAAGCCGCCCGCTTCATGGAGATCTGGATCGGCGATTCCGCCGAATCCGACATCGTCAGGCTATCTGACGACTACGACCGGAAATAAGCCTTCCCCGACCCGGCAGCCGATGCGGTCAGTCCCCGAACCCGTGAGACGACACGAAATCCGGGAACAGCTTGATCTTCTTGGCCTCTTCAGGCCGGAAAAGGAACGGGGCGACGTCATCGGCCAAGCGATCGAAGTCCAGCGCGCGGCACCGCTCGATCAACAGCGAACGCAACTCTCGCCCGCTTCCGATGCCGAGCCGCGTGCCTAAATATCCGAGGCGGGGCTCGGCTTTGCCCCACAGGAACAACGCGTCATAGATGTCCCGTCCCATGGGGCGCGGGCGGGTGAAGAGACACAGCAGTTTTTGAGCGAGGAGGAGGTCCGCGGGCGCGACCAGGATCCTCCCGAACACGTCGAACTTATCGATGAGGACGGTGGCGGATTCATAATCGAACCGTTGCGGCTCGGTGTCGAGATGAAGATGAAGCTTCTCCCTCGGATCTGTCGATAGCCCGTAAAGATGAAAGAGGCCGGGAAAACGGACGATGATCCTCCGGGCGGTGCGGACGACAGCGACGGTTTCCACCGGGAATCCCTCGAGCCTCATCTTCGACCGGACCTCTGTTTTCAGGCGCTCGAAATCAAGGCCGGTCAGTCCCTTGTCATCGAAATCCAGGTCCTCGCTGAACCGCGGCGAGCCATGCACGATATGAATGGCCGTGCCTCCCATAAAGGTCAGCCGGTTCCCCGCCCTGGAATCACAGATGATCTCGAGGAGCTTATATTGAAGGTACTCGCGCAAGAGATTCCTCTTGAAAGCCTGGAGAGGCGCTGGGTAATAGGATTCGATCTGGGACAGGTCGAGCATGATCCGATCAGTCCTCCCGTCGGAGATATGCGAGGAGCCGTTCGAGTCTGACCGTGAGGGTCTTTTGAGCGAACCGGGCCGCCATGGCCTGGAGCTCCCGGCCATCGACAAGTTGAGAGAATCTTTCCTTATCAAGACGCAGGCTGTCAAACTCGGGATCGCTTCGAAGATGGGGATTGAGATATAGGAAATCCAAAATGGCCTTCTCTGGACGGGCGATCTTCACCCGCTTTCCGCCGGCGGCGGCGAGGTCGTAGCCATAGAAAAGCCGAGGGCTTACCGTCCGATAACGAAAATCGGCCACGGCCGACGGGAAGCGATAGCTTCTCCGGGTGGAGACCGAGGTCACGCCATAGACGCTCTCCGGGATCAGCTGGAAATGGGCCAGGGCTGATTCCAATGAGACGTAGGACGGCTTATAGATCCGATTGGCGATCTCGAATAGGGTCCATTCATCCAGGGCGCGGTCGGCAAAGAGATAAAAGCCCTTAATGACCTTCCGGATGTAGCCCTTATCCTGCCACTCGTTCAAACGCCGGCGGTGAAAGCCCGGGTCGCTGCGCAGGATGTCGCGGACCGAGAAGACCGTGAAATCCTTCATGGAAGCGCGAAGCCCGAGGTAGGTCATCTTATTTCGTATCCATGCTGATATTAGCACTTATACGAAATATGTCAAGAGACGGCTTTTTTGCGCGCACCCGCTTCGTGGAGATCTGTCTCGGCGGCTCCGCCGAATCCGACATCGTCCGCCTGTCCGACGATCACGACCGGAAGTAAGGGATAGCCCCCTATCTCCTGGGGGCTTCGGTGGGCTGGCCGGTCAGGAAGACCTGCGGGTGGCGGAGCAGGATCTCCTCGGTGACGTACTCCTCGATCTCCTGGGCGCTGCGGAGCTTCAGCGTCTCCTCGACGATCCGCTCGGCGGTCTTGCACTCGATGGCGCGGAGGGCCTTCTTGATCCGGGGGATGAAGATCGGGTTCATGCTGAAGGTCCGCAGGCCGAACCCGAGCAGGATGATCGCCCCGAGGGTGTCCGCGGCCATCTCGCCGCAGACGACGACGTCTTTCCCGGCCTTGCCGGCCGCCTGGATGACGCTGCGGATGAGCCGCAGCACGGCCGGGTGGAGCGGCTTGAAGAGATAGGTCACGAACTCGTTCGACCGGTCGACGGCCAGGAAATACTGGATGAGGTCGTTCGTGCCGATGCTGACGAAGTCGACCTCCTTGAGCAGGACGTCGACCAGGGCCGCCGCGGCCGGGACCTCGATCATGACCCCGAACGGGATCTTCTCGTCGAAGGGCCGGCCCTCGCGGCGGAGCTCCCGCTTGACGTCCTCGAAGATGGCCTTGACGTCGACGACCTCGTCCACCTCGGTGACCATGGGGACGAGGATGCGGACGTTCTTGTCCACGCTGGCCCTGAGGATGGCCCGGAGCTGGATGCGGAAGAGGTCCTTGTTGCGGAGCGAGAAGCGGACGGCCCGCAGCCCCAGCGCGGGGTTCGGCTCCTTCTCGATGTTGAGCTGGGGCAGGCTCTTCTCGCCGCCGATGT
>CAYOYQ010000176.1:0-3078 GCA_964408215.1 uncultured Eubacteriales bacterium
TGGGCATGCTCGACGACTGCGCCGTCGTCGTCTCGGAGAACATCTTCCGCCACCGCTCGCTCGGGAAGAGCCTGAAGGAGGCGGCTTATATCGGGACGAAAGAGGTCGGGCCGGCGGTCGTTTCCACGGCCCTGACGACCATCGTCGTCTTCCTGCCTGTCATCTACGTCCACGGCGTCGCCGGCCAGCTCTTCAAGGACACGGCGCTGACCGTGACCTTCGCCCTGCTGGCCTCGCTCCTCGTGTCGCTCACGCTGATCGCCACGCTCGAGTCGCGCGAGTTCGATCTCGGCATGGGCCGCGAGGGGCGCTGGCGATGGACCTGGGGCCTGGGGAGGATCTGGAAGCCTCAGAAGGCCGTGGCCGGGGCCGATCCCGCCGATCCGCCCGCCCTGGGAGCCGCTCCCGCGGCGAAAGCGAAGCGGCGCCTGCCCGCCGGCCTGGGTTATCCCATCCGGGCCGTCCGGGTGGCGATCTACGCCGTCTTCAAGGTCGTCGGCTTCGTCCTGAACGTCCTGGCCAGCTTCATTGTCCAGCTCGTCGCCTTCGTCGCCCACTACATCACCCTTCCCTTCCGCCCGATCCTCAAGCTGGCTTACGGCGCCTTCAACGCCGTCTACGACCGCTTCGTCGACGGCTACAAGCGCTTCCTCCGCTGGAGCCTCGACCACAAGGGCCGGGTCATAGCCTGGACGCTCGTCTTCTTCGCCGTTGTCTTCGCCCTCGGCGGCCTCATCCGCCGCGAGCTGATGCCGCCGATGGAGACGACGACGTTCGAGCTCGACCTGAAGATGCCCGTCGACTTCTCCTTTGAGCAGACGACGGAGATGGCGGTCATGCTCGAGACCGGACTCCGCCGCCTCCCGCCGGTCACGACCGTCCTCTCCCAGATCGGCATCGTCAGCGGCATGGAGAGCGCCGACCCCACGATCTCCGTCAACTCGGCCCGCCTCTTCGTCGAGGTCCGCCGGCCCAAGGACCTCGAGGGGGTCCTCGACGCGGCCCGCGCCAAGCTGGCCGATTTTCCAGACATCGCCTACACGGTCCTCCGTCAGGAATCGACGTTCAGCCAGTTCCTCGCCCTGTCGGGGGCCGAGGTCGGGCTCCAGGTCAAAGGGAAGGACCTCGACCGCCTCAAGGCCATCGCCGCCGACCTGACGCCGCGGCTCGCGGCCATCCCCGGCATCGCCGACGTGACGACGAACATCGGCGAGGGCAAGCCCGAGTTCAAGGTCACGGTCGACAAGGAGGCCCTCAAGAAGTATCCGGGGCTCTCGCCCGCGACGATCGGCAATTTCCTGGTCAGCGCCGTGCGCGGCCGCGTCGCCACCCAGTTCCGGGAGATGGAGAAAAAGTACGACATCCTCGTCCGGCTCGAGGACGCCACCCGGGAGAACATCGAGAGCCTCCTCTCCGAGACCCTGCCCTTCGAGAACAGGGCCGTCCCGCTGCGCGACCTCGTCTCCTACGAGATCGTCCGCGGGCCGCGCGAGATCCGGCGCGAGAACCAGCAGCGCGAGGTCCTCGTCTCGGCCAACCTCAAGGGGCGCAAGCTCAGCCAGGTAACGCCGGCCGTCGACAAGGCCATCGCGGGCCTGAGCCTGCCCACCGACTACCGCGTCACCTGGAGCGGCGAGCGCGAGGAGATGTCGCGGTCCTTCCAGTCCCTCGTCCTGGCCTTGATCCTGGCGGCCCTCCTGACCTACATGATCATGGCCGCCCAGTTCGAGTCGCTCGTCCATCCCTTCATCGTCATGTTCACCCTGCCCATGGGCGCGGCCGGGGCCATCGTCGCCCTGCTCCTGACGGGCGGGACCTATAACGTCATCTCCATCATCGGGCTGGTCGTCCTCGTCGGCATCGTCGTCGACAACGCCACGGTCAAGATCGACTACACCAACCAGCTCCGCCGCGGCGGCATGCCCCTGCGCGAGGCCGTCGAGGAGGGCAGCCATGTCCGGCTGCGGCCGATCCTCATGTCCACCGGCAGCACGCTCGTCGGCCTCATCCCCATGGCCCTGGCCATGGAGCGCGGGGCCGAGCTGATGCAGCCGCTGGCCGTCGTCGTCATCGGCGGCCTGACCTTCTCGACTTTCATGACCCTGATCCTGATCCCCGTGATCTACGAATGGGTGGAGGGCCGCAAGCGATGAAGGCCCTCATCGACCGGCCCGTGGCCGCGGCCATGATCTTCCTGGCCCTTCTGGCCACAGGCATCTATTCGTTCCTGAACACGCCGATCGAGCTGGCGCCCAACGAGACCTTCCCCCAGCTCAACGTCGTCACGAGCTGGCCCGGGGTCCCCCCGGAGGTCATCCAGACGCAGGTGACGGCCCCGATCGAGGAGGCCTGCGCCACGGTCAAGGGCATCACCAAGATGACCTCGACGTCCCAGATCGGCCTCTCCCAGCTCACGCTCGAGTTCGATCCCAAGACGGACATGGAGTTCGCGACGCTGGCCCTGCGCGAGGAGCTGACCAAGACCCGCCCGCTCCTGCCGGCCCGGGTGCGGCCCTACGTCCAGCCGTATGTGCCGGAGGACATGCGCGTCCGGCCGTTCCTCTCGTACACGGTCTCGGGCTCCTACGGCCTCCAGGAGCTCCAGGAGCTGGTCAAGGAAAAGCTCGAGATCGGCCTGGGCGCGGTCCGGGGCGTCTCCGGCGTCGAGGTCTCCGGCGGCTCGGAGCCGGAGATCCGGGTGACGCTCGACGAGGACCGGATCAAGGCCCTCGGCCTCCATCCCTACACCGTCAACGCGGCCATCGCCGCCCGCCTCGGCACCTACCCGACCGGGCGGGTCCGGCGCGGCAACCAGGAGTTCCTGTTCAAGTTCGCCGACCGCATCGACAGTCTCGACGAGCTCCGCCGGACGATCGTCGCCCATTCGGGCGAGAACCCCATCCTCGTCCAGGACGTCGCCACGGTCGAAGTGACCTACGCCGAGATCCGGCAGATCCACCGCATCAACGGCCAGCCCACGGTCAGCCTGGCCGTCACGAAGGAGCGCGGGACCAATACGCTGCGCGTCGCCGCCGATGTCAAGCGCAAGCTCGAGGCCGTCAAGGCCGAGCTCCCGCC
>CAYOYQ010000176.1:3178-5781 GCA_964408215.1 uncultured Eubacteriales bacterium
CGCGAGAGCGGGATGGCGCCGCGCCAGGCGGCCATCGAGGGGCCGCGGCAGGTGTTCGTGGCCGTCCTGGCCTCGACCCTGACGACCATGGCCGTCTTCATGAGCTTCCCCTTCTTCCAGGGCAAGCTCAAGATCTACTACTTGCCGCTGGCCATCGTCGTCGCTTCGTCGATCGCCGCCTCGCTCCTCGTCTCGTTCACGCTGGTCCCGTCGCTGAGCCCGCTCCTGCTCAAGAAACGGAAGGGGACGGCGGCTCGAGGCGAAAGGAGGAGCCCCAGGTTCGAGAAGGCGCTGGGCCTGCTCGTCCGCCACCCGGTCGAGGTGCTGCTCGTCGTCGCCGCCCTGCTCTTCGGCTCCTACAGGTGGTTCAAATCCGAGGTGACGATGGGCCGCTGGGGCTCGTGGTATTCGAAGGAATATCTCTACGTCCGCGTCGGCATGCCTCCGGGAACCGACATCGCCCGGACCGACGAGACGATCCGGTCGTTCGAAGAGAAGGTCATGGCCCAGGGTTGCGAGAAGGAGATGAACGTCACCATCATGCCCGAGACGGCCCAGGCCATCATCGGCTTCCCGCCGGCGATCGAGCGCTCCTATTGGCCTTACGCGATCAAGGAGGAGCTCATCCAGCTGGCGACGCAGTTCGCCGGCATCGACGTCAGCGTCTCGGGCTTCGACCCCCAATATTACGCCTCGAGCATGGGGGCCGGCACGTACTACAGCTCACGCATCAAGTTCTACGGCTACAACCTCAGGAAGCTCAAAGAGATCACGGCGGACCTCGAGAAGACCCTGCGCCGGAATCCCCGGATCAAGGAGGTCCGGACAGTCTCCAGCCGCTATGGATGGTGGCGCGGCGATACGCTCGAGGACGTCCTGAAGATCGACAAGGCGGCCCTCAAGGCCTACAACGTCGACCCCGCCTATCTCTACTTCGCCCTCCAGACCATGATCCAGGGGACGTTCGGCCAGCCGGCCCGGATCCGGACCGAGGGCAAGGACATCACCGTCTCGGTCAAGTTCCCCGACGCGGCGAGGCTCGACATGCGCGACCTCAACGAGGCCCTCATCCAGACGCGGGGCGGCGAGTACCTCCGTCTCGGCGAAGTCGCGGCCTTCATCGAATCGCCCATCGCCGGTGCCATCGACCGCGAGAACCAGCAGTTCCAGCAGACCCTCATGTGGGAGTTCCGCGGCCCGTCCAAGGCCGAAGAGCGCTACCGCAAGGCGGTCTTCGACTCGCTCCACCTCGCGCCCGGCTTCTCGGCCTCGCTCGAGGAAAGCTGGTACGTGACCGAGGAGGAGCAGAAACAGATCAACTTCGCCATCGCGGCGGCCCTGGTCATCATTTTCATCATCCTGGCCGCGCTCTACGAATCGTTCATCACGCCGTTCTTCGTCATGCTCGCCGTGCCCCTCTCGCTCATCGGGGTCTTCGTCGCCTTCGTCGTGGCCAAGGAGCCGTTCGACCCGACCGCCTACATCGGCGTCATCCTGCTCTCGGGCATCGTCGTCAACAACGCCATCCTTCTCGTCGACCACATCAACGCCCGGCGGCGGGAGGGGCTGGGACTTCTCGAGGCCGTGGTCCGCGGCACCCGGGACCGGGTCCGGCCGATCCTGATGACCACGATGACGACGGTCTTCGGCATGCTGCCGATGCTCCTGATCAGCGCCCAGCAGAACAAGCGCCAGATCTGGTCGTCGCTGGCCCTCTGCACGGTCGGCGGCTTGTCGAGCTCGACGCTCCTCATCCTCGTCGTCATCCCCGTGCTCTACTACCACGGGGACGGACTGCGGGCGTGGGGAGCGGAGAAGGCCCGCGAAGCGCGCGGGCTGTTCGGAAAGAGATCCGCTTAGCGCGGTCCGTGGCAGCGCTTGCAGTCGAGCGCCAAAAGGTCCTTGTGAAAAGTGTACTTGAAGAACTCGTTATCCTGGAGCATCTCCTCGGCGATCCGGGTCCGGGCCTGGAAGATGAAATCGGCCAGGTCGGCGTCGATCGAGGCCGCCGCCTCGGGATGCATGCGCCCGATCTCCGACCCCATCCAATAGACGACGATCTCCGGGGCGGCGGTGACGGCGTTCTCGGAGATGAGGGCCTTGGGCTCGGAGAGGTCCGCGGCGACGCCGACGAACTCGGCCGTGAGCGCGGGGTTGGCGGCCATTTCGACCGCCTTGCCGACCTCCGCCGCGAGCTTGAGGTCGGCCAGCCGCGACGCCACGAGGAACATCCGCACGTGGACGGGATCGACGAGCGCGACGAACGAGGCCTGGGCGGCCTCGGAGGGCGTGAATGACGCGACCGACGGATCCGCTGCCGTCGCCATCTCGACGATGCGGTCCTTCGAGATGTAGCCGAGGAGCCCCTCGCCCTGCTCCCCGCCGCCTGCGGCCGCAAGGACGAGGGCCGAGGCGAGGGCGAATACGACCAGGGCGGCGGCCGCGGCAACGCCCGGCCGCAGGGTCCTCGACGATCGTTTCATCGGATGGTCGACCTCAGAGCCGGCCTAATATATACCATGATCGGTCGCCAAGTCTCTTGATAAGCGCCCGATCGTCCGCGACGGCTATTCCGCCCTGAAATCCCCCCAATTCTTGATCCG
>CAYOYQ010000177.1:0-5758 GCA_964408215.1 uncultured Eubacteriales bacterium
GACGTCCCCCATCCCGCCCTCGCCGATCTTTTCGAGCAGATGATAGGGGCCGATGTCCCGGGCCGTCCCGCCCGCCGCGCTCAGGGTGATCGTCTTTTCGGGAGACTCCTTCGTGTCCATAGCGGCCCCCTCGATCCCTTCTTCTCCGTCCGGCCGAAGGATAGCGCCGCCCGGGAGGGATGTCAATGACGCACCGTCCATTTGTGCCGGGCGCGGCGCCGGCGTAGAATTGTCTGAGCCGAGAGGGAACACGCGCCTGGCCGCAGGGTCGTCGTCGGAAGCTTCGCCGTATTGGAGCCGTCCGGCCGCCGAGGTCCTGCGCGACGGCCGGCCGCACGAATTGCGTCTTCATGGGCACCAGCGCCCGGAGAGGTCGCTCTTCTATAGGCCGAAACAGAAGACGCCTCTTGACTCAGGTCCGGACGATCTCGAATAGATCGCTCTCTCCGGCTCTCTCGTCAAAAGTATAAGTGACCTCGGCCTTATTTTCGCGATTGGAGATCCCTATAAGGTGATCTGCGAAGTCCGCCTTTCCCTGCTCGAACAACCGCACCGCCCGCCAGGCGGATTCCGCGTCCTCTACCTGCAGTTCCTGGACGGAGAGGATACGCCTGAGCACTTGCCCCACCGTACCCCGCGGATAGCGATAGCCTCTTGCTAGCACCCAGGCCAATTCGCACAAGACGATGGAGCTCACGAGCCCGGGATCGTCGGATGTGCATCTGAGCTCTATGAGGCGCGTTGCTGCCTTCGTCTGTCTCTCGTCGTCCCGAACGATATATCGGACCAGGACGTTCGTATCGAGCCCGATCATGAGGCTCCCTCCGCGATCGCCTTGTCCATATCCGTGAGAGAGAGCCGCCTCCTAGGCTTTGGGACCATCCCTTTGAGGCTGGTGACCGTTTCGGAAAGAGGAATGGCTTCCAGCCGCTCGTCCCCGATCACGATGAATTCCAATTTGCTGCCGGGCTTCAGCCCGAGCCGTCTCCGAACCTCCACCGGCAACGTGACCTGGCCTTTGGCGGTGACAGTCGCGGTCATCCTTACCTCCGATGAAATTCCTTACTTATACATCTTACTATAGGACAGCGGGAATCCGTCGTCAAGGACTCTCGACGGCAAGCTCATGCCGGCCGGAGGGGAAGTTCCCCTTTAATCGACGGCGCGCTCCATGAAGGCGTAGGCCAGGATATGGGCCATCGCCATGAAGCCGTCCTCGAGCCGGCCCATGTGATCGCTCGGGACGGCCAGGTTGAGGCCAACGAGCATGCCGAGCGCGCCGCCTCCCTCTCGGGTCATGGCGATCGTTTTACAGCCGGCGCCGTTGGCGTACTCGACCGCGGCCAGCACGTTCGGGCTGTCGCCGCTGCCGCTAATGGCGATGACGATGTCGCCGGGCCCGGCGAAGTTCTTGAGCTGTTCGACGAAGACCGCTTCGCCTCCGACGTCGTTGACGTAGGCCGTCAGGGTCGCGATGTTCTCGGCCAGGCTCATGACCTTGAACTTGGCCGGACGGCCGTAGGACGCGCCCTTGACCAGGTCGACGGCGAGGTGCGCGGCGACGGCGGCGCTGCCCCCGTTGCCGAGAACGAAGATTATACGGCCCTGGTCGCGCGCCTCCTTGAGCCAGGCCGCGGCCTTCCCGATCGCCTCGGCGTCGAGACCGGCCAGCGCCTTCTGCAGCTTCGCGATATAATCGGCAGCAAACTTCATGTCAGCACCTCTCTTTTTCGGATGTGCCTCCGGAAGGGGTCAGGCCCCCACTTTTTCACTTCGTCAGACCCCCTGTGTGAGCCACATCTCGAGCCGCGGCCCGAGCTCGGCCGGGCTCGCGGTGCCGGTCGTCGCCAGCTGTTGGACGGTGATCGAGGCGACGAGGTTCGCGATGAGCGCCGCCTCGGCCGGAGTCGCCCCGGCGCAAAGGGCCAGGACCGCGCCTGCCGTGGCGCTGTCGCCCGCGCCTGTGGGGTCGGTCGGCTCAGGCACGCGTACCGCCCGGATAAGAACGGGCTCGGGGTCGCTCGTCCAGATGCCCCGCCGGCCCGCGGTGACGAAGACCGGCCGGCCCGTGCGCGCCCGGAGCTCCCTTACCGCCCGGATGACGTCCGCGTCGGCCGGCTCGTCGGCGCCGACGCGGAAGGCCTGCTTCAGCGCCTCGCGGGCGTTGACCTTGATCATGACGTTCCGGAAGAGGCCGATCCGCGAGCGGCTGTCCACCCAGATGATCTTCTCGGGGTGGAGCCGCCCGAGCTCGGCCAGCCGCTCCCGGACCCTGGTCGTGACGACGCCGCGCTCCTCCTCCTCGACCTGGTCTTGGACGGCGACGGCGTCGACCTTGGCGAGCAGGCCCTCGAGATAGCCGAGGATCTTCTCTTCTGCCTCCCGGGGCAGCGGCGTCCGGTCCTTGGTGTCGTAACGCTCGTGCTCGCCGGCCAGGTCGGCCGCGCGTCGGTCCCGCGGCTTGAGGTAGGTCGCCGTGAGCCGGCCAGGCAGGGAGAAGAGGCCTTCGGTCATGCAGCGCCGGGCGGCCAGCGCCTTCCGCAGGTCGTAAGCTTCGCCGTCGTCGCCGGTGATCCCGACAGCGTGGATCTCCCCGGCGCCCAGGGAGGCCAGGTTGTTGACGATCGTGCCCGCGGCACCCGGGCTCGTCCGGATGGCGACGACCTGATGGGCGGTCTTCCCCGTCTCGACGGAGATCTCGGCGAGCGTCGGGTCGGTGTCAAGGTACTTGTCGAGGAAGAAGTCCCCGAGGACGGCGACGCGGCAGGCCGGGAACCGGCCGACGATCTCACGCAAACGCGCCGCGTTCATGCCTTCTCCGCCCCCTCGATTATAAGGTGGTAGAGCGTCGGCAGCGTCGCCGCGTGGTCGCCGCGGACGTAGAAGCTCTCCCCGCCGTCGGCCACCGTACGGACGAGGACGGTCTTGTAGGGCCGGAAGTAATAGGCCGCTTCGGTCTTGGCCGCCTCGCGGTGACGGGCCACGTCTCGCTCGTCGAGAGCGACGAGGTCGAAGACGGCCGTCGTGAACCGGCTAATCGTTCGACCCTCCTGGCGGGCGACGTTCCTGGCCATCGTCAGGGCCTTGAGGTAGACCTCGGGGCCCATGACCGCCGTGCCGATGTTGAGAAAGACCCCGCCTTCGAGCCCGCGCACGCTCTCCGTCAGGATGAGGAAATCCGTGTCGGTCGCGACGCCGGTCGCCGCCGCGTCGAAATTCGGGTGCTCGTGGATGATGTCCTGGCCGATCCCCACGTGGACGGTGACCGGGACGCCGAGCCGGACGCCGGCGGCGAGGAGGCTCGTTTCGGCGAACGGGAAGCGGCCGTCGATGATGGCCCGGCCGATCGCCTCCCCCAGGCCGATCCCGTCGCGCGCTCCCGCCCGGGCGGCCTCGTTGATGCCGCCCGTCTCCCGCCACAGCCCGAACTCGCCGGTGCGGACGTAGTTGGCGACGCTCTCGGAGGTCCCGCCGATGAGGGCCAACTCGTAATCGTGGATGGCCCCGGCCCCGTTGAGGCCGATATGGCTGACGAGGCCGCGGCGCATGAGGTCGATGAGCAGAGGCGCCGCGCCGCGGCGCAGGACGTGCGCGCCGATCATCAGGATGACGGAGCTCCCGCCGGAGGCGCGGGCGGCGCGGATCCTCTCGGCCAGGACCGGCAGCGCGGCATGCTCGAAGCGCTCGAAGGGGCTTTCCGGGAAGATGAGGATGTCGCGGCCGAGGAGGTTCGCGCGCTCGGCGAGCGGCCTCAGCTTCACCCGGGAGCGGTCGAAGGTTTTGAAGGGCATCCTCTCACCTCACGCCTGCCTGAACAGGTAGCCGAGAAGGGCCTCGCCGTCGCGGTAGTCGGGAACGACGATATCGGCGCCAACGCCGACAAGACGGTCACGCTTCCACGGGTCGGGGCGGCCCGTCCGCCCGGATTCATCGCTGGCCACGGCCACGGCGATGCCTCCCGCCGCCTTGACGTTCATGATCTCGACGTAGCCGTCGCCGAACCCGAGGAGCGACGAGCCCTCGACCCGGTTCTCACGCAAGATCTGATCGATGACCATCTGCTTCGAGTACCTGGTGTAATCGTCGATGGCCCCATAGATGCGATCACCGAAATAGGGCCCGAGGCCGAGAAGTTCCGCCTCCTCCACGACATAGGTCTGGTCCGTTCCGCTCGCCAGGTACATCGGAAGTCCCCGGTCGCGGAGGGCATCGAGGACGCCGAGCGCGCCGGGGACAAGGTGATCTTCGGGGCGGGCCGCCCCCGACCGCAGGGCCTCGCGCCGGTCCCGGATCCGGTCCATGAGCCGGGCGTGGTATCTCTCCTTGTACCAGACGGGCTCCCGTGGTTCCCCGCCCCTCCGCCTTATCTCTTCTGTGAGGCGGATCATCTGGTAGATCGTCTGCTTGCCGGTGAGTTCGGCCACGAACTCGCGGCAGAGACGGGCCACCTCCTCCTCGGGCTCCGGCGTCCCCGTGGCCAGGATCTCCTTGACCATCAGCCCGACCATGACCTCGGGCCAGCCCTCGCGGATGAGGCTCAGGGTGCCGTCGAAATCGAACAGGACGTGGCGGAAGCGGCGGCCCGGACCGACCTCGCGGACGACCTCCACCGCACTTCCGGGCAGCATCCTGCCTGGGCGAGGCTCGCCCGCCACGGTTTTCCGGTAGTCTTCCTCAACCCAGGGCACGGGGAGATGTTACACAAGAACCGTCCCCCGCTTCAAGGAGCCGCGGGCCGGCGAGCCCGACTTGCCCCTGCGGCAGGCCCCCCCGGCCCTGCGCCGCGCCCCGGCTTTTCGGGATTGTGGTATAATGGTCTCGTTCATTAGCAAAGGGAAACCTCAGCTATAGACACTCGAATATCTAAAGGAAGGGGCCAGAGGCCCTGATCGGTCCGATCCTCCTCTCCTTTACGACGTTCTGGAATCTTAAAAACCGGGAGGGCTCGGGAGAGCCTTTCCATCGTCGAAAGGAGACGAGAATGAACATCTACGTGGGCAATCTGCCCAGCACCGTCAACGAGAACGACCTGAGGGATGCCTTCCAGGCGTTCGGCCAGGTCGACAAGACGGCCGTCATCAAGGACAAGTTCAGCGGCGAATCGCGGGGCTTCGGCTTCGTCGAGATGGCGAGCCGGGACGAGGCCACCAAGGCCATTTCCATGCTGAACGGCAGCGACCTGAAGGGCCGGGCCCTCAAGGTCAACGAAGCCAAGCCGAAAACGGACTCCCCGAGGTCCGGCGGCTTCGGCAGCCGGCGCTACTAAGGCCCCGGACAACCCGGGGTCGTGAACAACGGCTCCACGCGGGGGGGCGGCTGGTCCAGCCGCTCCCCCTTTTTATTTCCGCATATCCCCGTCCAACGGGTGTATAGTAAGAGGGAGACAGGCCCCCCGATGACGCACCTTGAGATCCCCGAGTTCACGACTTGGGAAAGCGTGATCATCAGGGTCATCAGCGGAGACACTATCGACATCCGGGCGGGCGGCCGGCCGATCGGGATCAAGCACTACAGGGAGCTCGGCTTCGATGACCGAAAGACGGGGGGCTCCGACCCGCTCTGGGGCCTCTTGATGTATCTCGCCAAGGTGAACGGCCAGCGCTCCAATGACGAGATGTACGAAAAAGAAGCGGCCCCCCTCAAGAAGAACATGTCCAGGCTCCGGGCCAGGCTGAAGACGGGCTTCGGGATCGCCGACGACCCGTTCCACCCCTACTCCAAGTCCGGATCGTTCCGAACCCGGTTCATCATCTCGTGA
>CAYOYQ010000178.1:0-5747 GCA_964408215.1 uncultured Eubacteriales bacterium
CGGCCGCGGCCGCGGCCGCCCGGGCCACGGGGACCATCGCGCCCCAGGCGACGACGGTCGCGTCGCGGCCTTCGCGGCGGACGGCGGCCTGCCGCAGGGGGACCTCATAGGCGCCTTCGGGCACGTCCTCTTTTTCGGCCCGGTAGAGCTTGGTCGGCTCGAGGAAGAGGACCGGGTCGTCGCTGCGGATCGAGGCGATGAGGAGCCCCTTGGCCTCGGCGGGGCTCGACGGGACGACGACCGTCAGGCCCGGGATGTGACAAAAGAGCGCCTCCGTGCTCTCCGAATGGTGCTCGAGCGCCTTGACCCCCGCGCCGTAAGGGGTGCGGATCGTGAGCGGGGCGGTGAACCGGCCCCGGGTCCTGTTCCGGAGGCGGGCGACGTGGGAGATGATCTGGTTGAAGGCCGGGTAGATGAAGCCCATGAACTGGATCTCGGCCACGGGCCGCAGGCCGAGCGCGGCCATGCCGAGGGCGACGCCGATGGCCCCCGACTCGGCGAGGGGGGTGTCCATGACCCGCTCGGGGCCGAACCGGTCGACGAGCCCCTCGGTGGCCCGGAAGACCCCGCCGTCCCGGCCGACGTCCTCGCCGAGGACGACGACCCGGTCGTCCCGATCCATCTCGACGGCCAGGGCCTGGGTGATGGCCTGGACCATGGTCATGATCATCGGGGTCCCTCCGCGAGGGCATCCTTGAGCTCGGCCAGCTCCGCCGCGAGGTCCGGCGGCATCGCGGCGTAGGTGTAGGCGAAGATGTCTTCGGGGGTCGCCGGAGGCCGGGCCTCGGCCTCCACTACGGCCTTTTCGACGAGCTCGGACGCGGCCGCCTGGACCTCCTTTTCGACGGTGTCGGTCCAGAGGCCCTTGCGCTCGAGGTATCGTCGGAAGCGGACGATCGGGTCGCGGCCCTCCCACGCCTGGACCTCCTCCTTCGAGCGGTAGCGGGAGGCGTCGTCCGAGGTCGTGTGATCGCCCAGGCGGTAGGTATAGGCTTCGATGAGGGTCGGCCCGCCGCCGTCCCGGGCGACGGCCAAGGCCTCGCGGGTCGCGGCGAGAACGGCCAGCACGTCGTTGCCGTCGACCTGGACCCCGGGGAAGCCGTAGGCGACGGCCTTCTGGGCCAGGGTCGGCGAGGCGGACTGGCGCGACCGCGGCACCGAGATGGCGAATTGGTTGTTAACGCACACGAAAACGTTGGGCGTCCGCCAAACGCCGGCGTAATTGAGGGCCTCGTGGAAATCCCCCTCAGACGTCGCGCCGTCGCCGAACGTCACGACGACGGCGGCCCGGACCTTGCGGTACTTCAGGGCGACGGCCGCCCCGACGGCGTGGGGGACCTGAGAGGCGACGGGAATGGCGATGGGGAAGATATTCAGCCCGTCGGGGGTCCGCAGACCGGCCTCGTTGCCCATCCAGAAGTGATAATAATCCGCCAGCGGGTACCCCAGGGTGAGGTAGGCGCCGAGGTCGCGGAAGTAGGGGAAGAACCAGTCCTCGCGGGCGAGGGCCGAAGCCAGGCCGACCTGGGTGGCCTCGTGGCCGAGGCTCGGCGCGTAGGTGCCGAGGCGGCCCTGGCGCTGGAGCTTGAGGGCCTTGGCGTCGGCGGTGCGGGCCCGGACCATCCTCTCGTAGAGGGCCCGGAGCTCGGCGTCGGCGAGCCCCGGATCGATGTCCGGAGCCGCCCGGCCCTGGTCGTCGAAGACCCGGAGCCGTTCGCCTCTGAGAGGGTCGAAACGTTCGATCACGGCAAACCCCCTTCGAACGTGATCCGCCCCGGGCCGGGGCGGGCCTCTAGCCCTGCTTGAGGGCCCAGTCCTTGAGCTTCTCGAACTCCATCTCGCCGCACACGGCGTCCTTGGTCTCGGCGTTGAGGAACGTGGGGACGCGGAGCTGCTGGCCGCACTTCGGCGCGATGGCTTCGCGGTAGCTGCGCATGAGGTCGGCGTTCTTCTCGTCGTGCCAGACCTCGTGGCGCTCGAACCTGACCGGCGTCTCTTGCTCCAGCCGGTCGACGAGCGGCATCATCTTTTTGCAGTGGGGGCATTCCCGCCCGTGGAACATGATCAGCTTGGCCATTCATTTCCTCCTGACGAAGAGTCCGCACCAGCATTCCCCGTCCGGCAGGCCCTTGTAGGTCTCGTGGACGGTGAAATGACACGGGCAGATGAGCCTCAGGTCCTCCTCCGGATCCTTGGTGCGCAGGCGGCACGGGCAGAACTTGAAGCCGTGGTTCCTCTCGTTCTCGAAAATGCCCGAGAGGAGCAGGGCCACCTTCTCGGGGTCGGGGTTGACCTGGAACTCGTTGCCGGCCGTGAACCGCTCGAGGGCCGCCCGGAAATCGTCCTCGCCGACGGCCGTCGCCGGCCCGCCGCCGAGGATCCGCCGGGCCTCCTCGGCCGAGATCTCGACGTAGGCGTTGAGGACCTTGCAAGTGGGGCAGAGCTCGGGCGGGGCGATGCCGTAATGGATGTCGTTGCAGACGAAACAGCGCCAGTAGCGTTTCTTCATCGGCACCCTCCGCGGGTATTCTCTACCATACTACTAGGAAATGAAGAAGGGGTCAAACCTACCTTTTGCAGCAAAAGGTAGGTTTGACCCCTTTCTAGAATTCCTAGAAGTTGATGACGATGGAGGTGGTCAGGAAGGTGTCGAGCTTCTTCAGGGGATAGGGGACGGTCAGGCCGGTCGGGGCCCCCACGTCGTCGAAGAGCGGCAGCAGCTGGAGGGCGGGCACGTTGGCGTAGAGCATGCGCAGGCTCAGCTTGAGGGCCAGGGACTTGGAGATGGACGCGGTCACGGAATTGACCCAATCGAACCGCCAATCCTTCATCTCCTGGAGGTTCTCGTCGAAGATGAATTGGGTCGAGAGCTTCGAGTTGTCGAGGACCTTCTGTTCACCGTTGAGGCTGAACCGGAAGCCGGCGAACGAGTTCCAATCCTCGCCCACGTACTGCCGGACCGTGTAGGTCACGCCGGCCGAGGTCTTGATCTGGGTCCGTTCCTTCTCGACCCAGGCATAGCCCAAGCCGGTCGTGGCGATGACCCGGTCGTCGACGCCGGCGAAACGGTTGCGGTCCCAGCTCAGGCCCACCTGCCCGAGGAGCTTCTTGGAGATGCGGCGGTCGTACTGGCCGGCCAGGAGGTAGTTCTCGGCGACCTTGCGGGTGATCGCTTCCTCGAGGATCGTGAAATCGTCCTCCGTCCCCTGGGCCGTCCGCGTCGTCGTCGTGGAATTGCTCTTGAGGATGAAGCTCTTGAAGACGAGCGTGTCATTGGTCCACTTCCGCGACAGGGTGGTGCCCAGGCTGAGGGCCGACGTCGCCGTGTTGCCGCCCGTGACGACGTAGCTGACCTCGGCCGCCGCCGCCCAGGGGCCGAGCAGGCCCGTGTTCTTGTCCTGTCCCCGGAGGGGCGCCGGCCCCGCCAGCGCCACGGCCAGGATCCCGATTGTCAACAGGGTGAAGGCGGCTCTCTCTCCGTGTGATCCGATCGCCATATCGACTTCTCCTTTAATGATGACCTGAGACACCCATTAAGGCCGCCGGCGAAAACCCTGTCAAGCGCTTTCCGTTCCGGGCCGGCTTTCGGGCGCCCGCGGGCTAGCCCCGCGCGGCGTCCAAGGTGAGCGCCGCCGCCCCGAGGAGGGCGATCCCCTCGGTCTCCGAGACCTCGATCTTGAGGCGCGCTTTGGCGATGGAGTAAGCGTACGTCTGGAAAGTCTCCCGGAGCGCGGCCCGGAAGAAGCGGTAGGACTTGGTGACCGAGCCGCCGAGGACGACGATCTCGGGGTCGACGGCGTAGCAGATGGCCTTGACCGCCTCGCCGAGGTGGCGGCCGAACTCGGCGAAGATGCCGAGAGCCCAGGCGTCGCGCATCTCCGCCCGGCCGGCGAGCTCGCGGCCGCTGAGGCCGTGAACGCGCTCGAAGAACTGGCCGCTGGCGTAAGCCTCGAAGTTCCGGTCGAGATAGGGGAGCATGCCGAATTCGCCCGCCCCGCAGTTGACGCCCGAATAGAGCCGGTCGTTGGCGATGATCCCTGCCCCGAGGCCGGTGCCGACGATGAGGCCGACCGCGCTCGCGTAGGGCCGGATCTTGCCGAAGTACTTCTCCCCGGCGGCGAAGCAGTTGGCGTCGTTGTTGACGAAGGCCGGGCGCCGGTACCGCTCCTCCAGGATCCTCTTGAGACCGACCTTCTTCCAGGAGGGGATGTTCTGGACGTCGTAGACCGTCCCGGTCGCGAGGTCGATGACCGAGGGGACGCCGGCGCCGATCCCGGCCACGTCGTCCCGGACGAGCGGGTCGACGGCCCGGAAAAGGTCCTCGAGGACCTCCGCCTCCGAGCCCCGGCTCCGGACGGGGACCGATCGGACCTCGGCCAGGCGCCCGTCGACGACGAGCCCGGCCCGGGCGTTGGTCCCGCCGAGGTCGATGCCGAGGACGACCGGGTCGCTCACTTCGACAGGCCTTTTTTCCTTTTCATCGCGATCGTTTCATTGGCGATGAGCGGCCGGGCCCAGAGCCCGATCGACAGGATGTAGCCGAGCGTCAGGTAAAGGACGAGCATGCCCAGCCTCAAGCCGAGGAAGCCGCCCAGAAAGCCGATGAGCGGCGGCAGCAGGGCGCCCCCGATGATCCCCGTGCAGAGGATCCCGGAGAACGAGCCGTGGTGGCTTTCGACCGAGTTCAACGCCAACGAGAAGATGACCGGCCACATGACGGACGCGGCGAAGCCCATGAGCGGGAACATGACCAGGGCCAGGGGGCCGGGCCCGAAGAGGGCCAGGGTCAGGAAGACGAGCGCCGCGGCGGTGAAGCCCAGGAGGACCTTGCGGCTGTCGATGAACTTGAGCAGGACGAGCCCCAGGACGCCGCCGATGGTCATGAACAGCCAGAACCAGGCGACGCGATGGGCGCCGACGGTCTGGGGGTCGTAGCCGTGATAGGTCTTGAGGAACTTGGAGATCCAGAACGAGACGCCCTGTTCCGTCCCGACGTAGGCGAAAATGCCGAGGAAGAACAGGATGACCGTCGGGTTCCTGAACAGGGCCTTGTGGGCCGCCCAGGCCCCGGCCCGCTCCTCGTCCTTGCGGACGACCACGGGGAAACGGGTCGCCGCGAGGACGGCGAGCATGGCCAGGAGGATCGCGGCGAAGATCCAGTAGACCGAGACCCATGACAGGCCCGGCCGGACGAGCTTCGACATCAATCCGATGAGGGGCTTCGCCTCGGCCCCGGACCGGCCGATGTTCCGGACGAAATAGGAGTAGATCAGGGGGCTCAGGAACGAGGCCCCGCCGAAGATGAGCTGGGCCAGGACGGAGTTGAACGCGTAATGCTCCTCGCCTCCGGAGACGCGGAGCAGGGGATTGATGACGACCTGCAGGGCGGCGAAGCCGGCCCCGATGAGGAAAAGCGAGAGCAGGAACACCGGGTAGCTGGGGGCGAGCGAGATGAGCAGCGCCCCGGCCAGGGCCAGCCCGATGGCGGCGATCATGACCGGCTTCTCGCGGAAGCGCTCGACCAGGATGCCGGAGGGGATGGACATGACGCCGTAGGCGACGAAGAAGGCGAAGGCCAGGAGGCCGACGAGGGTCAGGCTCAGGCCGAAGCTCTGGCCGACATCGGGATTGATGGCCCCGATGACGTTGGTGATGAGCGAAATGACGAAGAAGGTCGCCATCACCAGGACGACCAGGCCCAGGCTCCGCCGGGAGGGCGGGGCGGGGGCCGGGGTGACGGCTGTCTC
>CAYOYQ010000179.1:0-5743 GCA_964408215.1 uncultured Eubacteriales bacterium
GCCTGCTCCGCGAACAGCTCGACCAGATCAACGCGAAGATCGCGGAACTCGAGAAACGGGATCGCAAGGAGCCGAAATGAGGATCGCCATTTCCACGGACGGGGGATCTGTTTCCGCCCACTTCGGACGCTGCCCTTCGTACACGCTCATCGACATCGAGGACGGAAAGGTCGTCGGGCGCCGGGAGATCCCGAATCCCGGGCACTCGCCGGGCTTCCTGCCCGGCTACCTCGGAGAGAGGGGCGTCACGACGATCATCGCCGGCGGCATGGGGCCGCGGGCCCAAGGTCTGTTCGCCGAGAACGGCATCGAGACGATCATCGGCGTCGAAGGCCCCGTGGATGAGGTCGTCGACCGCTTCCTTCGGGGAGCCCTCGAAGCGGGCCGGGACCTCTGCGACCACGGCCATCATCACGAGGGGCCTTGCGGGCACGAGCACGAGGCGGCGCCCGCTTCCGGGACCGGTCCTCTCGGGCCGGGCGTCGTCGCGGTCTCGGCCAAGGGCCGGGACCTCGACTCCGAGCTCGATCCCCACTTCGGCCGGGCCCCGTTCTTCCTGTTCGTCGATCTTTCGACCGGCGCGTTCGAGACGGTCGAGAACCAGCAGTCCGGCGCCGCCCACGGCGCGGGCATCCAGTCGGCCCAGCTCGTCGCCGCCAGGCGGCCCGCGGCGCTCCTGACGGGCCAGGTCGGCCCGAACGCCGCCCGGGTCCTCGACGCGGCGGGCGTCCGGGTGATCGGCGTCGACGGCTGCACCGTCCGCGAGGCCCTCGAGGCCTTGAAACAGAGCTGATCCGTGGGGCCCTTTCAAGACAACCCGAAGATCGGGGAGAGGCTGGCCCGGATCAAGAACCGGCTGCTCGTCTTCAGCGGCAAGGGCGGCGTCGGCAAGAGCACCGTCGCGGCGAACCTGGCCCTGGCCCTGGCCCAGAAAGGCCTGCGTGTCGGGGCCCTCGACGTCGACATCCACGGCCCGAACCTGGCCAAGATGCTCGGCGTCGAAGGCCGCAAGCTCGAGGGCTCCGACGACGGCATCCGGCCTGTCCAGGTCCGGGAGAACCTGAGCCTCGTCTCCATGTCCTTTCTCACCGAGGGGCCGGACAGTCCCGTCATCTGGCGTGGTCCCATGAAGATGAAGGTCATCGAGCAGTTCCTGGGCGATGTCGATTGGGGCGACCTCGACTGGCTGGTCATCGACTCGCCGCCGGGGACGGGGGACGAGCCGCTGTCCGTGGCCCAACTCATCCCGGCGACGGGGGCGGTCATCGTCACGACTCCCCAGGAGGTCTCCGTCCTCGATTCGCGGAAGGCCGTGACCTTCGCCCGGCGGCTCGGCCTCAAGGTCCTGGGGATCATCGAGAACATGAGCGGGTTCGTCTGCCCCCATTGCGGGAAAAGCTACGATCTGTTCAAGACCGGCGGCGGCGAGAGGGCCGCCCGCGAGATGGGCGTCCCGTTCCTCGGCCGGATCCCGATGGACCCGAGGATCGTCGCCTCGGGCGACGCGGGGCGCCCCTTCGTCGCGGACGCGGCCGGCTCGGACGCGGGCCGGGCCTTTGCGGAAATCGTGGACAAGATCCTGTCCGGGACCTTGCCCTGAACCGGACGATGAAGAGAGCAGCTCCGGCCGGCACCCTGGCCGTCTCCGTCGCGTCGGGCAAGGGCGGCACCGGGAAGACGACCGTCGCCGTCAACCTGGCCCTGGCCTTGAGCCGCGTCCATCCCGTCCAGTTCCTGGACTGCGATGTCGAGGAACCCAACGCCCATTTCTTTTTGAAGCCCCGGATCGAGGCGAACGAGGAGGTCGCGATCCTTGTCCCGGAGATCGACGAGGGCCTTTGCGATCGTTGCGGGGTCTGCGCCCGCGTCTGCGCCTATAACGCCCTGGCCGTCGTGCCCCAGGCCGTCCTCGTGTTCAGCGAGCTCTGCCACGGCTGCGGCGCCTGCGCCGTCCTGTGCCCCCGCCGGGCGATCCGGGAAGTCCCCAAGCGGATCGGCGTCGTCGAGTCGGGGCAGGCCGGGACGATCGATTTTCTGCAGGGCCGGCTCGACATCGGCCAGGCCCTGTCGCCTCCCCTGATCAGGGCCTTGAAGACGCGGCGGGCGGCCGGCCGGACGGTCGTCATCGACGCTCCGCCGGGCACGAGCTGCCCCGTCGTGGAGTCGATGCGGGGGAGCGATTTCTGCCTCCTCGTTACCGAGCCGACGCCTTTCGGCCTCCACGACCTCGAGCTTGCGGCAGGCGCCGCCAAGGCGCTCGGCCTGCCGCGGGGGATCCTGATCAACCGCGCGGACGGAGGGGAAGGGGATGCCCGGATCAGGGCGTTCGGCGACGGGGAGAAGATCCCCGTCCTGATGACCATCCCGTTCGACCGGCAGATCGCCGAGGCGTACTCCCGGGGCGACACCCTTCTCGATCTCGACCCGGCCTGGATGGGAAGGTTCCTGGCCCTGTTCGAAGCGATCCGGGCGGAGGTCCCATGAAACAGCTGGTCGTCATCAGCGGCAAGGGCGGGACGGGGAAGACCGTCGTATCCGCGTCGTTCGCCGCGCTGGCCGCGAACCCCGTCCTGGCCGACGTCGACGTCGACGCCTCGAACCTCCACCTGCTCCTCCGCCCCGAGGTGCTGGAGCGGCACGAGTTCGTCGGCGGATCCAAGGCCCGTGTCGACGCGCGCCGCTGCACGGCCTGCGGCCTCTGCCGCCCGGCCTGCCGCTTCGACGCCATCTCCGAGGGCGGCGACGGGATCGCCCGCGTCGATCCGCTGGCCTGCGAAGGCTGCGGCCTCTGCGCCCGGGTCTGCCCGCCGTCGGCCATCCTCATGGAGCCGTGCATCTCCGGCGAGTGGTTCGTCTCGGCCACCCGGTTCGGGCCGTTCGTCCACGCCCGGCTGGGCATTGCCCAGGAGAACTCCGGGAAGCTCGTCACCGAGGTCCGGAAGAGGGCCCGCGAGATCGGGGAGCGCGAGGGCCGCGAGCTCCTGATCATGGACGGGTCGCCCGGCATCGGCTGTCCCGTCATCGCTTCGCTCTCGGGGGCGGACCTGGCCCTCGTCGTGACCGAGCCGACGCCCTCGGGCGTTCACGATATGGAGCGGATCGTCGGGCTGGCCCGCCATTTCAAGGTCCGGACCGTGTGCGCCATCAACAAGTTC
Source organism: uncultured Eubacteriales bacterium (assembly GCA_964408215.1). GTDB lineage: Bacteria > Acidobacteriota > Aminicenantia > Aminicenantales > Saccharicenantaceae > RBG-16-66-30. The sequence continues at coordinate 3,156 of CAYOYQ010000179.1, forward strand.
GACATCAATTCCGGGAACTCGGAGCGGATCGAGATATGGTGCGCCGGGCAGGCGATCCCCGTCATCGGCAAGGTCCCCTTCGACGAGGACGTCATCAGGTCCGTCAGCCGGGGCGTTCCCCTGGTGGAGGCGTCCGAGGGGCCGGCGGCTCGAGGCGTCCGGCGGCTGTGGGACGGTGTCCGGGAGCGGTTGGCATGAGCGACGAGGAACGGAACAAGACGTTGGAGGAGGCGACCCGGAAGCTCCAGGAAGAGATGGAGCGCCAGGTCCTCCAGATCTACGGGCCGACCGTGCTCGACCACTGGAAGAACCCGCGGAATCTCGGGCTGCTGGAGGATCCCGACGGCTATGCCCGCGTCACGGGGACCTGCGGGGACACCATGGAGATGTCCGTCCGCATGGACGGGGATGTCGTCACGGCCTGCGGCTTCCAAACCGACGGGTGCGGAACAACGATGGTCTGCGGCTCGGCGGCCACCTGGCTGGCGACGAACCGGACGTTCGTCGAAGCCCTCGGCGCGGTGAATACACGCGGCATCCTCGAGCTCCTGGGCGGCCTGCCCGAAGCCGATGTCCACTGCGCCGAGCTCGCCGCCGAGACGCTCCGGCGGGCCCTGGCCGACCATTTGGCGAACAGGAACGCGCCTTGGAAGAAAGGCTACCCCAAGGTGTGATAAAAAGACAACTCAAGGAGGGACAATGAGAAAACCCGGACACGTGATCGTCGGAGTGGCGGCCTTGGCTGTGTTGGCCGCCGTCTGTGTGCCGCCCGCGTCCGCCCAGGCTCCGCGCCCCTGGAGGGGATTTGCGGGGACTCTGGACCTGACGGACGAGCAGCTTGATCGGATCGACAAGATCCGCCTGGCCTTTCAGGAGGAGATCCTGCCCCTTGAGATGAAGTGGAACCGGCTCGACCTCGAGCTCGAAGCGCTTTCCCGGAAAGGCCAGAGCCTCGACGCCAAGCTCAAGGAGCTCGAGGCGCTGGAGCGCGAGAGGGACAAGAAGTGGGAAGCTCATCACGAGAAAGTCCGGGCCGTCCTGACCGATGGGCAGAAGGTTCTCTTCGATCGCTACGGCGGTCTCGGGCTTGGCCTGGGTTATGGGCTTGGACAGGGACAAGGCCCGGCGCCGCGCTGGGGCTTGAGATCGGGCGCGGGCCGGGGTTATCGCGGCTACGGCCGCTCTCCCCGCTACGGGCGCGGGTTCGGACCCGGGATGGGCCGAGGCTATTATTGCCCCTGGCGCAGATGGTGAGAGCCCGGGAGATCGTCGGTCACTTCGAGAGGACGGCGGCGTCCTACGACGCGTGGTACGACGAACACCCGGTTCTCTACCGGACGGAGCTGGCTGCGCTGAAGAAGGCCGTCCCGCGGCGGGGGCGAGGCCTCGAGATCGGGGTCGGAACGGGCCGGTTCGCCTCGCTCCTCGCGGTCCGCTACGGCCTGGACCCCTCGCCGGGCATGCTCGGGCTGGCCAGGAGCCGGGGGCTCAGGGCTGTCCGCGGAGTAGGCGAGGCGCTGCCGTTCAAGTCCGCCAGCTTCGACTTCGCGCTGATCGTGTTCGTCATCGAGTTCGTCGACGACGTCGAGGGCTTCCTCGCGGAGGCCGCGCGGGTGCTCAGAAGCCGTGGCCGGCTCATCGTCGGCTTCATGGACAAGGACAGCGCCTGGGGGCGGTTCTTCCACAAGACCTCCCGGGCCAGGCGTTTTTTCCATCCCCCGTCTCCCCAGATGCTCATCGGCGTCCTCGAGCGCCTCGGACTGAGATATGAAGGGTCATGGCAGACGCTGTTCGGGCCCCCGCCGGACCTCCGACGCGAAGAGCGGCCGCGGGCCGGCTTCGGACAGGGCGGTTTCGTCGTGCTGCAGGCCGTGAAGGGCCAGCAGGGACGGCGGGCGCCCGCGGTTGATAAGGCCGTCCGGAAAGCGTAGAATCCCCCCTTCCGAAAGGAGAACGGCCATGACCCGCGACGAAGCCCTCGAGTTGCTCAAGAGCCACATGACGAACAAGAACCTGGTCAAGCACTGCCTGTCGGTCGAAGCCTGCATGCGGGCCCTGGCCGTCCGCCTCGGCCACGACCCCGAGCCCTGGGGCCTGGCCGGCATCCTCCACGACCTCGACTACGAGGTGACGGACAAGAGCCCCGAGCTCCACACGACCGAAACGGTCAAGATCCTGCGGGAGAAGGGCATCGACGAGGCGATCATCCACGCCGTCCAGGCCCACGCCGCCAAAGTGCCCTGCGAATCGCCCATGGATTGGGCCATCTACTCCGTCGACCCCCTGACCGGCCTCGTCATCTCCGCGACCCTGATGCATCCGACGAAGAAGCTCAAGTCGATCGACCTCGAGTTCCTCAAGCGCCGCTACAAGGAGAAGAGCTTCGCCCGGGGCGCCCGCCGCGAGGAGATCGAGGAGTCGCGCCACCTCGGGCTCGAGCTGGACGAGTTCCTGTCGATCGCCATCCGGGCGATGCAGGGGATCGATACAGAGCTGGGGCTATAAAAAGGTCCTTCTCCCGATTCCGGGATGCTCCTCTCTACGGTTTGGCTCGGGATAGGCCTCTAGCTCCCCGGACCCCCTGGGAA
>CAYOYQ010000180.1:0-5740 GCA_964408215.1 uncultured Eubacteriales bacterium
AGGCGGATGTCGAGGGCCTTGAGGGCGGCGAAGGTCCCGGCCGCGAACAGCAGCGAGTCCCCGGGCAGGAACGGCATGATGACGAAGCCCGTCTCGATGAAGATGACGGCGAAGAGGATGGCGTAGGTCCAGATGCCGTACTGCTGGATGATGGCGCTCAGGTAGCGGTCGAGGTGAAGCGCGATGTCGACGATCTTCTTGAGGAATTCCATGAGCCCCCTACTATACAGGGGGCCGGCGGGGGATGCAAACGTGCTAAGATAGCCTCATGGCGACGAGAACGCGGAAACGGGAGCTCGTGGACAAGGCCCTCGACCGCCTCTCCCCGCTCGAGACCTGCTGCACGCTCTGCCCGCGCGAGTGCCGCGTCGACCGGACCAAGGGCGCCGACGGCACCTGCCGGACGGGGCGGCTGGCCGCGGTCTCCCATGCCCTGCTCCACTTCGGCGAGGAGCCGGTGATCAGCGGCCCGGCCGGCTCGGGAACGGTCTTCTTCACCGGCTGCAACCTCAAGTGCCTGTTCTGCCAGAACTACCAGCTGAGCTGGCTCCTCGAGGGCGAGCCCGTCTCCGACGACGCGCTGGCCGCGATGATGCTCGGCCTCCAGGCCCAGGGCGCCCACAACATCAACCTCGTCTCGCCGAGCCACGTCGTCCTGGCCGTCCTTCGGGCCTTCCGGCTGGCCCTGGACCGCGGCCTCGAGGTCCCCCTCGTCTGGAACTCCAACGGGTACGACAGCCTCGAGGTCATCCGGGCCCTCGAGGGGATCGTCGACGTCTACCTCCCGGACCTGAAGTACCGCTCCCCCGCCCTGTCCAAGCGCTACTCGTCCGCGGCGGACTATTTCGACCGGGCCTCTCTCGCGATCCGGGAGATGTCGCTCCAGCAGCCGGCTCTCGACCTCGGACCCGGCGGCACGGCCCGGCGCGGCCTCGTCGTCCGCCATCTCATCCTGCCGGGAGCGGTCGACGACACGCTGGTCCTGCTCAAATGGATGCGGGAGAACCTGTCGCCGTTCATCGGATTGAGCCTGATGAGCCAGTATCACGCCTGTTTCAAGGCGCCGGAGGAGATCCGCCGCCCGGTCTCTCCCGAGGAATACCGCCGGGCGGCCGACGAGGCCCTGGCCCTCGGCTTCGACCACCTCTTCCTGCAGCCGGAGCCTTTCCGGCCAGACGAGCACCTCGTCCCGGATTTCCGGAAAGACAAACCCTTCCGCTGGAAGTGACGGCGCTACGGCTGAGGGGTCCTCGCCCGCGGCAGCCGCGACGCGGGGATCCCCAGCGCGGCCGCGATCTCCCGGATCTTGGCCTGGACGGCCTCGACGCCGGCCGGACCCATGCGCAGGAGCTGCTTCTGGGCCGGGTCGAGGCCCTCGAGGGCGGGGTCCGTCATGGCGAAGCTCAAGACCTTCTGCTCCAGCCTGATCGGGCCTTCGACAATAGGAGTTCCGAGGAGCGCGCCCATGGCCCGGACGAGAGTATCGTCGAAATCGACGCCGGGATAGCCGAGCTCGTCGTAGGCTTCCTTGACGAGCGGCTTGACCGCCCGGTAGAGGCGGGCGGCCGCGGCCGCGTCGAGCGACCGCACGGCCCGGATGACCGGTTCATACCGCATGTACGACGCCGGGTCGACCGTCGTGCCGCCCCGCGTCCGGATGACCCGGAAGACGCCTCCCGGCTCGAAGAAATCGATGTGCGGCTTGGGGCTGAGCCCGTTGGCGACGTTGTCGACCGAGACGACGAACTTGCGGACAAGGTCTTTCGTGAGCAGCCATTTGGCGAAATCCGCGTCCTTCGACAAGGCCGCGGCGAACTCGCGGACGGCCGGGTCGCTCTCGCCGAGGCCGACGGGCGGGAAGGCCAAAGGCTCGCCGATGCCGCCCGGCGTCGCTTCGGTCTCGGCCGGCGTGACGGCCGCCGCGGCCGGGGCCGGCTCGGCCGGCGGGAGGGGCTTCTTCAGGAAGACGAAATAGACGACCGCGGCGGCGGCCGCCAGCACGGCCAGGGCCGAGAGGGCCAGCCCCCAGACCTTCTTCGGTTCCTCTCCCGGCTCCGGCTCCGGCTCGTGGTCGAGATGAAGCTCGTCCATGCGCCCTCCGCTCATCTGACGGTCCGGATGTCGATCCGCCCGTCGGAAGCCTTGAGGATGATGTTCGGCCCGCCCTGGCCGATCCACCCCTTGACCGTGGAGACGGGCAGCTTGACGCCCAGGTCGAAATCGCTCCGGACCTCGCCCCGCGGGGCGTCGGCCTCGACGATGGCCCCGGCGCCCTGTTCGAGACGCAGGATGATGTCGCCCCGGCGCGAGGTGATCGTGATCGAGTCGCTGTCGCGGAGGTCCAGGACCTCGATGTCGGCGTCGCCGGTCCCGATCGTAGCGTCGACCTTGCCCGAGTAGTTGATGACGGTCAGGCTGCCCGCGTCGAGCGAGGCCTGAATGCGGCCGAAGACGTCGGAGATCTTGAGGTCCCCTTCGCTGATCCGGATGCCGGCCAGGGCGACATCGGCGGGGACCCGGACCTCGTAGTTCACGACCGGCGGCGTCCCCGGACCCTCGAAGGTCGGCGTCCGGACGAGCAGGCCGTCGCGGACCTCGCGGATCTCGACGTTGGGCCGCGTTCCGCGGTCCCGCGAGATGCGGGCCGAGCTGGGCCGCCCGGACGGCTCCGCGGCGCTCCGGGCGACGATCTCGGCCCTCTCCTCGTTCCAGCCGGTGATCTCGACGCTGCCGTAGTCGTTCTCCAGGGAGAGCGTCGAGCCCGGGGCGAATTCGACCGTCTCCCGGACCTCGTTCGGCTCCAGCGTGGACCGCGAGCCCGACGATTCGGGGATCGTCCGCCAGCCGCCGCCTTCGCCGGCGTCCGGAAGGATGATGCAGGCCGCCGCCAGGGCCAGCGCGGCGACCGGGACCGTCAGCTTGACCAAGCGTATTGTCATCGTGGCTCCTCCCCTCGAAGGACGCCCTTATTATACTCCAAACGCCAAACGATCAGCCGAAGCGGCCCGTGATGTAATCCTCCGTCCGCCGGTCGCGGGGGTTGGTGAAGATCCGGCTCGTCTCCCCGATCTCGACGAGCTCGCCGAGGAGGAAATAGCCTGTGACGTCCGAGACGCGGGCGGCCTGCTGCATGTTGTGGGTGACGATGACGATGGTGAAGCGCTTCTTCAGCTCGGCCATGAGGTCCTCGATGTTGGCCGTGGCGGCGAGATCGAGGGCCGAGCAGGGCTCGTCCATGAGCAGGATCTCCGGTTCGACGGCGACCAGACGGGCGATGCAGAGGCGCTGCTGCTGCTCGCCCGAGAGCCCTAGGGCGTTGTCGTTGAGCCGGTCCTTGAGCTCGTCCCAGAGGTGGACGGCCTCGAGGCTCCGGACGAGCGCCGGCTCGAGGAGCCGGGCGTCCCGGACCCCGTGGACGCGGAGCCCGTAGACCACGTTGTCGAAGACGCTCAAGGGGAAGGGATTCGGCCGCTGGAAGACCATGCCGACCTTTTTCCGCAGGTCGAGGAGGTCGGTGTCCGGAGCGTGGATGTCCCGCCCGTCGATGAGGACCCGGCCCGTGACGCGGACGTCCTCGATGAGGTCGGTCATGCGGTTGAGCGCCCGGAGGAAGGTCGTCTTGCCGCAGCCCGAAGGGCCGATGAGGGCCGTGATGCGGTTCTTTTCGATGTCCAGGCTGATCCCCCGGAGGGCCTGGAACTTCCCGTAATGGAAATCGAGATCGCGGACTTCGATGATGGCCATGCCGCTCACCCGAACTTCCCGCGGAGGTAGTCGTCGGTCCGTTTGTCGTCGGGGGCGGTGAAGATCTTGGCCGTCGGGCCGGCCTCGACGAGCTCGCCGTTGAGGAAGAAGGCCGTCCGGTCGGCGACGCGGGCGGCCTGTTTGGTGTTGTTGGTGACCAGGACGATGGTGTACTCCGTCTTGAGGCGGCGCAGGGACTCCTCGATCTTCATGGTCGAGATCGGGTCGAGGCCGGAGGTCGGCTCGTCGAGCAGGATGAACTCCGGCTGGACGGCCAGGATCCGGGCCAGGCAGAGGCGCTGCTGCTGCCCGCCGGAGAGCTTCTGGCCACTCGAGTGGAGCCGGTCCTTGACCTCCTCCCAGAGGCCGCCCTTCTCCAGGCTGTCCCGGACCAGGGCATCGAGGCGGTCCTTGGCGCCGAGGCCGGCCCGGCGGGCGCCGAAAGCGACGTTCTCGTAGATCGACCGGGGCAGGGGCACGGGTGTCGCGAAGACCATGCCCAGCCTCCGGCGCAGGGCGACGACGTCGACGTCGGGGGCGTAGATGTCGGCGCCGCCGATCCGGATCGTGCCCTCGTGGCGCGAGCCCCGGACGAGGTCGTTCAGGCGGTTGAGGGCGCAGAGGAAGGTCGATTTGCCGCTGCGGGCCGGGCCGATGATGCCGAGGATCTCGTTCGGCCGGACGTCGAGGTCGAGGCCGCGGATCTTGCGGACGTCGCCGAAATACTGGCTGAACCCGCGGACCTCGATGGCGGCGCCGCTCATGAGTATCTCCTGATGAATCGGTTCATCAGGGTGTAGGTCAGGACGTTGATGCCCAGGATGGCGATGATCAGGATGGCCGCCGTGCCGTAGGCGTTGGGCATGGAGATGCCTTCCCGGGCCAGGATATAGAAGTGGACGGACATCGTCCGGGACGAGGAGAAGATCGAGCTCGGCAGGCGCAGGGCGCTCCCGGCCGTGAAGATCGTCGCCGCCGTCTCGCCGATGCTCCGGCCCAGGCTGAGGACGATGCCCGTGGCGATGCCGGGCAGGGCCGACGGCAGGACGACCCGGGTGACGGTCTGCCATTTCGTGCTGCCGAGCGAGAAGCTGACCTGGCGATAGGCGGGAGGAACGCTCTTGATGGCCTCCTCCGAGGTCCGGATGATCGTCGGCAGGAGCATGAAGGCCAGGGTCAGGCCGCCGCTGAGGATGGACCAGCCGAACTTGAGCTTGGTGACGAAGAGGATGAAGCCGAAGAGGCCGAAGATGATCGAGGGGATGCCGGCCAGGCATTCGGCCCCGAAGCGGATGACCCGGGTCGCCGGACCGCCCCAGGTGTATTCGGTCAGGAAGATGGCCGTGCCGACGCCGAGCGGGGCGGCGATGACGATGGCCAGCGCCGACAGGGCGACCGTCCCGACCACGGTGGAGAAGATCCCGCCCGATTTGCCCATGTCCACGGGGTTGGCGGTCAGGAACTCGAGGCTGAGGACGGGCAGCCCCTTGCGCAGGATGAAGACGATGATGAAGACGAGCACCCCGACCGTGATGAGGGTCAGGGCCCACAGGCCGATCCGCGCGGCCTTCTCTTCGAGGCGGGGGCCGAGGCGTCTCACGGCGCCTTCCTCCGCCGGGCCGAGGTGGCGTTGGCCACCGTGTTGAGGATCATGATGATGACGAAAAGGACGACGCCCGTGGCGAAGAGGGCCTCACGGTGCTCCCCGGTAGCGTAGCTCATCTCCAGGGCCACGTTCGAGGTCAGCGTCCGGACCGGGGCCAGGAGTGACCGCGGGATCTCGGCCGCGTTGCCGGCGATCATGATCGTGGCCATGGTCTCGCCGACGGCCCGGCCCATGCCCAGGATGATGCTGGCGATGATGCCGGAGCGGGCGGCCGGGAAGAGGACCATCTTGACGGTCTGCCAGCGCGTCGCGCCGAGGGCGATCGAGCCCTCCCGGTAGGACGGCGGCACGGCCTGGAGCGAGTCGACGGAGATCGAGATGATCGTCGGC
>CAYOYQ010000181.1:0-2230 GCA_964408215.1 uncultured Eubacteriales bacterium
GGACACCCGCTCGAGGGCGACAACATCGCCCGGGAGACCGGCGTGTTCGTCGGCAAGCTCGGCCAGCTCGTGGCCAGCGAGAAGTTCACCATGGTCGATGACGGCACTCTGCCCTGTTTCCGCGGCACGACGAACTTCGACGACGAGGGGACGGAGATGAAGCGCAACGTCCTCATCCAGGACGGCGTCCTGGTCAAGTTCATGACCGACATCCTCTCGGCCAAGCAGATCAAGATGGAGCGCACCGGCAACGGCCGGCGCGAGAGCTTCCGCAACATCCCCATCGTCCGGATGACCAACACGTTCATCGACAAGGGGACAGACAAGCCCGCCGACATCCTGGCCTCGACGAAGAGCGGCCTCTACGTCCAGGCCCTGAGCGGCGGCAGCGTCAACCCGACCGACGGCGTCTTCAACTTCACCTGCCGCGAGGCCTACCTCATCGAGGACGGCAAGAAGACGGCGCCCGTCAAGGGGGCGACGCTCATCGGCAACTGCCTCGACGTCATCCGCGGCATCGACGCGGTCGGCGACGACCTCGATTTCGGCCCGGGCATCTGCGGCAAGGGGCAGTCGGCCGAGGTCAGCGCCGGGCAGCCGACCGTCCGGATCCGGGGCATCAACGTGGGCGGCTCGCGGGCGAGAACGCGATAAGGCGGGGCCGAGGAGAGAACGATGGACAACACAGCACTCGCGGAAGCGACGATCAAGACATGCCTGAAGAAGGGCGCCGACGCGGCCGAGGTCTATCTCGAGACCAGCCGCAACCTGAGCTTCGAGGTCCGCAAGGGCGAGGTCGAGACCGTCGAGGAGGCGGCCGGCGTCGGGGCCGGCATCCGCGTCTTCGTCAAGGGGCGAATGGCCTTCTCCAGCTCCAACGACCTCGGCGAGAAGGCCCTGAACGACGCGGTCGGGCGGGCCATCGCCTTCGCCCGGATCACGACATCCGACCCGGCCAATGTGCTGCCTGACGACAAGGGCGTGACGGAGGTCGCCGGGCTCTACGACCCGGAGATCGCCGGGATCCCGCTCGACCGGAAGATCGAGCTGGCCAAGGCGGCGGAGAAGCTGGCGATGAAGGACCCGCGGATCACCAAGAGCGACGGGGCCCGCTACCAGGAGGCCGAGGGCGAGATCACGATCGCCAATTCGAACGGCCTCTCGAAGAGCTACCGGGCCGGCGGGTGCGGCTTCAGCGTCTCGGTCGTGGCCGAGAAGGGCGACCAGAAGTCGTCCGGGGGCGAATCATGCAGCCGGCGCTTCTTCGCCGACCTCAAGACGGCCGAGGAAGTCGCGGCCAAGGCGGCGCGCGACGCCTACGAGGCGCTCGACCCGCGGCCGGTCAAGACCCAGCAGGCGCCGGTCATCTTCTCGACGGACGTGGCCCGGGCGCTCCTCGGCGGGATCCTGGGGGCGGTCGACGGCGAGCGCGTGCTCCAGGGCGCGAGCTTCCTGGCGAAGAGGATGGGCGAACAGATCGGCTCCGAGCTCATCACCCTCGTCGACGACGGGACGCGCCCGAAGGGCCTGGGAAGCGAGCCGTTCGACGGCGAGGGCGTGCCGACGGAGAAGCGGACCATCGTCGAGAAGGGGATCCTCCGGGGCTTCCTTTACAACACGATCGTGGCCGCGCGGGCCGGGGTCAAGAGCACCGGCAACGCCTCGCGGGGCGGTTTCACCAGCTTGCCGGGGATCGGGCCGCACAACTTCACCATGGCCGCCGGCGCCGCCAAGCTCGAGGACATCATCCGGGCCACCCCGTCCGGGCTCCTGCTCAAGGAGGTCACGGGCTACGGGATCAACCCGGTCAACGGCAACTTCAGCGGCGGGGCGTCGGGGTTCTGGATCGAGAACGGCCGGATCGCCTTTCCCGTGAAGGGCCTGACCATCGCCGGGACCGCCGACGCCATGCTCAACGGCATCGACATGGTCGCCGACGACCTCGACCCGGACCGGGCGATGGCCGCCCCGAGCTTCCGCATCAGGCTGCTCCAGATCGGCGGCGAATAGCGGCGAAGGGGGGGCTCGCGGCGGGGCGCCGCAAAGGTCCGCCCCGGACCCGTGTCTAACGGGTCGGAAGGAGCTGACGATGCGGAGCGCGGGGCTAGCCAGGCGCCGGCACGAATCCTCCCGGGAATCCCCGCTCCGGGGGATTCTTGCCGTGCCCTCCGGCCTATCTTTATTACCGCAGAGGCATGATGCCGTCCAAGGGTCCGCGTGAGAGGAGAAA
>CAYOYQ010000181.1:2330-5707 GCA_964408215.1 uncultured Eubacteriales bacterium
GAAAAAAGACCGCCGCTGGAGGCGAATTCCTTGACATCCCCCGGAGGCGGGCTTAGCATATACAGGAAAGGGGCTCGAGAATTTATCCGGCCAAAAAAGAGGAGGATCCTTTGACCCGTTTCATCCGAATTCTTTCGGCGGTTCTACTGGCGATCGCAGGGGCGGCGGGCTTCGGCCTGGTCACGTCCTGCAACATCACGGGAGGGGGCTCCAACGCCACGGGCGGGCTGAACCTGTTCCTGACCGACGCGCCCACCGACGAATGGGAGCAGGTGACCGTCGTCCTCAAGTCCATCAGCCTCCACCGCAGCAACAGCACGACCTGGGAATCCGTTTGGACGGCGGACCCGAGCGACCCGGCCTCCGGTACGGTCAATCTCGTCGAGCTCAACGAGGTGGCCGAGCTGCTCGACCAGAGCGCCACGATCCCGGTCGGCACCTACGACCGGATGAAGATCGTCATCGACACCGATCCGGCGACGATGACGCTCATCCCCGACGGCTCGACGACGCCGATCGCGGCGGCGAACATCACCGTGATCGACCCGGGCGGCAAGGGCGAGATCAAGGTCGATCTCGACCCGGCCATCGTCATCGAGGAAGGCAAGGACGCCAACCTGATGGTCGATTTCGACCTGGCCCACCCGCTCTCGATCGTCAACGTGGACGGGAAGGTCGTCATCAGCCTGAAGGTCCGGCACAAGGCCCTGCCGCGCCGTCTGGCCGCCATCCAGTTCGCCCGGACGATCGGCAACATCACCGGGGCGGCGACCGATCTCTCGAGCTTCACCATCAAGACGCTCCGCGATACGGACGTCACCTTCAAGGTCACGGCGAACACCCTCTACTATGACGTCGACGCCAAGGCCGCGGGGACCTTCACCGGATTGTCGGGCCTCGTCGGCAAGGGCGCGGCCCTGGTCGCCTCGAACATGAACGCCGACGGCAGCCTCTTCGCCCGCCGGGTCTGGTACTCGACCGACATCGACCTTCTGCCCAAGTTCACTCCGGAGGGACTGGTGCGGCGGGTCGGCGACACCTGGCTCAGCATCGTCAAGAAGAACACCGAGGCGATGGCGACGAACCACGATCACCACCGCTGCGACTGGAACGCGGAGACGGTGTTCGTCGATGACGGGACCGAGTGGTTCTATCAGGACATCAAGATGGGCGCGGGGACGGACATGCTGCGCTTCATCGCCCGGGGCTTCCGCGTCGAGGTGACCTACCAGAACATCGACGTCTATCCGCATGTCGCCGCGACGATCACGGTCCGCAGCGCCCACGCCGACGGATTGGTCATCAATCCCACGGCGACCGATTTTGGCCTGGGCTGGTGGCGGTCGGTCAAGACCATGTCCTACAGCGGCGTCACCGACCACGCCTTCGGCTGGTGGTTCTACGGCGAGGATTACGCCCGCTCGACCGACGTCCAGGCCTTCGTCGACGCCGTCGGCCAGGCCCGCCAGGCCCATCTCTGGGTCTTCGCCTGGGCCGGCCTCTGCTGGGACCAGATCGCAGGCCACTGGGCCGTCGAGAACCTGGTCCTGGCCCCGATGAAGCTGCACGACCTGACGAAGATCACCACCGGCTACGCGGCGGACACCGGCTCGATGGTCGTCTCGACCTACGATTGCTGGGATTGGTCGACGCCAACCGACATGACCATCAAGCTCGACAAGGACGGCGACCTCCAGACGGTGGTCGGGTCGTTTGTCTGGAACGGCCAGACGAACGTGATGACCTTCACCCTGCCGGTCGGGCCCGACAAGTGGCCCGACGTCCTCACGCCGGACGTCAACAAGGTCAAGATCTGGGTCCGGCCGGTCCTCGACGGCACGACGTGGAGCTGGCACGCCTACACGGTGCTGGCCTACACGTTCGTCCGCTGACCGGAGAGCGGGCCAGATCCGCACGAGCACCACGCCGTGGGCCGGGACCTTGACCTCGAAGCGCTCGTTGTAGTGCTTCCCGGCGTCCGTGTGGACGCCCATGTCCTGATGCGCCCAAAGGTCGCGGACGCGGGCCGGGCCGGGCGGCAGGCCGATCTGGGCCCAACGGACGTACTGGCGGAGCTCCTGATCGGCGTAGTTGACGAAGGCCACGGCCTTGGAGCCGTCGGCCAGGGGCTTCATCCAGACCTGACCGCCGTAGCCGCGCTCGATGACGACGTCGCCCTGGACGCCGAGCGGGTCCTGGTCGACCTCGATGACCTCCTTGTTGAGGAGGATCGACCGCGTCTCCTCGGTCATGGCCCGGAGGTCGTTGCCGGCCATGAGCGGCGCGGCCATGATCGCCCACAGCGAGAAATGGGTCTTGTACTCGTCGAAGGTCATGCCGCCGTTGCCGACCTCGAGCATGTCGGGATCGTTCCAGCCGCCGGGCCCGGCCGCCGCGGCGTGCCGGGAGTTGGCCCCGATGATCCAGACGACGCTCTCCCAGTTGTCGCCGATGTCGGCCGTCGTCCGCCAGAGCTGGCCGACGCCCCGGGTCCACTTCCAGGGGTCATTGCGGCCCCACTCGCAGATGCTCAGGACGATCGGCCGGCCGGTCCGGCGCAGGGCGTCGCGGAAGCGGGCGTATTCGGCGGGGGCGTCGAGGTCATCGCAGTTGCACCAGTCGACCTTGATGTAATCGATCCCCCACTCGGCGTAGGTCACGGCGTCGATGTCGAAGAAGCCCTGGGAGGCCGGGCGGCCGGCGCAGGTCTTCGGCCCGATATCGGTATAGAGGCCGAACAGCAGGCCCCTGGCGTGGACGTAGTCGGCCAAGGCCTTCATGCCGCCGGCGAACTTGACCGGGTCGGCGATGATCCGTCCGTCGGCGCCCCGGTCGACCTGCCAGCAGTCGTCGATGACCAGGTGCTTGTATCCGGCGTCGCGCATGCCGGTCTCGACCATGGCGTCGGCCGTCTGGCGGATCAGGGCCTTGTCGACGTCGCAACCGAACTTGTTCCAGGTGTTGAAACCCATGGGCGGCACGGGCGCCAGGAGCTCCGCCGGGGCGGCTGCGGCCTTCTCCGTCGGGCCGCCGTTGCAGGCGGCGAGCAAGGCCATGGCCAGAACGGCCGCCAACGCCCCTCTCGGGATGGACGCTGTTCTCATCGCACTCTCCTTGGATGGACTCACGCGGACTATAAAGCCGCCCCGGACGGTGTGTCAATCGGAGGAAGACAGGGTCAAACCTACTTTTTTCGAAAAAAAGTAGGTTTGACCCTGTCTTCGCTCCATCTTTCTTGCAAAGCGCCGGGCGGGCCTCTATAATTATCAATGACATTTTCGCTGAAAGGAGTATGGGGGCGAACTGGTCTCGACGGAGGTATTGAGACACAGGTTGCACGCCGAGGTCCCACCCACCTCGCTAAACCGGTGGAAACA
>CAYOYQ010000182.1:0-5639 GCA_964408215.1 uncultured Eubacteriales bacterium
GACCCCCTCCGCTACGGAGGTCGTCGGGGGGACATTCACCGCCGCCGACGGTTTCGCCGCAAAGATCATGAGCCTTCAACCCGTCTTTGCGGCGGAATGAATCGCCGCCTCGAGAGGGATGCACGGAAGGGGAGAAGACAAAAAAACGGCCGGTTCCGGGCGGAACCGGCCGCGTGAATTGCGTTGATAAAATCTAAAACTTGCGGGGGGCGGGGTCGATGCGGATGTCGCTGTAGCTCGTCTTCAGGACGACGAGCGGCGCCGCCGGGCTGGCCCCGAACGCCTTGACGAGCGACGCGCCGTTGGACTGCTCGACGTCGGGCTTGGCCTCGAGCCCCCAGTGGACCGAGCCGCCCTTCGCTTCCGCCTCGAGCCGGGCCGTTTCGCCGTCGGGCCAGGCCAGCGTGATCTCGCCGTACTCGCCGCGGACGTCGATCCCGTGCTTAAGATCGAGCGGGGCGAGGCTGACGCCGCCGTTCCGGTCGGAGACGGTGACCTCAGCCGAGAAGCCGGCCAGCTCCACCTTCTCGTACGAGGTTGTTACCTCGATCCTGTCGCCCGCGATGCCGTCGGCGCTGACGGCCGCTTTCTCGGCGGTGACGATGAGGTTCCCCTGGACGCGGCTGGCGTGGATCGGCTCGTAGCTCGTTCGGACCTTGAGGTCCCCGCGCACGCCGTCGGCCGTCACGGACGAATGCTGCGCCGTGACCTCGGCCGGGCCGACCTCGGCGAGCAGGACCTTCTCGTAGGACGTGTCGACGGTCACGGCGCCGGCCACCCGGCGCGCCTCGACGTCGGTGTTCGAGCCCCGGATATCGGCCTTGCCGCCGGCGTCCTCGACCCGGACCTTGGCGTAGCTCGTCTCGATCGTCAGGTCGCCCCCGACCGAGCCGGCCCGCACGTCGGCGTGGCTGTTGACGATCCGGCACGGGCCGTTGACCCGCTGGACCTCGGCGTCCTCGTAGCTCGTCTCCACGTCGCAGGGGCCCGTGACTTCGGTGACGAACACCTCGCCGTGGCTGTTCCGGATCGTGGCTTCCGCCACGCCGTCGACCCGGACGGCTCCATAGCCGTTCATGACGCGGACGGTCGTCCCTCGCGGCACCGTCAGGACGAAGGCCGTCTCGAAGTTCTTGCGCGGGAACTCGTCCCTGTTCGTGGTCAGGGTCAACTTATCGGGGGCCTGCGTCACCGTGTATTTAAGCCGGTCGATGACGTCCTTGGCCTCTTCTTCCGACCGCCGCCAGGCGGTCTTCTTGAACGTCAGCTGGACGGTGTCCTGGTCCGCGCCCCGGACCTCGACCCAGCCGTGGCCGTTCTCGACCGCGAGGACCTGCGGCACGGGAGCTTCGAATGTCTGCGTCTCCTCGGCCGCGGCCTCGCGGCCGCCCCAGCCGTCCCAGTTCCACCAGTCCCAGCCGCCGTCGATCGTCCACCGCCCCGTCTTGAACTGATAGAGAACGAACGAGGCCAGGACGAGGACGATGACGAGGAGAACGTGCCTAAATTTCATGGCCTTTGTCCGGCCCCTGCGTTTGGGAGCGCTCGTTCCTCTCCTTGAGCCCGAGCCAGAGCTTGCTGGCGCCCCAGAGGATCAGGATGAGCGGCACAGCCAGGCGCCAGAGAGACTGCCAGAAAAAGTGCCAGACGTCGATGTTGAACTGGTGAAGGAGGAAGATCCCGCCGATAACGATCAGGACGATCCCCCAGGCAAGAGAGCTGCCCTTCTTGTATTCTGCCATAGGAACCTCCCCTACTTTCCGCTTTTTGCCTTGGCCATCGAATCGGCCAACAGCTTGATCCCGATGATGATCACCGCGATCGGCCACAGCCGGCCCAGGTTCTCATAGAACGGGATGATCTGGAAGTTGCCGAGGAGCACCAGGATCCCGAGAACGATGAGGAACGCGCCCCAGAAGATGGATCCCGAGGTCGCGATCTCGGGCAGCGCCCTGGCGGTCTCCGGGCCGGGCTTCTGCTCCGCGGCCGCGAGATTGATCGCCTTGGCCGATTGGATGTTGTCGAAGAACTGGAAAATGATGAAACCGACCAGCAGGAAAGGAACGAATACTCCGCTGCCCCGGTAGCGCAGGGCGTCGATCAGCCCGCCGAAGATGATCAGGTAGAGCAGGCCTTTGAGCCACTGTCCGTTATAGAAGGCCCCGACTCCGAGGGGGAACATCCCCAGGAACCCGGCGAAGCCGGGCGACTTCATCGGCCTCTGCGGAACGACTGCTTTTTCGTCCATTGTTGAACCTCCAGGAATCCCGTTATTTTTTATTTTCGTCCCCCTGGAGCAGGCCCAGGGAGTTGAACGACTTGACCACGCCCGCGGACACGGCCTTGATCTCGCCCTTGAGGCCGCCGGCGTCGGCATAGAGCTTCTCGACCGTCCCGATGCCGCGGTGGAGCTGGACGTCGATGGCTTTCCGGATGCCGCGTCCCTCCGGATGGAAGAGCACGAACGTCAGGACGATAAGGAGCCCGGTGGCCCCGGCATAGACCGGCTGGAGGGCCGGCCGGACGAGCCAATCGAAGACCGGCCGGAATAACGGTTTCTTCTCGGGCCTCGTCCCCGGGATGGCGTACAGGCGGGCCAGGAGCGCCGGCGACGGCTCGACCTCGGGGAAGCCGGCCGTGGCGGCCATCTCCTCCCGCATCAAGGCGGCCAGCTCCGCGCACTCCCGGCACCCGGCGAGGTGGCCTTCCACCTCGGCCCTCTCGGCCGCGGCCAGCTCTCCTTCGAGATAGGCCGACAGCAGCTCTTCGATCCGTTGGCAGGTCATCATGTCACGTCTCCCCGGTGCTCCTTGAGGACCCGGGCCAGCTGGAGGCGCGCCCGGTTGACGCGCGACTTGACCGTGCCCAAGGGCAGAGCGAGGATCTCGGCGACCTCCTCATAGCTCTTGCCCTGCAGGTCCCTCAGGATGATGACCATCCGCATGTCCGCCGACAGGCGATTGAGCCCCGCCCAGACGAGCGCCTTGGTCTCCTGGGCGACGAGGCTCTGCTCGGGACCGCCGGCGACGGCCTGGGACAGGACGCGCTCGTCGAACTCGTCGCGGTTCGTCTTCTCCCATTTCGTCCGGCGGTACTCGTCGATGAGGTGGTTCTTGGCCAGGGTCAGGAGCCAGGCCGTGAAGTTCTTGCCGAGATCGTACTTCGGCAGGGCGCCGTGGAGCTTGAGGAAGACCTCCTGGGTCCGGTCCTCGGCCTCCTCCCGGCTGCCGCAGAACTGATAGGCCATGCTAAAGATCCTCCTGGCGTAGGCGTCCACCAGGTCTTTCCAGGCGGCCTGGCTCCCGGCCAGGCATTCCCTGATGGTCGCTTCCAAGTCCACTCAATTCACCCGGGTTGACGGATTCGGATGGAGGAAAGTTCCATTCCCGGGGGCCATTTTCTTACAAAACCGTCCCCTGGGCAACAGGCGGACTCCCCGGCCTTCTCCCTGGGCCGCGGCGGGCCCCCCGATTCGCCCAGGTTGTCCTCCCCGAGGAAAACCCGGGGCCGACTTGCTATAATAATGAAGGCCGGTATTGTAACTTTCTCGGGGAAATCGAGGTTGTAAAGGTCGAGAGATGGACGAACAGCAGCTGATCCGGCGCGTCCAGGACGGCGACGAGGAGGCGTTCGCCCAGATCATGGGTCTCTACAAGGACAAGATCGTGAATTACCTCTACCAGTTCTCGGGCGACTACCAGAAAGCCGTCGAGCTCGCCCAGGAGACCTTCCTGCGGGTCTATTTCAAGGCCGGACGGTACCGCCCGATCGCCCCGCTCTCGTCCTGGATCTACACCATCGCCTCGAACCTGGCCAAGACCGAGTGCCGGCGCTCGAGGAAGATGGCCACGGTCTCTCTTGAGGACATCCCCAACAACTTCTCGAGCGGGACCTACTACGAGGACCCGGCCGACCCGGGCCTCATCCGCAACCTCCGCGAGGCCCTGGACGAGCTTCACCCCCGCTACCGCGTCCCGGTCGTCCTCAAGGACATGGAGGGCTTCTCCCAGGAGGAGATCGCCCGGATCATCAAGCGTCCCGTCGGAACGGTCAAAGCCAGGATCAGCCGGGGAAGGGAACAGCTCCGGCGCAAGCTCGAGAAGGCCCGGGAAGGAGAGGCCTTCGCCGTCGAGAAAGAGGTGAACGAACATGGAAGGGCATGAACAGCTCGCCAAGATGACCCGCGTCCGCGCCCCCGAGGGCTTCGAGGTGACCATCCTGGCCAAGCTCCCGGCCGCCCGCCAGGAGCGGGCCCGGGCCCGCCGAGTGATGGCCTATCGCTACGCCTTCGCCGGGTCGGCCGCCCTCCTCCTCGTGGGCTTCCTGGTGTTCGCCCCGTCGTCCTCGCGGGAGCCCGATACGGTGTTGACCTACGCCGAGCGGGAAGCCCTGACCGCCGCGCCGGGCAAGGGCGCCCCCGCCGCGGCCTCCCGGACCCCGGTCGTCCCCGTTTACGAGACCATGGATTACTCGTCGGAGCTCCGCAACGTCCAAGCGCAACGCCCGACGATCTACATACTGGAGCAGGTTTCCGAGACCCGGCCTTCGGAAATCATTTATTAGGAGGATGGAAAACGCCATGAACAGGATGATCACACCGGCCCTCGTGGTCATGGCATCCCTCGCCGTCCTGGCCCCTTCGTTCGGGGAGGAGACGGCCGGGGCTAAGGGTATCGGCGGCGAGCCCGACATCGCTGCGATCGCCAAGCGCGTCTACCCGTCGGTCGTCCGCGTCGTCGTCGAGGACGGCATGCGCCGGGTGGCCACGGGCGTCGTCATCGACAAGGGCGGCTATGTCGTCACCACGGCCCTCGTGTCCCCGCGCGAGGAGAAGGTCACCGTTACGACCTCGGACGGAAAGACGGTCGAGGCCGAGTTCCTCGGTTTCGACACGGAGACCCAGCTGGCCCTGCTCAAGGCCAAGGACGCCGGGCTGCCGGCGCTGGCCTTCGGCAAGGCGGCCGACCTGGCCCCCGGTTCGTGGATCGGCGTCGTCGGCGTCTCGCCCGAGCGGACGGCGGCCGTGACCCAGGGCATCGTCAGCTCCGTCGCCGGGGACAAGCTCCGGCTGAACGTCTGGGTGACGCCCGGCTCGAGCGGCGGGCCGGTCGTTGACGCGAACGGGCGGATGGTCGGGCTCCTGCGCGGCATCTACATGGAAGAGCGGCCCGTCGTCTTCCAGTTCCGCGACCGGGAGCAGGCGGGTTCCGGATACGTTTTCGGCAACCGCGGCGAGGCTCCCTCGTCGGGCATGGCCCTGGCCGTGCCCGTGGACGTCGTCGCGGACATCACCGGGCAGATCAAGGACAAGGGCAAGGTCGAGCGCGGCTGGCTCGGCGTCGGCATCGGCCAGACCGAGGACGGGCGGGCGGTGATCGGCTCCGTCGATCCCGAAAGCCCGGCCGAGCTGGCCAAGCTTCGCGAGGGCGACATCGTCCTCAAGATCGGGGACCGCGACGTCACGGGGCCCGATATCCTGGCCGCCGAGATCCGCAAGCGGAAGCCCGGCGAGGACGTCACCCTGAAGATCGAGCGGGACGGCAAGCCCCAGGACATCAAGGTCAAGCTCGGCGAATACACGGAGGACGAGGCCCAGCGGGAGATGGAGGTCCGTTTCCCCGGCTTGTTCACTCCCCGGT
>CAYOYQ010000183.1:0-5586 GCA_964408215.1 uncultured Eubacteriales bacterium
GTCTACATGGACGGGGCCAACATGAATGCCCTGACCGGTATTGTCCGGCCGGGCGACATGGGCATCGACGCCCTCCACATCAACCTCCACAAGACGTTCTCGACGCCCCACGGCGGGGGCGGGCCCGGCGCCGGCCCGGTCGGCGTCAAGAAGGAGCTCATGCCGTTCCTCCCGGTCCCCGTGATCGCGGAAAAGGACGGGCGCTACACGCTCGATTTCGACCGGCCGAAGTCGATCGGCCGCGTCCGGGCCTACTTCGGGAACTTCTCGGTCCTCGTCCGGGCCCTCTGCTACATCCTGACCCTCGGCGCGAAGGGCGTCCGCGAGATGGCCGAGTTCGCCCTCCTCAACGCCAACTACATCCGCAAGAGCCTCGAAGGGGAGTACCACCTCAAGTACGCGACGCCGTCCATGCACGAGTGCGTCTTCTCCGACAAGTTCCAGAAGGAGTTCGGGGTGACGAACCTCGACATCGCCAAGAGGCTCATCGACTTCGGCGTCCATCCGCCGACGATGTCCTTCCCGCTCATCGTCCACGGCGCGCTCATGATCGAGCCGACCGAGACCGAGAGCCGCCGCGACCTCGATCACTTCATCGATGCCATGAAGGCCATCGCCAAGGAAGCCAAGGAGAACCCGGACATCCTCCATCAGGCGCCGCATGTCACCTACGTCAGCCGCCTCGACGAGGTCGCCGCGGCCAAGTATCCCGTCCTGCGCTGGGAGAAGAAACCCTAGATGTCCGTCCAAGACCTGATCCTGGGCCTGCACCGGTTCTGGGCCGGCCAGGGCTGCTATCTCGCCCAGACCTACGACGTCGAGGTCGGCGCCGGCACCATGACGCCCGACACGTTCTTCCGCGTCCTCGACAAGCGGCCCTGGCGGGTCGGCTACGTTCAACCCTCGCGCCGGCCGGACGACGGCCGCTACGGCGAGAACCCGAACCGCGTCCAGAAGCACTTCCAGTACCAGGTCATCATGAAGCCGTCGCCGGAGAGGATCCAGGACATCTACATCCAGAGCCTCCGGTCGCTCGGCGTCGTCCTCGAGGACCACGACCTTCGCTTCGACGAGGACAACTGGGAGTCGCCCACGATCGGCGCCTGGGGCGTCGGCTGGCAGGTCCTGCTCGACGGCCTCGAGATCACGCAGTTCACCTATTTCCAGCAGTGCGGCGGGATCGACCTCTCGCCGGTCCCGGTCGAGATCACCTACGGCCTCGAGCGGCTGGAGATGTTCCTCGAGCAGAAGGACGACATCTACGATCTCGACTGGTCCGCCGACGTCAGCTACCGCGACCTCCGCCTGCGCGAGGAGAAGGAGTTCTCAGAGTACAATTTCTCCGTCGCCTCCGTCGCCATGCTCCGGCAGGCCTTCGCCGCCAGCCAGAAGGAGGCGGCCCGCCTGGTGGCCAAGGACCTGCTCCTGCCGGCCTACGACATGTGCCTGAAGTGCTCCCACAACTTCAACCTGCTCGATTCCCGGGGGGCCATCAGCGTCACGGAGAGGGTCAAGATGATCTCGCAGATCCGGGCCCTGGTCAACGACATCGCCCGGAGATACACGGCCGGGAAAGAGGGCGCCTGATGGAATTCCTGCTGGAGCTGTTGACCGAGGAGCTGCCGGCCTCCCACATCCGCGCCGCGCTCGAGCAGATCGAGGCCGGGTTCCGCAAAGAGCTCCTCGACGGCCGGATCGAGATCGACTCGCTCAAGGTCCTGGCGACGCCGCGCCGCCTCATCGTCACCGCCGACCTGGCCCCCGGCCAAGCGGACCGCGAGGAGACCGTTACCGGCCCCCCACTCGCGATCGCCAAGGGCCCCGACGGCTCCCTGACCCCGGCCGGCAAGGGCTTCGCCCGGTCGCAGGGGATCGACGAGAGCCTTCTCGAGAGCATCACCACGCCCAAGGGCGAGTATCTCGGGGTCAGGCGCCGGGCCAAGGGCGCGCCGACGTCCGAGATCCTCAAGGCCGCGGTGCCCAAGGTCCTGGGCTCCCTGAACTTCCCGAAGATGATGCGCTGGGCCGAGCGCTCTTTCCGCTTCTCCCGTCCGATCCACGGCCTGCTCTGCGTCTTCGGCGGGGCCGTCGTCGAGACGGCCTTCGAGGGCCTGAAGGCCACGGACGAGACGGTCGGCCACCGGATCGCCGCGCCGAGCCCCGTCCAAGCCCGCACCTTCGAAGAGTACCGGACGAGGCTCCGCGCGAGCTTTGTCATCGTCGATCCCGAGGAGCGCCGGGCCATGATCCTCGCGGCGATCGAGGCCGCGCTGGCGCCGATCAAGGCCGGGATCCTGCCCGACCCGGAGCTTCTCGAAGAGCTCTGTCTCAACGTCGAGCACCCCCTCGTCGTCTTCGGGGCCTTCCCGGAAACCTATCTCGACCTGCCCCTGGAGGTCCTGGCCACGGCCATGCGCGAGGGACAGAAGCTCTTCTCAGTCGTCCGCGATGGGAAGCAGATGGCCCGCTTCGTCGGCGTCGCCGACGCGGCCGCCGACGCCAAGGGCCTCATCCGCCGGGGCAACGAGCGGGTCCTTCGGGCCCGCCTGGAGGACGCCCGGTTCTTTTGGGACCAGGACCGCCAGGTCCCTCTCGCCGAAAGGGCGGCGGGCCTGAAGAACGTCCTGTTCCAGGAGAAGCTCGGGAGCTACGACGACAAGGCCCAGCGCCTGAAGAAGATCGCGGCCTATCTCTCCGACAAGCTCGGGGCATCGGAGGTCAAGGCGGCCGCCGTCGAGGCCGCCGCCCTCTGCAAGGCCGACCTGCTGACGGAGATGGTCAAGGAGTTCTCCGGCCTCCAGGGCCGCATGGGCGGCCTCTACGCCAAGCTCGAAGGGGCCCCGGAGACCGTACATCAGGCGATCTACGAGCATTACCAGCCGGGCAGTCTCGAGGACGACTCCCCGGCCTCCCTGTCCGGGGCCATCCTGTCGATCGCCGACAAGATGGATTCGATCGTCGGGGCGATCGGGGTCGGCCTCCAGGTCAGCGGCTCGAGCGATCCCTTCGGGCTCAGGCGCAACGCCCACGGCGTCTGCAAGGTCGCCTTGGACCGGAAGCTGCGCTTCTCGCTGCCCCTGCTCCTCGACAAGGTCCTGGCCGTCTATGCCGACAAGCTGACGCTCGACCGGCCGAAGACCAAGGCCGCCTGTCTCGAATTCTTCGCCGGCCGTCTCCGCTTCATCCTGGAGAAGAAGGGCTTCCGCTACGACCTCGTCGGGGCCGCCCTGGCCCCCGGCGTCGGAGAGATCACGGACGTCCTGGCCCGGGTCGAGGCCCTGGACGCCTTGACGTCGAGCCCCCAGTTCGAGCCGTTCATCCTCATGGCCAAGCGCATCAACAACATCATCAAGGGGACGCCCGCGGCCAAGGTCAATCCGGACCTCTTCGCCGAAAAGGAAGAGCGGGAGCTGGCTTCGACCCTGTCGATCATCCGCGATAACGTCCAGCCCATGATCGCCCGGGGCGACTTCGCCCGGGCCCAGGGCATCATCTTCAAGCTCCAGCCGGTCCTCAACACCTTCTTCGACAAGGTCCTGGTCATGGCCGAGGAGAAGAAGGTCCGTCAGAACAGGCTGGGCCTGCTCCAGTCGATCAGCAAGATGCTTCTCGGGATCGCCGACTACTCGCTCGTCGTGGTCGAAGGGGAGAAGGCGGCCAGGCCTAAGCGCTAGGAGCGGAGAACTTCTGCTCCAATCCCACGATCTTGGTCAGGGTCTGGGGAGGGTTCTGGTCCTTCTCGAGCCCGTACGGGTTGAACTGCACGCCGGCCTGGAACTTGTAGCTCTGGCCGGCGTTGAAGGTCGACCAGCGGACCCGGCCCTTGAGGTCGAGGGAGGCCCGCTCGCCGGGGATGGCGAGCTGGACGCTGACCTTGGACTTGAACTTTAGGGGCTTCTGGGTCAGGAAGCGGACGCCGCCGCGGCTGAGATCGAGGACGGGGCAGAACTCCTCGTCGACCTTGGCCTTGGAGGAAAAGAGCCTGGCCCGGCGATAGGAGACCGTCGCGCCGTCGATCTTGAAGCGCTGGCAGAGCCGCCTTTCCATCCCCTTCTCGCCCATATGATCCTCCGTTCTTTCCCGGCCCCTACCTCGGCCGGGGGGCGGACGCTATGTCCAGATATCCATCTCCTTGAAGTTATAGCAAATGAGGGGGTTCGAAGTCAACCTCATTCCCTCAGGATGAGCCCCCGGCCGGGGGAGAGCGACAGGGACGCCCGGGCCGAAACCGTCTCGCCTTCGGCCGTCGTCCGGGGATAGGCGAAGGACAGGCTGGTGACCTTCTTGTAGGACGGGGGGGAAAGCAGCGGCGGTTTCTTCTTGACCAGGTCTTTCAACGCCTTGTAGGCCAAGGCCAGGGCGTCAAGGACATTGACCCCGCTCATCTGGGGGTTGTTCTCCCGCGGCGGCGGCATGTACGGCTTTTGGCCGGGCATGGACGGACCGCCGAGGGGGAAGGTGAACGCGGCGGGCTTGGCCGCGATCTTGCGGCTCTTCAGGACGAGCTTGCCGTCGATATAGAGGGCCAGCTCGCCCTCCTGGATGGGCCGGCCCGCGAGGCCCGCCCGGGACGGCCCGGTCTCCCGTGCCGGGGCCGGGACGGGCGCGGAGACGTCGGCGATATCGATCCTCAGGCGGATCGGCTTTCTCAGGACGAGATCGGCCGACTTGAGATCGAGGATGAACTCGTAGGAATCGGAGCGCTCGAACAGGCCCCGGAGAGGGATGGTCAGGATATGGAAGCCGGCCGGCCAGTGCCCGCCTTCGAGGATGTAGGGCCCGAGGGAGACCCGGAAGAAGGCCTCGTTGAGGAGCTCGAGCCCGACGTCGACCGAACCCGGCAGGCCCGTCGCGGCGTTCCACTCGTAGTCGAGAAGGGACAGGTCGAAGACCAGCGGATAGGAGCGCTTCCAGGTCGCCCAGAAGCGCAGGAACTCCCGGATCGTGTAATCGTCGAGGAACCCGATGTCGGGATCGTAGTCCCGGTAGGTCTCGAAATAATCGGCCATCAGGTCCTGCTCGCGGGTCTTCTCGCCGAGCTTCCCGGCCAGGAAGGGCAGGACGAGGGCGGCGGCCTGGCGATCGTCCCCTTCGAGGCTTTTCGAGGCCTCGGCGAGGTAATCCCACGCCGCCCGGTAGTCGGGATTCCGCCCCAGCCGGGCGTTGAGCTCCGTCCGCCAGTCGGCTCGGAGCGCGGCGGCGAGACCCAGGCCGAGGAGGAGGGCCGCGGCGATCCTTTGGAGCCTAATCATTGTAGGCGAACTCAAGCGTCATCTCGAGAAGATCGCCGGGGAAATCATTCGGCAGGGCGGGGAAGGGCAGGCTGGCCCGGATGGCCTCGAGGGCGGCCCGGTCGAGGACCTCGACCGTGGTCCCTTCGAGGATCTCGATCGAGTCGAGCTCGCCGGTCTTCTTCACCACGATGATGAAGCTGACCTTGGCCTTTTCGGGCAGGGCCAGGACCGAGGGCAGGTTCCAATGGAGCTGGAGCCGGTCGACGACCGTGGTCGCCCAGGGCAGGAGATCGTAGCCCTTGAGCGGGATGGAGACGCCGATGCGCTGGCGGCCTCCTCCGCCCCCGCCTCC
>CAYOYQ010000184.1:0-5473 GCA_964408215.1 uncultured Eubacteriales bacterium
CCGGAAGTCCTCGAAGATGTTGTAGACGACCGGGACGACGATGAGGGTGATGAGCGTCGAGCTCAGCAGCCCGCCGATGACCGTCCGGGCCAGCGGGGCCTGGGCCTCGCCGCCCTCCCCGAGGCCGAGGGCCAGGGGGAACGTGGCCATGATGGCGGTGAAGGCCGTCATCAGGATCGGCCGCAGCCGGCGCCGGCCGGCCTCCTCGATGGCCTCGCGGATGGGCATCTTGTCGCGCTGCCGCAGCAGGTTCGTGTAATCGACGATGATGATGGCGTTGTTGACGACGATGCCGCCGAGCATGATCAGCCCGATGTACGACTGCATGTTGAAGCTCGTCTTGGTCAGAAAGAGCATCAGGATGACGCCGATCGCCGCGAGCGGGACGGAGAACATGACGATGAGCGGGTCGCGGAGCGACTCGTAGAGCATGGCCATGATCATGTAGACCAGGATGAGGGCCAGGATGATGCTCTGCAGCAGCTCGCGGTTGGCCTTCTGCTGTTCCTCGTAGTCGCCGGTGAACTGGATGCCGAAGTTCCGGGGGATGGGGATCGACCGCAGGGCCGCGCGGGCGTCGGCGATGATCGAGCCCATGTCGCGGCCGGCGATCTCGCCGGAGACGGTGACGACCCTCTCGCGGTCGCGCCGCTCGATGCGGATCGGGCCCCGCCGGGGCCGGGTATTGATGACGTTGCGCAGGCTGATCGGCTCGCCTTCCGAGTTGGTGATGGTCAGGTCGAGGATGTCCTGGAGGCCCAGGTACTCCGAATCCTTGACCTTGACCAGGATGCGGAACTCGCGGCCGGACTCGCGGAAGTAGCCCGACTGGGTCCCCGAGAGAACGGTCTGGATGGACTGGCCGATCGTGCTGACCGAGAGCTTCATGTCGGCCGCGGCCTGGCGGTCGATGACCAGGAGCTCCTCGGGATTGCCGATCTCGCGGCTGAGCCGGGTGTCGGTGACGCCCGGGACCTTCTTGACGATCTCCTGGACCTGCCGGGCCAAGGCCTCGGCGACGCTCAGGTCGTAGCCGCGGACCTCGACCTGGAGCCGCTCCTGGCCGCCGCCGCCGCGCATGCCGAACATCATTTGGCCGCCGCTCGCCCGGGTCCGGATGACCGTGCCGGGGATCCCGGCCAGCTTCTTGCGCAGGTCGATGGCGATGGCCTCGCTCGACCGCGAGCGCTGGTCCTTCGACACGAGCTTGAGGGTCATGTTGCCGGTGTTCGCGCCGCTGCGCCAGCCGCCGCCGCCGAAGCTCTCCTCGTGGGTCACGATCTCGGGGACGGCCTTCTTGACGATGTCGGTGACCGTGGCGAAGGCCCGGTTCATGACCTCGAGCCTCGTCCCGACCTCCATTTCGACCGTGACCCGGACCTCGTTCTCGTCCGTCGCCGGCATGAACTCGTTGCCGACGAGCCGGATGAGGAACAGGCAGCCGACGAGCACGGCCCCGACGATGCTCAGGACGAGGACGCGGTGGTCCAGGGCCTTGTGGAGGAGACGCTTGTACCAGTTCTCCAGCCCGCGGAAACCGCCAAGGAGGATGTTGGCCAGCCGCTCCAGCGGCTTCTTGGTCGCCGGATCGAACGGCTTGGCCGGACGGATGAGACGGGCCGAGAGCATAGGGACCATGGTCAGGGCCACGAACAGGCCCATCAGGTTGGCGAAGCTGACGACGTAAGCCAGTTGCTTGAACATGACCCCCGACATGCCCCGCATGAAGATCATCGGCAGGAAGACGACGCAGGTCGTGATGGCCCCGACGGCGATCGGCGCCGCCACCTCGTTCGTCCCGTCGATCGAGGCCTTGAGCGGCGGGACGCCGCCCTCCTCCATGCGGTAGATGTTCTCCAGGACGACGATGGAGCTGTCGATGAGCTGGCCGATGCCGAGGGCCAGAGCGCCCAGGGTCATCGTGTTCAGGGTGAAGCCGCCGAAATAGATCAGGGCGATCGTTCCGACGAGCGAGATGGGGATCGAGACGGCCACGACGAGCGTGCTGCGGATGTTGACCAGGAAGACGAGCAGGGCCAGGATGGCCAGGCCGGCGCCCCAGATGGCCGAGGAGCCGACGTTGTTGATGGCCCGCCGGATGTATTCGGCGCTGTTGGAGGTTGGGATGATCTCGATCTGGGGGATGTCCCTCCGGATCTCGTCGATCTCCGCCAGGACGCGCTCGGCGACGTTGACCGTGTTCTGGCCCGACTGCTTGTAGACGGCCAGGCGCATCCCTTCCCGGTCGTTGATGCGGGCGACGCGGGTGACGCGCTGGAAGGTGTCGTCGACGCTGGCGATCTCCTTGAGCTGGATGGGCACGCCGTCCCGGACGGCGACGACCGTGTCCCGAAGCTGTTCCAGGCTGGTGAAGACGCCGGGGATGCGGAGCAGGATCTCGTAGTTGCCCCGCTCGATGACCCCGGCCGGCATATCGACGTTCTCCTGGCGGACCTTGCTGGTGATGGTATTGAGGGCCAGGCCCAGGGCCTTGAGCTTCAGGGGATCGAGGTTGACCTGGATCTCCCGCTGGCGGCCGCCGTAGACGTCGACGGAAGCGACGCCGGCCACGCGCTCGAGCCTGTAGGCGATCTGCTCGTCGATGATGCGCCGGGCCTGGACCGGGTCGAGGTTGCTCAGGGCCCCGAATTGGAGGATCGGCTGCTGGGCCGGGTCGAACTTGCGCAGGGTCGGCCGGTCGACCTCCTCGGGCAGCCGTCCGACGATGCGGTCGAGGCGCTCCCGGACGTCGTCGGCGGCGGCGTCGAGGTCGGTGCCCCAGGCGAACATGATCCGGACCGAGCTCGAGCCCTCGGAGGACGAGGAGAAGACCTCCTCGACCCCGGGCACGGCGCTCAGGGCCTCCTCGATCGGCCGGGTGATGATCTCCTCGATCTCCTCGGGCCCCGTGTTGGGATAGGAGGCGTTGACGTTCAGGGTCGGGTAGACGACCTCGGGCATGAGGTCGACGGGCAGGCGGGTCAGCGAGACGAGGCCGATGATGATGACGACGAGCGTCACCATCCAGGTGAAGATGGGCCGCTGGATGGAGAATTCGGACAGCTTCATCGCTTGTCTCCCGGCGCCGCCTTCGTGTCCGGGGCCTCGGCTCCGGGCGCGTCCGCGGGCAGGATGAGGGACGTGCCGTTCTCGAGCAGGTGGTGCCCGAGGGTGACGACGTGACCCGTGAGCCGGGCGGGCTCGAGGATCTCGGCCCGGTCGCCCTCGATGATGCCCACGGTCGCGGGCTGGAACACGGCCTTCTTGGCCTCGAGGTCGGCCAGGAACAGCCCCTGCAAGGCCCCCCGGTTGACGAGAGCGCTGGTCGGCACGATGGTCGCGCCGGCCTTGTTGACGAACTCGATCCGGGCGTTGACGAACATGCCCGGCTTCAGGGACCCGTCGGCATTCTCGACATTGACCTCGACCCGGGCCTCGCGGGACGTCTCCTTGAGGAGGGGCGCGATCCGGGCCACCTGGCCCTGGAATTCCCGGCCGGGGAAGGCCCCGCTCGTCAGGGCGACGGGCTGGTCGGACTTCAGCCGGAAGTAGTCCTTCTCGGTGACGTGGATGACAGCCGTGATCGGCTGGAGCTCGATGACCGACAGGATGGCCGTGCTCGACCCGATCATGGCCCCGGGGTTGACGAAGCGCTCGCCGACGAAGCGGTTGTCGCCGCCCGTTTCCCAGGCGGCGCGGATCCGGGTATAGGACAGGCGGACCCGGGCGGTCTCCAGGGCGGCCTTCTGATTGGCCAGCTGGGCCTGGGTCACCTTGGAGCGGGCGTCGCGCGTCGAGAAGGCCGATTGCGCGGCCTCGAGCTCGGCGTCCGACAGGATGCCCTTCTCGTGGAGGGCCCTGGCCCGGTCGAACTCTTTCTTGGCCAGCTCCTGGGCCGAAGCGGCTTCCTCCAGATTGGCCTGGGCGACGCCGAGGTCGGCCTCGGCCTGGATGACCTGCTGCTGGTACTCTTCGTCCTCGAGCAGGGCCACGAGCTGGCCGCGGCTCAGCCGGTCCCCGATGTCGACGTAGAGCTCTTTGATCCGCCCCGAGATCTTCGGGACGACCGTGAAATAGGACTTCGGGATCAGGGTCCCGGAGAATGTGCCGATGTCCTTGATGGCGCCCGTGGTGATCGGGGCGATCTCGACGGCGACCGCGGCCCCCCGCGGCCCGCCGGCCTGCGTCCCGCCGCCGAGGCGGCTCGCGATCTGCCAGCCGAGGAAAAGGAGGAAGAGGGCGGCCACGATCGTGTAGGGTCGGGCCTTCTTGGCCCAGAGCTTGTTCCGGATCTCTTTCCAGGTGGGTTTAGCCAAGACGAACCTCACTTGTCGATAGACTTAGCCATCCATTATACCATTGAGACGTTGGGGGGAAGGTTTTCTTCCCGTTTATTGAAGGGCCGCGGAACCTTAGCTGACCCGGAAGACCTTGTCCCCTTCCCGGACGTGCTCCTTGACCTTCAGCCCGGCTGAGACGCCCGTGGCGATCTCGGGGACCTGGAGGTGCTCCTGCTGGAGCGAATCCACCGTCTGGGTGAAATCGCTCGTGTGCCCCTTGATCCGGATGGTCTCGCCGACCTTCAGGCGGCCGGCCGTGACCTCGATCACGGCGACGCTGATCTTCGGGAAGTAATGAGTGATCCGCCCGATCTCCTCTTCGGCCATTTCGCCCTCCTCGTCGGCCTCCCGCCGCTCCCGCCCCGGACGGAATGATACGCCGGGGACGGGAGAACGTCAACGGCCGCCGGGCCGCTTATTTCAGGAACGAATAGTCCCGGCCGTACCGCAGCATCTGCTCGACGTAGCCCTCGGTGAGGTCGATCTTGACGTCGACGATCTTCCCGCCCGCGACGACCGGCGTGTAGACGGGATTGACGAAGCCGGCATAGGGGGCCAGGTGGAGCTTGGCGTAGCGGTCGAGGACCTCCTTGTGGAGGACGGGGTCGACCTGGACGCCGTAGCTTTCGACCAGGGCCTTGGCCGCCTCGTAGTCCCCTTCGCTCGTGATCCTCTGGACCTCGGCCAGGAGCCGGCCGTAGAGGCCGCGCAGCTTCTGGTAGTCGTTGATGACGAAGAACGTCTTGCCGTCCTTGGTCACCCGTTCGATGACGTTCTCCGGCCGGCCCTTCTCATAGACCCAGTGGGCGATCAGGGCCCGGTCGCGCATGTGGGCTTCCTCGACCGTCTTGCCGGGCTGGATGCGGACGAGCTGGGTCATCAGGCCGTTGCGGACATCCAGGTCGTACTCGGCCATGGCCGCTTCCTTGGCCGGCAGGAGGCCGAGCTCGATCATCTTGTCGTCCATGATGTAATAGAGGCCGAAGAGGTCGGCCCGCGCCTCCTCGACGGCCGAGCCGTAGTTCTTGAGCGCCTCGTCGGCGACGCCGGGCAGGAGCTGGCCCGAGCCGTGGCCGAGGACCTCGTGGAGGTCGGTGAGGATGTTGCCGGCGAGAGGACCGTACTTCTGGGCC